>JAAFKL010000129.1 GCA_021399405.1 Candidatus Heimdallarchaeota archaeon | reverse complement strand
TTCATAACTCTGGCGTCCAACCCATCTTCAAGATTGATAAACAACAAATTCTCATAAATTGGTTGACCTTGATAATCAATCTTTGCTTCTTTCAGAAATGATGGGATAATTTCTTCTAAATAGTCAAAAATATCGCTAGTGGCGAAAATAGAAAGTTTTTTGATTTCTTGAATTGCTAAGTTGGCTTTTTCTGTGTTTTCAAGACCTTGCATCTTCCCACTTTTATCTTGATAATATTTGATGAAACCTTGTTTTTTCAACTTCTTCAATTTATTATAAAAACTGCTAGTTGAAATCTTCTTTTTACCCGTGAACATACTGTTTAGGATATTTTTTAGATCGATAGCCATTAGTTTGGAATCTGGATAACGCATTAGATTTTGCATAATTAGCATTTCTGTGACATCAATAGACAGTATATCACTAAGATCAATTTCCTCCATATTCCTACGGATTTCTGTCATACTTGTCATGTATTTCATAATAAGTTCTGTTTATCTATTAATATGCTATTTGGTTTGTGCTCCAATATTTATAAAGTTATATTACAATTTTTGCACCAATTGAATGTAAATATTTATAATAAGTTATTCCAATAATTGGAATGGCTTTGAGTGTCAAATTGTATAGCAGCGAATGATACTTAAAATCAATATGAGAGGTATTAATATGGCATTCTCAACAAAATATACAAATTTATTAAACAAACAAAAAATCCCAATCATAATAGCTTGGACCGTGATTGGATTAGGTTTAACTGTGTTTTTCGCAGGTAATTTCTTTAATGTTACTACGAATAATTTTTCTGCTCCTGAAGGAACTGACGCATATAAGGCAAATGCCCTACTCACCGAATATTTCCCAGAACGTGAAGAGCAGATTTCACATATTCTCGTCGCCACCAATCCTGGTTCAAATATATTGACAGCTGAATTTACACAATTTACGATTGATATTACGAGTGATATTCAGCATGAATATGGTAGTAAGCTTGTTTCAGCTCAAGGATACTTTTTGTTTGCGGGTACAGAGCTCGATGATTTCAAAGATGGTTTTGTCTCAACTGATCTCAGTACAAGTATTATAATCCTGTCCCTTGATGGAGATAGTGAATTTCAAAAAGAATCTACAGAAGTGATACGAGAACACATCTCATCTTATGAAATTAATTCATTCAAGGTTTATACTACTGGATTTGGGGAGTTACAGGCCGATACAGATGAATCTATTGAACGTGATCTAGCAACAATTGACGCTATCGTAATCCCAATCGTTTTTATTGCATTGTTAATACTTCTTAGAAATTATCGTTATTTTCCTATAACCTTGGCTCCAATTGCTCTTACAATAGGTCTTACCTTTGCAACACTCGAAAGAATAGTCGTTTCAACTGGAATAGAAATACAGTCATTCGTCCCAAGTGTTATAATTAGTATGACTTTAGGTGTCGGAGTAGATTATTCTCTATTTTTACTCACTCGATTTAGAGAAGAACGTTTGAACGGTAAATCTGTTGATGATTCAGTTAGTAAAATGCTAGAACACGCAGGGCACACTGTATTTACAAGTGGTTTGACTCTGACAATTGCACTTGTAGGTTTAGCATTCTTCCCCATCAGCATTCTATCTTCAGTAGGTATTTCAATTTCTGTTGCGATTTTAATTCTTCTTGCAATTAATTTGACCTTAACACCTGCTCTACTTCTTTTGATTGGTAAGTATGTTGAAAAAGACCGTACTTCTGAGATTGAAGATTCTAAATCATCTCCTCAACCTGATAGTGATACTGTACAAACAAAAAGAGGTATATTTTATAGGGTTGGAAAATTTGCTACAAAACGGAACGGCTTAATTTTAGGTGCTGTATTATTACTTACATTGCCTTTGGCAGCTCAAATTGTAAATTCAAACCCACGTGCTGAGACTGCTTTCTTTTCTCCAAGAGGTTCAAGTTCAGAAAGTGGTTTTGAATTATTGGAGCAACACTTTGGTCCTGGTATAATCAGTCCTGTAACATTAATAGTTGTTCCAAATGATAATGATGCTTGGGGTGAAAATACTTTTGATAAAATAGATGGTTTCATAGCTGCAGCGATAAGTGAAACGCAACTTGAGCGGATTAATTTTAATTCACATGTCTCGGTTGGAGGGATTCGAATTGGATATTTTCTTTCTCAAGCCCTTCTTTATCCAAATGCAGCGGATAATAATACAATATATGATTCACAAGATGCGATGAATTACCGAAATTTTGCTCCACAATATGTAAATGCGTTAAATAATTCTGCATTCATTGAAATTGTATTGCCCGTTGATCCCTCCTCACCGGCTGCATCTGATCTGCTTAAGGATTTAAAACGAATAGCTGATCAAACACTCATAAATGATTTTGAATATGGCTTTACAGGAATCACCGCTGAGAGTTCTGATATGATCGCAAGTACGTATGATTTATTTCCAATGATGATATTATTTGTAGTAATAGGAATTTATATTTTCATAGGTCTGATGTTTCGGGCAGTAATTCTTCCAGCTAGGTTGATTGCAACAATCGCTTTGACAATATCTTTCATTTATGGAGCTGCTACTGTAGTTTTTGAATATGATACGTTCTTGAATGATCTCTTCCCTGCATTAGATAACATAGAAGTTACTTTTTGGATGGTTCCAGTGATGTCATTTAGCATAATTCTGGGACTAGGGATTGATTATGATATCTTTACAATAGAAAGGATCCGTGAGAATGTTTGGAATGGAATGGAAAATGACGAGGCAATTGCAGAAGGTTTGGATAAAACAGCCAGAATCATCACAGGTGCAGGAATTATCATGACTATTGCATTTGGAGGTATGATGTTTTCATCGAGTTACATTTTAGTTCAATTTGGATTTGTACTTGCATTTTCTATATTAATGGATACTTTTGTCGTTAGGACATTATTAGTTCCAGCAATCATGAGCTTTGCAGAGAAGATGAATTGGTGGCCAAATTTACCACCCCACTTAAAAGATCAATAAAATAAAATATAAAATAAACATATAATAATTAATTTTCTGATGAAATTGCTTGTTCTAGGATCAATTTCACGATTTAGCCATTATTGATTCTCACTTTGAATTTTGCAACTTGAATCTTTTCTTTCTTACAATTAGGACACCTGTTAGGTGTTTTCGCCTTATTTGTTGGAAAAACATAATCACAGAGTGCACATACTGCAGGTCGAATCATTAAATCCAATTCATCATTTAATCTTAATGTAGTCCTTATGTGCTCAATGTCTTCTTCAATCCCTGATACTGAGCGATTGAATTCCTTTGCAAGGTCTACTGCTGAGGCTTCACTACCTTTTAATCTATCAATTAAAGCTTCTCTTGTCATAATTCCTAATAATTATCCTCATTATGTAGCAATTAAATTTATGGTTACAAAGAGTTCTATTGATAAAATACAAGTGTAATTGAAATCATATTGTTGGATTACAATTTTTTTAAAATAATTTCATTTATATTAAAGTTGAAGTTAATCAATCGATTGATAAACCACTTTACCATCAATCATAGTCATCATTATTTGGATATCCTTGATATATTCAGTATCAATAGACAAAATGTCTCCATTTAAAACTACTAAATCCATAAACTTCCCAGTTTCAAGTGAGCCAATTTTCTCTTCATCAAATGAGTGAAATGCAGCATTTATTGTATATAGACGAAGAGCATCTAATGCTGATATTTGTTGACTTTTTCCATACCATTTACCATATATTGTTTTTCTGTTAACTAAAGCATGAATCCCCATCAATGGAGCCATAGGGGCACAGGGATGGTCTGAGTGTGCGGCTACCTTATTCCCACTTTCCAAAAATGATTTCGCGGCAAACATCCATTCAGCCCGATCTTCACCAAAAGCAGGTAATAATTTATCTCCATGGTAGTAAACATATGGTCCAAAAATAGAAGGAAGTATTTCAAGTTTTTTCATTTTGTCGACAATTTCTTGGCTAACAACGGTACAATGGATATCTCTATTTCTTGGATCTTCTCGAGGATACTTATTTTGAAGTCTTTCGATAATATCAAGATATAGCAAGATTGCCTTGTCTCCATTTGCATGCGCAGAGATTCTAAACCCTTTTTTGTAAGCAGCTTCCAGTTCATCTCTCGCGACCTGTTCATTCGTAGCCATAACCCCATAAAAATCAGGTTTGTTGGTATAAGGTTTAGTTAAAGCAGCTGTTCGTCCTGATACTGCTCCATCAAAGAAATATTTCAACCCACAAATTCTAATCCAATCATCCCCAAACCCTCTGTATAAACCAAGTGCATCAAGTTCGTTCATTAACTGTAATGTAATATCAAATCTAATTCTCATAGGTAATTCATCTTTATTTTTCAGATCGAGTGCTGCTTTGATCTGTGATCTTGGACCAATGAGATAATGTATAGCACATTCATAAATACAAGTCAATCCTTGTGAAACTCCTTCCTCAAGTATTTCCTTTGCATTCGTATATGCAATTTTATCCGAGACAGATTTGTTTTCGGAGGGTAAAACTAGCTCTATAGCTTTCTCATGTACACCTCCCGATAAATGCCCATTTTCATCTCTATCAAATTTTCCTCCAATTGGATCCCTAGTTTTTTCACTAATTCCTACAGCATCAAATGCAAATGAATTCACAATTCGAAAATGACCACCGATTGTTTCAACCATTACAGGATGCTTATCTGATATTTCATCTAATTCCCAACGTGTAGGGTGACGTTTTTCCAGGAGTTTAGAATCGTCTTCTTGATACCCAATAATCCATGTTCCTTCAGGTAGATCCACAGCTCGGTTTCGAAGAGTATTCTGGATATCAGCAATTGAATTTATGCCAGCCTCTTTACTCAAATCAATAAATAAGTTCCGGACAATGCCTTGTGCAATAATATGGCTATGTGAATCAATTAATCCAGGTATCACTGTTTTACCTTTCAAATCAATTCTTTCAGTATTTTCCCCTGCATGAGAAAGAACCTCATTGTTATCTCCGACAGCTATAATTTTACCATCATATGATGCAATTGCACTTACAGATGTATTTTTTTTATCTAATGTATGAATTGTGCCGTTATATAATATTAGATCCGCATTGATCATGTTTTCGATTTCCTCATTTAGTATTCCAAAATGTTGATTTAATCTTTATTAACAATTTCTGCGATTTTTGTCAATTCACCGATATTAATTTGCAATATTTGCAATATTGCTAGTTTAATTTTAATGATTATATCAATTGATGTAAATTATCAATATTCATAAAGCAGGATAAAACAATGAAAAAACTAGATTTCTCTAAAATATCGATGTTCATTCTACTCGTTCTTGTAATTTCATCCAACAATCCTACTGGAGTGTTGAGTATATCCGATGATATATATTATCCTGACGATGATTGGAGAACCTCTTCTCCTGTAGATCAAGGAGTGGATCCCAAGATAATTTCTAATATGAAGGATTATATGGATAACCTAGGTATGGTGGTAGACTCCATTCTTATGATAAAAAATGGGTATTTAGTAGAAGAAAGTTACTATAATTCTTATAATCGAGAAACCAAGCATTGGGTTTATTCAATCACTAAGAGTATTATGTCTACACTAATCGGGATTGCAATCCAAGAGGGATTTATTAGCAGTGTTAATGTAAAGGTTTTCGACTACTTCAGCGATTACGAATTCGAGAACATGAACTCTACAAAAGCGAGTATAACATTATACCATTTACTTACAATGACTTCTGGTTTAGAATGGAATGAATGGTATCCGGAGTATAGCAGCAATACTAATGATTGGAATGCAGTTAGAGAGACTTCTGATTGGATACAATACATTTTGGATAAACCTTTGGTTCACCGACCTGGTACAGTAATGGAGTATAGTACAGGAATATCACATATACTCTCGGCTATCCTAACACGTGCAACAGGAATTTCAGCCGAAGCATTTGCTATTGAATATCTATTTGGTCCTCTAGGTATCGTGAACTATTATTGGGAGAAAGGTCCACTTAATTATACTGTTGGAGGAACATGGCTTTCACTTAGACCCATTGATTTAGCAAAATTTGGGTATCTGTATCTAAATAATGGTACATGGGGTGGTATACAGGTCATTAATGAAGAATGGATAACAAATGCCACAAAGCCCAAAATAAATTTTGATGGAGCTTGGGATTATGGATTTCAATGGTGGGTCCCAAAAATAAATCCCACGGGTGCCTATGTTGCATGGGGATGGAGAGGGCAAAGGATGTTTGTTATTCCTGAAAGAAACTTAGTGGCTGTGCTCACAGGTTTCGATGATATTTCAATAGCAGTGTATTTAAAAATATTTAATCAGTATATAATTCCTTCCACATCTGATGTAGAGCCAGATGATACTAATTCAAATGGTAACGGTGATAGTAATCTCACAATACCAAGCGTAATACTCGCTGTCGGCATTACGACAATTTTGAGAAAAAGAAATGTTCGTTCATTGATTTTCAACAAAAGAAAATAAGTAATTTGTCACAACTAGGTTAATTCAATTCGAGGATCTTCCTTAATGACTTCTGCAATGATAAGTGAGGATGTTCGTTCTACATCTTCTATCTCCATTATTTGTTCGAGTATATTCAAATAAGTTACACGATTTTTTGTTCTGCAATGTAATATAAAATCCCAATCACCTAACATAAAATAAACACCCCAGATACCATCAATTTTAGCTAGCGTATCACCAGTTTTACGAAAACCTTTGGTGGAGTCTTTTGTTCTTACTTGTATTATAGTTATATAGTCAAGGTTGACCTTAGATGGATTGATCTTTACATAGTACCCCTCTATTAATTCCGACTCTTTCATCTTTTTTAGTCTATAATGAACCGTCGATGCCGGGGTTCCTACTTTTTCTGAGATTACTTGAACTGGAAACCGAGCATCCTCATGAAGTAGGTCCAAAATTTTCTTGTCTAGTTGATCAATTTTGTGTGTGAATTGAGTGGATTTTAAATTAGGTTTAGGCATACATTCACCTTTGTTGTATTTCTAGAAATACTATCTAGTATTTGCTAACATCACATTCTCATATAAATATACTATTGGATTTATACCAACAATTGTAGGTTTTTTTTATTGTATATCTGTGACTAAATAAATTCCTTCACTTTTTATTATCCTTTTACTAATTTCCCGCAGATTTTATTTTATATAATTATTCGCAATTAAGTTTAATTTTGTTATTAGGATCGATGATAATTTAATATTTTATGATATAATTTGCAATTACGACATTATTCATGTTGAATTTTTAGAGATACTACAATATCTTTAAATTAATTCTGCACATCTCACCTTTAATATGCAAGAGAGTCTCAATAATGATAGTGCACATTATTTTAAGAAAGATCATGAGTTTTACCTCCAAGGAATTACGAGGGTCCCGCTCGTGATTGAAAGTGGATCAGGTACTATCTTAAGAGATCTTGATGGGACTGAATATGTTGACTGCTTTTCGGGAATAGCAGTTACCAATACAGGTCATTCACCTGAACGATTGGTTAACGCCGCAACAAATCAAATGAGAAAATTAATACATGCATCAGGATTATTTTATACAATCCCGCAATCCGATTTGGTTAAAAAAATTGCAGAGATTGCCCCTGGAAAACTCAAGTATACATTTTTGTGTAACAGTGGGGCAGAAGCAGTAGATAATGCAGTTAAAATAGTCAAAAAGTATGCATCCAAAAATGGAAAACCTGGAGCTGGATTAATTTCACTTGAAATGTCTTTTCATGGCAGATTAGGATACTCTTTAAGCTTGACTGGACAAAGAAAATACAAAAATGGATTTAGCACTTACGCGAATTCGTTCGGAGTTGTCCATGCACCTGTGCCATATGCTTACAGATCAAAACTCGATGAAGATGAATTTGGCGAAGAAACAGCTAAGGCAGTTGAAAGAACTATTGAAACACATACTCCAGGAGACATAGCTGCTTTCATAATGGAACCAATTCTAGGAGAAGGTGGCATTATTGTCCCCCCGGATAGTTATTTCAAAACTTTACTTCAAATTCTTAAAGAAAGAGAAATCCCATTAATAATTGACGAAGTACAAACTGGATTTGGCAGAACAGGGAAATTATTTGGATCAAATCATTGGAATTTAGAGCCGGATGTCATGACAATGGCTAAAGGAATGGGTGGTGGGATGCCAATAGGAGCTGCAATGGCAACTCCTGAAATAGCTAGCTCTATTGATTCTGGAGATTTTTTTTCAACCTATGGAGGGAATCCCGTATGCTCAGCAGTGGCATTAGAAAATATCAAAATGATTGAGGAGGAAAACTTAGTTCAAAACTCAGCTAATATCGGTAAGATTTTCATGGAAGAGTTGGAAAGTCTTCAAAACAGATTTCCTGTTATTGGGGACATTAGAGGTAGAGGATTAATGATTGGAGTTGAATTAGTGAAAGACAGAACAGCAAAGACTCCAGATCCAGAATCAACAAACAAAATAGTGTTAGATTTGAGAAAAAATGGTGTTATTATGGGATCTGGTGGATTTTACAAAAATGTTCTGCGTATACAACCCCCACTAGTCATAACAGAAGAACAAGCAACACAGGTAATATCTAAATTAACCAAATCATTTGAGGGATTATAGTATTAAGCCAAATTTGTAAGATATTGGAGAATTCATGTGACAGATAATAACAAATTAACAAATGAAAGTAAAGATCTTAAACCTCATGCCGAAATGAGAGAGCCAATATTAAATTTTGATTTTCCTGGAATAAAAATTGGAATAGCACAATATCCAGAAGGACCCACCGGATGTACAGTCATAAAATTTGACCCAACAGACAACAAACCTCATCGCGGTGCAAGACATTATGCAGATATTCGAGGGGGTTCACCTGCCGTCAGAGGGTATGAAGTTGGTTGGGCAGACGCAATTTGTTTAGCTGGAGGATCATTTCTCGGTTTAGACTCAGTAGATGGGGTTGCTTTGGAACTATTTGCAGAAAACGATTTTATCATTGATTGGGGGTCAGTACCTGTGGTTCCAGGTGCAATAGTTTGGGATTTTCATATTAGAGGAAACACGTTATACCCAGATAAGAGATTAGGGAGGCTGGCAGCACAAAACATGTTCGAAGGAAAATTTCCAATGGGAAGACAAGGGGCTGGGAGTTCAGTTCGAGTTGGAGGTGGAGTTCTGGGGAGGTCAATCAACGCCCATAGAGATAATTTAGGCATTTTTGAAATTTCAGGACAAGGTGCACAATATACAGAAATTAAGGGGGTCAAAATTTTTGCTTGTGTTATCCTCAATGCTGTTGGTGCAATTAGAGATAAATCCGGTGAGATTGTCAAAGGGCATTTCAATCGGAACACTAACCAAAGGGTCTCAATGATAGAACAAGTTGAATTTTATCAGAATTGGATGAAAGAAAATCCACCTCCGGAGAAAAAAGTATCTCAGAACACGACGTTAACTGTTGTAGTAACAAACCAGAGTTTAAATTCAAGAGAGCTAAAACAGGTTGCAAGACAAGTACATTCCTCTATGGCAAAAATGATTGACCCGTTTCATACAATTAATGATGGCGATGTCCTATTCTTTGTTACTACAGATGAAGTGGATGCAAGTACTCTACCAGTAAGTAGTCTTGGATATTTCGCTACGGATGTCGTATGGGACGCGGTCCTTAATTGTTTTGAATAACTGGTGTTGGAGGAATGAAAAATGACTCGAGCCCGTGATCTTGGTATCCCTTTCAACGGAATTGCAGGTAAATATAATTCAATAACAGACGTTGAAGGAGTCGAAGTTGGACATTCTACTATAATTAAAGGAGATGGAACTTTAGTTGTTGGGGAAGGTCCAGTGAGAACAGGAGTAACAGTAATTTTTCCCGTGGGTAAGAAGCAGGAACAAGTGTATGGTGCTTATTTTTCATTCAATGGAAATGGAGAAATGACAGGGACTCACTGGGTGGAAGAAACAGGTCTGGTTACTTCACCTATTTGTATTACAAATACCCATAGTGTTGGAATCGTCCGAGATAGTATTGTTGAATGGAAATTAACACAATTTCCCCAAGATGGAAGGTTTCGCTGGATATTGCCAATTGTTGCTGAAACTTATGATGGAGTGTTGAATGACATCAACGGATTTCACATTACTAAGGATCACCTTATGGAAGCCATTAATTCTTCAAGATCTCCAAATACTGATGAAGGAAACATTGGTGGTGGTACTGGAATGATTTGTCATCAATTCAAGGGTGGAATTGGCACAAGTAGCCGGATATGTCAAGTTCGTGATCAAAAATACACTGTTGGGGCACTTGTTCAAGCAAATTATGGAATGAGAGAGGATCTTACAATAGCTGGTGTACCTGTTGGGAAAGAACTATCCGATTTGAAACCCAAAATAAATCCAACAATTTCATCAGAACAAGGATCAATAATAGTTATCATTGGAACTGATGCTCCACTTTTACCTCATCAACTAAAGAGATTATGTAAAAGGATTATTCCCGGCCTAGGGCGAGTTGGTGGTTATGGGGGAAATTCATCAGGAGATATATTCCTTGCGTTTTCAACAGCAAATAAATTTAACGAAACAAAGCCCACACCACTTGTTCATGAGGTGGAATCACTCGAAGAAAATTTAATTGATCCTATATTCAAAGGTGTGGCTGAAGCAACAGAAGAAGCGATTATCAATGCAATAGTAGCAGCCAAAGATATGACGGGTATAAATGGTAACACAGTTTATGCCATACCCCATGATAGACTCGTAGAGATTATCAAAAACCACAGTGTTAATCTTAATACTGTATAACAAAGTGAGATAAAATGAATGTACATGAAACTGAAGTATACAAATGGATAAGAAATAATAAAGACGAATTGATTGAATTAACCCAATCTCTTGTAGCAATCCCTAGTATTAGTGGTAAAGAATATGATGGTCAATCATTTCTTTTTAAGAAATTTGAAGAAATGGGGCTTGAACCAAGCTATGCCAATCCTTCAATTGAAGATTTACGAAAACATGAAGATTTCTTTGAAACAACTTGTTTTACAAAATATGGATATGAAAATCGACCAAACTTGATTGGAGCGCTGAAAGGATCTGGAGGAGGTCAATCACTATGCCTAAGTGGGCATATTGATGTTGTAAGTGCAGAACCATTGAATCAGTGGACACGAAAACCATTTGGTGGTGAAGTCGAAGGTAATTTACTTTATGGCAGAGGTGCTGGAGATATGAAAGGAGGGCTAGCTGCAATGATAATGGCGACTAAGGCATTTATAGAAACAGGGACTAAATTGAAAGGTAACTTACATTTGGAATCCACTATTGAAGAAGAAGATGGTGGAGTGGGTGGGGTTCTTTATCTTAGAATGACCCAACCAAAATACGATGCTGCAATTATACCCGAACCGCTCGGTCACGCTATTGGAATTGCTAGCGCAGGAGTTATGTACTTCAGAGTTAAAATCACTGGAGTGCCTGCTCATGCAGCGACAGCACATTATGGTGTAAATGCGGTATTAAAATCCGTTCCAATTATTAACGCTCTAAATGATTTACATAAGAAGAGACAGCAAGACATTAGGTATCCCTACGCTGAGCAACATGAAACAATGAAAGGAAAATCAACTACATTAAATATTGGAATCATTGAAGCTGGAGATTGGCCATCGACAGTACCTGCAGAATGTACTATTGAATGTAGAATTGGGTGGCCTCCCGGTGAAACCCGGGAACAGGTTAGGGAACAAGTCGAAAATACCATTAAAGAAGTTTCAAAATTAGACCCATGGCTTTCTGAGCATCCACCGTTGATTGAATGGTTTGGATGGAATGCACGACCTCATGAAATGGATATAAATCATCCTTTCACAAAATTGATGGTGGAAGAACATATGAGAGTTACTAAATCGGAACCAGTTTATATGGGGGGTGCTGCAGGCTTAGACGCTAGATATTTCGTGAGTCATGATATACCTGCAATTACCTATGGTCCTAATGCTGAGCGAATTCATTCATTTGACGAATGGGTTGATATTGAGTCAATGATAAAGGTTGCAGAAGTAATGGTAAGTGTTATACAAAGGCATTGTAAACTATCTTAAAATAAAATAAATCAAGCTATCCTTTATTTGGAACTAAATCCACCGTCGACAACTATAGAGGCCCCAGTAATAAAGGAAGCATCATCTGATGCTAAAAATAATATTGTCTTTGCAACTTCTTCAGGATTTCCAAATCTACCAATTGGATATGCTTTGATTCTTTCCTCCCGAACTTTCTCAACATCTCCTAATTTTTTATTTACGCGATCTAACATTGGTGTTTCTATAGCTCCAGGTAAGATACAGTTAACACGAATATTTGACGGACCTAAATCAACAGCTAGAGCTTTTGTTAATGACAAAATGCCTCCTTTTGAAGCAGAATAAACTGCAGAGAACGACCCCACAATAGCTGCTGCGGATGAATTATTAATAATTACCCCTGCGTTTTGTTTACGCATGGTTGGGATTGTTTTTTTACATGTTAAGAAAACTGATTTAAGATTAGTATCAATTGTTTTGTCCCATTCCTCTTCGGTAGTATCTGTAATGCTCTTGACAACCTCTATTCCCGCATTATTTATTAACACGTCAATACGTCCTAATGAACTTGCAGTTTGAACTAAAACTTCTACATCATTTGCTTTTGAAACATCTGCTTGAACAAAAATTCCAGTACCACCGTTTCGTTCAATTTCTTTGATGACCTCCAAACCAGCACTTTGATCTATATCTGCCCCTACTACAGTCGCCCCCTCGTCCCCAAACAATAGTGCTGTGGATTTACCTATCCCATATCCAATACCTGTAATAATTGCTATTTTTCCATCTAATCTTTTCATTTATATCAACTCTTGGTATCCTTCCAATATTTTGCTATTTCGTATGGTGTGGCAAACCAAACATCATTTTTTGATTGCATTAATTGAATTAATTTTTCTAACATTTTTGCTCTTGATGGGACTCCCATTAATTGTGGATGCATAACAAGCATATAATACAGCCCTTCATCGTATACCGCTTCAAATTCATCTGACCATATTTCATATACTTTCCTATGGCTACTAATTCCAGACTGATATTCTAACTTTGGAAAGTAGTTGAATCCAAAATGAACCCAATCATCCAGTATCCATTTCCAGGGTAGTTCTATAATCGGTCCATTATTAGTTTGATGAGTAAAGGGTAAATCATCAGTCATCATACTGGAATCATAAATTTGATTATTCCTTGCTAAAACTTCTAGAGTAATTTCACTTAAATCAGCAGCAGGTGCCCTATATCCCAAAGTTTTTTTTCCTACGAGGTCTTCCAAAACTTTACTTCCCCTTTCAAATTCCTCTTTCTCCTCTTCAGGTGTACAACTAGCTGGGTTTTTATGAGAATACCCGTGATGGCCGATTTCATGTCCTAGAGCATGGATTTCTTCAACTGAATTCGGATATTTCTCAGCAACCTCCCCAGGAATAAAAAATCCAGCACTGAGGTCGAATTTCTTGAGTAACCTCAATATTCTTGGAAGTGCCGCTCTTGGTCCATATTTACCTAGGGATAAAACAACGGGATTGTCACGTTTAATATTATTTCGTCGTAAAATATTTCGCCAGCTTATATCTGCATCAAAATCAAAGGTAAGACTTACAGCACATTTGAATTCATTTTTCCAGATCACCATCAGTATCTCCTATTACCCTATGCTTTCATAAATGAAAATATGTTTCCACTGAATATCAATAAAATGCAAATAATTCACTGCTAAGTTGTGATAAATCTAAATTATTGCTAAAAAATCGAGTATTCTACAATTGGTTTATCTTTCAATAACTAAATCGTCGTTTGAAATAAATGAGTCGAAAACTGGGTATTGCTGGTTTACAGCTGAAAAAAAATTATCATGATCAAGAAAAGAATCTCGAATATTTTATAAAGGTTGTAAGAGCAAAAAAAGCACAATTTCCCTGGATAGATTTATTTTTTACTGGTGAATTATTTCTCCAGGAATATGGAAGTCCTAATTGGAAAAGCCAAGCACATGAAATTCCCAGTAATTTAACAGAAAAATTATGTAAGTTAGCAAAAAGCTTGGGTATATGGGTCATACCTGGGTCTATTTTAGAGAAAGAGGGTTCAAAAATTTACAATACATTAATAGTTATAAATCCAGAAGGGGAAATTGTTACAAAATATAGAAAAATATACCCTTGGGAACCTCACGAAGATACAGATCTTGGTGAAAATTTTGTCGTATTCGATATCCCAGATATAGGTAAAATCGGTGTTGTGATTTGTTATGATCTATGGTTTCCAGAAATATTTAGAACATTGACGTGGATGGGAGCAGAAGTAATATTACAACCTTCGTTGACATGTACTCCGGACAGACCCGCAGAATTGATATTAGCTCAAGCTCAAGCGATAATGTTTCAGTGCTATGTCCTAAATGTTAATTGCATTTGTCCTCAAGGTGGAGGTAACTCCATATTTGTTGATCCTGAAGGAAAAATAGTCCAACAAGCTGGAGAAAATGATGCCGTTATGACAGAGGTAATAGATTTTGATCAAGTATCTTGGGTTCGTCAATATGGGTCATATGGGATGAATCCCCTTTGGAAAAGTTTTAGGGATTCTAAGATTCAAGGTAACTTTCCTCCATATCACAAATTAAAAGAAGGACCAATATTCAAAGATTTAGGAAAATTAAAACTTCATAAAAATGTGAGAAAATTCTTAGATGACTAAATGCATAACGTAAATCCTCAATAAAAATTGAAAGTACTATCATGTAATTAATTAAAATTTTTTATGCATTATTTAAATTGATTTAATTATATTTTAATGTTGTATTAGTTATTAACGACGTCTTCTAACAATAACTGCAAGGATCATTGTACCTGCAAATGCAGCCACAAATTCAAATCCGGGTGAGTCATCTTCTGAGCCACCATCTATGAGAGATAGGTTTTTCATTGACCAGAAATTATTTGGTCCCGTAATATCACCCATAAGCCATCCTTCAAATTTATCAGTTCTGTAAAGTTCTACATTTCCTTGGATTTCCATTGGAAGATATGGTAGTTCTTCAGCAGTTATCTCCTGAATTAGATCTAGTTTAGCTTCAATGACTGCTTCATCAAGCTCAAGCGAGATTTCGTTACAAAGCGCAGTTACCTCATCTCTTTTTGCACCTTCCCAACCGGGTAGATTTATTGTACCACCCCAGTAACCATCACCACTGTATAACCAATTTGCCCAACTTGGATGAAAATCACTCCAGAATAATGTCCAACCAATATAGGACCAATCATAATCATAAGTTCCAAGACCAGAACCTCCGACTGCATCCCAAATTACGTCAAACAGAGCTGGAACTACTATAACCTCAATTCCAATATCTGCCATCATGTCGGATATCATATTTACAGCTACAATAGATCTGTCAAATTCTGCTGATACGTAAATATCAAAAGATAATTTTGTACCGTTTGCATCTTCTCTGATTCCATCTGAATTACTATCAACAAATCCAAGATCATCTAGCATTTGCATTGAAGTCGCAGGACTGAAATCATATTTTGGAATATCTGGATTATAATAGGTACCCCAATCTAGACTACCAGAAGCAGGTGCAGGTTTGTTTCTTCCAAACCGGGCAACGTCAACAATATCAGATTTATTGACTCCATAATATACTGCTTGTCTAAATTCTTTCACATTGTTTGGGTATCTCCTTTGATTCATACCAAGATACAACCAGAAATCGTCAAAGTATCTGTGGATACCAATATCTGGATCGTTCTCAGCAATGCTTTCCAGTTCAACTGGAACAAAATTAGTCATCGGACCTCCAATAGATTGTAGTTCTCCTATACTCAATGCGTAGTAACCCGTCTCTATTTCTCTGATAATGTTTATTATTTTATGCTCAGCATATGGTCCATCACCATGGTAATTCGCATTTCTTGTAAATCTGAGGAATTGGCCTTTTTCCCAATCTCCAAATACCCAGGGACCACTTCCCACAGCTCCATCTTCTGTTGGATCATAAGTTGGGACATCAACTGTACTCCATATATGTTCTGGAACTATCCATGCATTCCCAATTTCTACTAGCACGTCAGCTAACTTAGGTGCAAAAGATAAACTTACTGTTACGACAGTATCACTTTCTGCAACAGTATCGATCATATACTCAGCCAGCCATGGATTTCTTACAATAGTCCAATTTGCCGCAGAATCTGGAGTTGCGTCATTTGCACCTCCTGCATCATCTCTATACATATTCATAGTAAAGACAATATCCGATGTGTCTAATGTCTCACCATCATGCCATTTCATGTTTTCATTAAGAGTAAACGTGATTGATGCTGTATCGGGGTCATATTCCCAGCTTTCAGCAATTAATGGGACATATTCCCGATCTACCCCAATACCAACCATTGATTCATAAACGTGGCTTATGGCACTTAATTCATATACCTGTCCCCACATTAATGGGTTCATCGTATTTACGCCTGTACTCATCATTGTCTCTATTGTACCACCAAC
>JAAFKL010000128.1 GCA_021399405.1 Candidatus Heimdallarchaeota archaeon | reverse complement strand
GCCAGGTATGAGGGAGGATTGACCTCCTCATCAAATTCTCCTTTTTTCTTCAATTTCAATAATTCAAAAAACGAAGAATAACTCTGTCTCAGTGTTCTTAAGGTTACCTGTGAATTATCTGAATGCAGTTGAATGTAGGTAATATGAGATTTTATTTGATTGAATAATTGTTTTAATGTCAGATATTTACCAGTGAGATCAAAATGTGTTTTGATCAGATATAATGCACTGTTGTACAGATTTTTACATTTGTGACTCAACCATTTCAATGTTTGATAACATTGTAAATTTTGTCGCAGATGGTTTTTCTGAACAATAAAAGACACGTTTTATTCAATATTATCTGGGGAGCAAAAGTACTTGAATCTTTGGAGGACATAGTGTCAGTAGTATACCGAATGTAATAATGGAAAAAATGTACGGACAAAATTTATCATGACAGACATTCAAATCGAGCTCTTGTATTTTAGTGATTGTGATAACTATCGCAAAGCTTGTGATGTTATCTGTTCTACTGTTGGAGAAAAAGGATTGGATGCAAGTATCAAGTTAATTTCAGTAAGCGAAAAGGATGACCTAAAAGGATTGAAGTTCAGCGGTTCACCTACTGTCATTATAAATGGTAAAGATGTTGAAGATTGCTTTAATCAAATTAATGATATTGAGTTCGAGAAATTCGATCTTAAAGCACTAGCATGCCGAGTTTATGTTTGTGATACAAACCGAGGTTGTCCATCAGAAGAAATGATCGTTTGTGCATTGGAACAAATTTGATAATAAAAATATTTTACAGTTAATAAAAATGGCAGTTTATGACTTCGTGGATTAATAATGATGGTTACACAATTACGATGGATAAAAGGAAAATTGATTTATCCGCACTTCATAAATACTTGTCTGAAGATTCATATTGGTCTAGAGGGATCCCCTTTGATATTGTAAGTAAAGCTGTAGAAAACTCAATCTGTTTCTCAATTCTATCGCCCACTGAAGAATTTGCTGGTTTTGCAAGGATGATAACTGATAGAGCAACTTTCGGTTACTTAGCTGATGTTTTTGTTCTGGATAAATACAAGGGTAATGGACTTGGTAAATGGCTAATCGAAGTAATTATGTCATATCCAGAATTTAAAACGATGCGTAATTGGTTTCTTTATACAAAAGATGCTCATTCATTGTATGAAAAATTTGGTTGGCAAAGGATCAAACAACTTGATCTGCTTGATAAAGCTATGATTGTTAATAATCCTGCCCAAGATGTTTACAATTTGTAAATCAATATTCTTCTTCCAAACTGACAATGTTAATGAAATCAGTTCTACCTTCTGCAAGGGTTATAACATTCTTAATATTTTCATCCCATCTACTCAAATCACCGAAAGGACTTCCAGCTCTATGAGGTGAAAGAATAATATTGTCAAGTTCATGAAATGGATGATCAGAACTATATGGGTATTTTTTGCCTTCAGACGTCTCTGGTTTATAATTATACCACACATCAATTGCAGCTCCCTTGATTGTTTTTTCTTTTAAAGCATGAAATAATGCTTTTTCTTCAAGTATGGGACCTCGTCCAACATTAATGACATATCCATTTTCACCAAGTAATTTTAATTCCTCTTCCCCAATCATATTTTCTGTTTTCTTTGTATGAGGGGCAGCTATGATTAAAATATCAAGTTCTTCTAAGAATGTATGTTTTTCTTGTGTAGTGTAAAATTTAATTTTTGGTGACATCGAGCTTTCTAATTCGATATCTCTAGTTCGTTTCAAAATTGAGAATTCCAATGAAAATGGAGAAAGAAACTCATGAACAAATTTGTTTATAGGACCATAGCCCAAAAATCCGACTCTTTTATTTTTAAGACCATAACTCATCGATCCTCGAGTTCTCCAATTTCCCGAAGCCATTTGATTATGATTCTCTACAATGTGATTAGTTAAAGTAAGAAGCATTCCTAGAGCATGTTGTGCACATTCGTAGGCATGGCCATGCCCATTTGTAACGATAATATCTTTTTTTCGATTGTAGTTTTCAAATACTCGAACCAAATTTTCGGCACCTGTACCAGGTTGAATGTATAGTTGCATATTTTTGGCTTTGTTGAGTAATTCAATTGTAGGTCTCCAACCAAATAAAATATCGGCTTTAGGAGCTAGGTCCAGTATAGTCCCTTCTTTATCATCCGGAGGAAAAATTAGTTCTAAGTTGTCATAGGTTCCTAACTTATCTATTAAGTAAGTTTTCAATTCATCCCAAACTTTGAATGTAAAGAGAACTTTAGTAATTTCCACAGATATCAATTTTTGGTCATAATTAAAATTTATTGATTATTCTTAAATTAGATTATTCCTTGGATTTATTAGGTTTGAATGGTAATTCTGAAACCAAGGTAGGCTCTTGTACTTCGAAAGTTTCCTCTAATGAATCAGGAAGTATAACTTCATGATTTTCAAAGTCATACTTGTAATGTGGACCGAGCACATGTACTTTAACATCTGTCACGGTATATGGTCTTCGCTCTTTTACATTTGCAATATTTGAATGTGTAATAGATCTCCCATCAACTAATATCACCTGTCTGCTTCCAATTACTTCAAAAATGGGGAAAGTCGAATCCGCAGAGACTAGTATTCCTGTGTCCTCTGCAAGTCCAATTCCAATAGAACCCGGGTTTAAGGCGATTAAATGTAGTAACCGAGAAATCCTACCTCGTTTTATGAAATGAGAGTCAATGACCATATTAGGAATGAAACCTATACCTGGCGACAATTGAAGATTTCCTTTGACCATTTCATCGGCACGGCCCCAAGTAATCATGGTACTTGACATTGCAGAAGCACCAGCAGAAGTGCCAGCAATAATTATTCCATCATCTAATTTTGCTTTAAGAATATCTAGAAATTGTGATCCACCTAATAAAGAAGTTATTCGTAATTGATTTCCACCAGTGAAAAAGACACCAGTTGTTTCTCTTAAACGATCTAAACATTGCTCATCCTCAGCATCACTCCTTTCATCAATAAGATAGTATTCCACGTCATCACATAATTCTTGAAAAGCTTCTTTGTACAAAGGTCCCATTTCGTGACCATAATCTGATGCAGTGGGTAGAACAGTAATTTTCCCTGATTTTCCTCCAGATAATTCCACGAATTTTCTTATTAAGGGATTGTTGGATGATAATTCCATTCCGCCACCTATCGCAAGAAATTTGGCAGATTCTTTTGGGATAGTAGGATGAACCATTACTAATGTCCTACTAAATTAATTTAAGTTAAATGGTTTTATTGAAACCAATATTTCAAGGGTAATTTAACAGATATTAAGATAGTTTGAAGGCAATTGCCTGCTTAGAATTATCAATAATCATATTTTCCTTAACTAATACACCTAAACCAGGACCTTTTGGTACCGTGATATAACCTTTTGAATTTACTTCAACTGCTGGTTCAATAATATCATTTTCAAAATATCGATCACTGCCAGATGTATCACCTGGAATTGTGAAATTAGAATTTGCCTGTAGAAATAGATTATGAATCCTACCTATTCCTGTTTCTAACATTCCACCACACCAAACTTTGCCAGGTCCAGCATCATTTGCAATCTTAACTGCATTCCAATAACCACCAACTCTCCCAGGTTTAATATTAATTATCCTACATGCATCAACCTCAAGTGCGAGTTTTGCATCTTCTGGGTTATGGATGGACTCATCCAGGCAAATTGGTGTTTCCATTTGAGCTTGCAACTTTTGATGTTGTAAAATATCATTATAAGCTAATGGCTGCTCAATCATTGTGAGACCATATTGGTCCAGCGATTTCATTACAGTCAAATCCTTATCAGACAATGTGTATGATGAATTAGCATCAACCATTAATTGTATATCACCAAATTCCTTGCGTATTGCCTTGATAATCTCATTATCCCATCCGGGTTCAATTTTAATCTTAATTCGGTGGTAACCTTTTTCTAGAAAAGAACCGATACGATCCAATAGCTTTTGTTTGTCTGTTTGAATACCTATGGAAACTCCGGTAGGAATCTCGGTCTTTGATGCCCCATACATCTCTCCAAGTGATTTGTTTTCTTGTTCTGCCTTGAGTGCCCAAAGAGCAGCCTCAATTCCACCCTTTGCAAAATCGTGACCTCTGACGGTACCCCATGTTTTGATTAATTTTTCAATATTGAATTCATCGGAATCCTCTTGAAATTTTTTGATAATTGGATATAGGAAATCATTTTGAATATGCCAAGCGGTTTTGACAGTTTCATAACAATAGCCAGGATTAGTTGAGACTGCAGTTTCGCCCCAACCTACATTACCTTCAGTATCAGTAAGTTTGACAATAATTGCTTGCTTGTGTGTTTCTGAACCGAATGAAGTTCGGAATGGGTGTACAAGTGGCAGTTCAATCTCGATCAATTCCATTAATCGCAGAGAATGTTTCAAAGAGACCATATTAATCCTTTTTTGAAAATTCATAATAATTTCTTCGTTCGCCGTCCTTTCGAAATGAGTGAAAATCTATGATTTCCCATCCATCTTCAAAATTATCCAAACAAATTCGTCGGAATTCCATTCTCCACTCTATTGCGATCTCGAGTGAGTTATTCTTCAAAACTTGATAATCACTTGGAACTTCAACACAGAAATTATTAGTGAAGGTGGGGTTATCCAGTGCTTTGAATCGATCCTTAACTACCTTATTTATCACTGGACTTCTTTGTAACATTGTTTCTTTGTCTATTCTGTCGGATTTGAAATCTTTCATCCTTCTATCTACTTTTTCAGAGCCAATATGCCATTCCAAAAGGAAACGATCTGTCGGGATACCTTTATAGATTCCAACTTCTTCAGGATCTCCGTAATAGTTGGGATAATAGGTTGAACATACACCACCTAACTTGGCAAAATTAAGATAAGAATTATTAGTTAAAAGAGGGTCAACTGTCCAGACAATTGAATTAATTTGAACTTCAGATTCCAAAGCAATTTCACGATGTACTTTTTTCATTGCAAAACCTACACCTTTTCCTTGCCATTCAGGTAACGTAGCCATCATATGACTGTAATGTTTGTCTGGAAAATAGGGAAATGCGTAGATAAACCCAATTACTTCATCAGTTTTATCCACAGCAATAAGTACAGTTCCAAATGAGGCAACGGCTTTCATTTCAAAGGTTGCAACGATTTCAAGCTCTGACATTTGCCAAGCCTTACTTTGCACGTTAACAATGCCATGGATCTCTTCCATGTTTGTTACTTTGCGAATGGAAAATTCGTCCACAAATTTGTTGGAAAAACTCAATTCTTTAGTTAATCGATTACCTATCTACTTTGAGCAAAAATAATTGAAATTTGTTTACTCAATTTATTATTCGTAATGTATGCGATATAATTTTTCGATAATATTCTCAGTTTTTAAATCATAAAATGGTTCGATTCCTGGTATCTTTAGAGCATTTATGTCAATTCTGAAACGGATATTCATTGAATTCCTTCGAAACTCTTTATATTCATCAGTATCAGGAATCCGACGATTACCTAGATAGTGACATTTGTTTTCTAGAGCCAAAATCATCCCAGGATGAATTTTTCCCTTCGACTCAGTTTGCTCAAAATTAACCCCTTTTACCCATTGTTTGAAGTTTTCCCCTTGGTCTATTCGATTTCTCAATTCTTCGGATCCTAAATAAAATAGATTTGTGATTGATGATTCTTCTAATAAAGCTTCAAGTTGACTGATTCTTGAGAAATTCCAAGATTGTTTACCTCTTGTGTTAAATGAAACTAAGTTGTCTAAATCAATATATAACTTGGAAATAACTGATTCTTTAACCATTAAGCAGTTATTTTCTATTAGTAGTTGTATTATCTCACGGAACTCTTTGTATTTAGCTTTTTTACCCCACTTTTGCATTATTTTGGTCCAAGTTCTAAATCCTTTTTCCAAATTGAATCCCCCTCGAGAAACATTAGCATGAAAT
This sequence comes from Candidatus Heimdallarchaeota archaeon, assembly GCA_021399405.1. The sequence goes on along the minus strand of JAAFKL010000128.1, from coordinate 22,056 downwards.
CGAGCTGCTTTTAATGCCTGTATTGCAAGATCGTCATATCCTTCCAATTGTAGTAACATGACCATTTGCCATGATGAATCGGGTATACTGATACGTATTTCAGGATTCACTTCTTGGATTAATTCAGGACGTATTGGTGAAATAAGTAATAACATTTCAAGATCCGCTGTTAGGGTCCAAGATACTTTATCTTTGTTCAAGACTAAACCTTCAGTTATTACTTCGTCAACCATATCAAAGGTAGAACCAATTGTTTTGATAACCATAGCAAGATTGTCATCATAGTGTGGTATTTGTTTATAGAGTTCATTACTCCAATCCGGCCTTACCCAGCGATCAAAGGAATTGCTACTTAGAAAGGCATTAAACTTTGATTTCGAGAATTCTTTACCATTTTTGCTATCAACGCTTATCCAATAATTGGATGTCACAACCTCCTTTCCGTCTGCTATTGAATGATTTGTTATCGATATAGGCTTAATCCCTGATCTTTCTTCGATTAATTTGGTTAAATTTAAAATTGAATAAGTAAGTTCAGAAGTCATATTTAAAGTGTCAAAGCCTTGAGCCCGCAAACGAACCGAATCCAAAAATACATAGAATGGATTAGCGGTTATCATGATTTCTAAATCAATTAAATCTACGATTGTTTTTCCTGAATCAGAAATTGCTTCCTTTCCAATGTCAGAAATTTGAAATTGCTTAATCAGTTTCCTCTCTAGTATCGACATTATTGTTGGAAGTTTCCAATCGGTGCCAACTTCTTTTTCTAAGCGTGTAAGATTGTCATCGAGAATTTTTTTGTCGTATTCCACCACTTCGATTAAATTATTATGTTCTAAGTTCTGCAAAGTGTTCTCGCAAACAGAAAGTGATAATCCAGTGAATATGTGAAGTTCAATTCTGGTTGTTCTTTCAAAAATTAACAACATGTTTAGGCAGGCATTTTCCAGTGGTTCTAATCTTTTTTGGATTTTGGCTTCGATGTTTGAAATCGAGAAGAGACCTACACTCGACACTTTATGCAAAAATATATTTGGAAAAATCTTTCGACTTTTACACCAATCTCTTATTGCAGTCGACATTAGTCTTCCTCATCTCCCACTACATATCTCACAAGATTTTGCTTAATAGCATATTTCGCCAATTGTCTAAGAATAGGTTCTGGTTTAGTGGTTGTTTTTGCAAAGAATCTAGCATTTCCAACAACTAGTAAGTTTTGTTTAGCACGGCTTAAACTAACGTTGATACGTTGCATATTTTTTAAGAATCCAATTATACCTCGAGGATTACTTCTTGTAAGACTTAGGATTACGATATCCTGTTCCTGTCCTTGAAATCTATCAACAATGCTAACACGTACCTTAATCGGTTGTTTTGATGATTTGTATCGCCATCCACGTTCACGTTCTATGTTTTTTACACTTCTTAGAACACGATTTATTTCACGAGATTGACCAGCATAATAAGTAATCACACCTATAGTCATTGGATTACTTTTACTAAAGCCAAGAGAAGCCACATCCATTTTGGCTAATTCTGAAATTAGTTCAGCAATAACTTCAGCTTCCTTAGTGTTGAAGTATCCTTTGTATTTACCCGGTGATTCTTCGTGTCCTTCTGATCTCTCAGTAGAAATAAAAGTTAAAGGAGAAGATATTTCCTCCATACCCAATGATGGGATTGCGGGTAGTGTGAAACCATGAGTTGACGCAGAGCTTGAGGTTTTCAGCAAACCTTTGTAAATTGATTTATCAATAAAATTGGCTAATATTGATGGCATACGGTGTTGTACAATCAAACGTCCATTTCTGGATTCGTCTAATTCTTTCAAGAAGTAATGAAAACAACTACCCAAAGCGAAATTAACCATTTCTTCAAGACTTTTTATTGGTTTTTTATTATATTCAAATAGTTCGATTATTCGATTCCAATGATGATCGACTTGACCTTCACTTAGAGCATGTGTTTCCTCATGAAACCTTCGTAAACTAGCTATTAGGTTGTTGGTTTTTTCATCATAAATTGATGCAGCTGTCTCTTTAGAACCTTTAGAAGTTTTCTTCCCATTGTCTTTATCTATACCTTCAAGCAGATTCTGGAAATAGCGTTGTACATAAATTCTAATTTCTTGTTCATTAACATAGGGTGGTAATTGTCTATGATCTCCAACTAGGATCCATTTTTTAGCTCTCACAGCTGGAACCAAAAATTCCATAACTGTTGTTTTACTTGCCTCATCAATGATCATAACATCAAAATCAATAGGGTTATCATCAGGAGGTTCGAATCGTGCAATTCCAATAGTAGTTCCACAAACTAGATTTGCTTGTTCTATGGTAAGTTTTTCCAAATATACCTTACCCTTATCTTCCATTCCATCTATGAATTTTTGTTGTATCTGCTTTAATGCTTTATCTTTACCCTTTACTATTGATAGGGATGGCATTGCCCGGTCAAGGGATCTAATTTTTTCCTGTAACCGAAATTGTTGTAATTCATCATCCATATATGCAGTACCACCAACTCTAACAGCTGAGATACCTTTGATATCCATGGTTCTCTCCAAGACGTTATCCACCGCAACATGAGTTGGGGCACACATAATCACCCGACCCCCATCAGCAATCACATGACGAATAATTTCGACAATTACAGTGGTTTTACCAGTACCTGGAGGCCCGTGAATTAAGGTCACATCATTGTTGGACAATGCGATATCAATTGCAATAGCTTGAGGTTTTGATTCCTCATTATCATGCGAAATGCCCTCATTGTAATATGTTCTTGGTGAAGTTATAACTTCAGGTAGCCCCCATGGTCTCATTAAAGCATCTGCTAATTTTGCATGTGCTTGTAAACCACGAGATCTTATCTTTCGAATGGCATTCGTTTTCCTGCGATTACTTGCCATATCTCCCTCAAGTAGAAGCGTCCCACTTTCAGGCCAATTTTTCATTCTGTATCCTTCTTCGAAAATCAATAGTGAATTAAATTCATCATAATCTGATATTCTTGCCGAGGCAAATTTGCTGCCCGATTCAGTTGCAGGTACAACTGAGTTACCACCTTCTGTAATTTGTCTTGGAGGATCTTCCACCTCTAAGAACACCCTTCCATCCTTTGTATTTTCATTTTCAATTATCCGCTTAGTGTATTTACATTTGGGACGGAATTTGGGATCACGGATTGAAAGTCTCTCATTGTAGAGAAAGTCATTAAATGGTTTGAAATAATGATCAAGAATTTTTTTGTATGAAGTATCAAATTCGTCTTTCTTTAACCGTTTATAATCTAAAAGAGCGAAGTAAAGTAATCTTGCTAAATGTTTTGGATAGGACTGGAATACAGCATCTTGACGATCCATTTGTCTACATTTAATAGAGAATATTGTAGATGGTGCCCTTCTATATCTTGATCTAGAGGGATCCAATTTGTAAACTGTGATAAGTAATAAAACTTCATCTTTTGGTAACCATTTAAAAATCCCTCCGAAATTGGGTGCTTCTAATTTTATCGAAAGATTCTCCTTTATCAGCAACTCTAACACATATTTTTCAAGTTTCAAATTATTTTCTGATTCACTATCTCCATTTTCAATGAATTCAGGATAAAAAAGCTGATCTTTATCTTGCTGAATGTAGATTTTAGGTTTCCCCGAAAATACGTCTAATGTGATTTGATTCTGCTCCAAAAGTGACCCTGCTTTCTTTGTGGTTAATATACCTAACTCAAGAACTGATTCTGATTTTGGATATAATGATGATTTTGGATTAGGACGACCAACATGATCATTTATTATTGTGACTATTTTATTTTGAGACAATTTGATTAAACTTCCATTATAAGCGATTATGATTTGTATAACTTAGTCTTAGATGGTCTGTTACCAAGCAACCTTACATACTAACTTTGAGAATTCGATTTTTAAAACTCTTTATAGTAATAGAGTACGTATGATTTGATTTTAAACTGAAATTTATATCTTAGTTTTGAAATAGAAGATCTTCTTTATTTATACGATTTTCAATAAGGTGTTTTATTCTCTATACCAAATCAATAAATATTTAATTTAAGCAATTGAAGTTGATTTGAAGAATTTCAATCTGAATAATGAGATCATCATTCCACTTGGATATTACTTAGTCTTCCACAGAAATTTGTATTACACGGAGATTGTTAATGACTGAAAATCAGCAAAACCTAGCGTACCAACTTTTAGTTGAAAAATATGTCTTGAATCCAACTCAAGAACAATTAGATTTGTGTAATGGACTATTTACAGAATGGTGTGAATCTGGAAATCAAAATTTACTTAGTCATTTGTTAGAATTTATTGATTCACATGAATCGAAAGTTATTCGCAATTTAGCCTTGGATACATTGAAGAAAACCCTCCCAAAAGAAACTCGTAAAAATATTATTGAATTATGGATAAATCATCCGAGTCCCAATTTACTTCCATATATCAGATCTATTTTGAAGACTACTAAACTACCTCAACCATTAATTGCTGCAACCTACTTGATGTTAGATGAATGGGATCTGCTTGAACAAATTGATCCAGAATTGGAGTTATTAGACCAATATGTGAAAAATTTGGATCCACTTATGGGGTCACTTCTCTTTGCAAGAATAAATCAGTTAAAATCTTTTGAAAGTTATGAAACACATACAACTTCAGAAAATGTGTTGAACGATGATCCTAGTGCAAATGTATCGTTATTAGATAAAATTCGAAGTAAAGATTATGAGTATTTGTGGGAGAATATTCTTCAGTATCCATTCCCATTTATATGTGAACTATTAAAAATTCTCAGTGATGATGGTTGGATGCCACAAAATCGTTCGGATCTCGATATTTACGAAAATTTGATAGAACAAATAGGAGTAAGAGGATGGGCAAATATTGAAAAAATTAAATGGATGGCAGTATCCATTAAAGAAGGTAGCAAGTTTGAACAATTATCAGACATTCAAATAAGAAATCGACAGTTCGAATTAATAATTGCTCCTGAGCTAATTAACAGACCGGATAGAATAGAGACTAAAAATGTAAAAATCAGAGGCCATTATAATTTAGTAAACCCAGAGATTGATCTTCACATCTATCAAAAATCAATTCGCAAATCAGATATTGATGGTTTACTACATATCCCTATTTACACCAATAATGGTGTGGAAATCGCTGAATTTATGATACCAGCAGTAAACGCTAATAGTTTTGAGATGGATGAAGATGGATTATATTTTACAGTTAGAAATCAATCTGGGTTGTATTCATTAGATATTGATGCGCTGGCAACCATCCTGCTTCCAGTCAGTCATCATTCTGAGGCAGTAACTGAAATTATCCCAACTTTAAAAGAGAAAGCAAGGAAATCAAGCCTTTCAGCACTTAATTCACTTGAATTATTATCAAGTCTACATAGGGGAAGAGAATTCGCTCTTTGGGATTTGAAACAAAAGGGACCTCTAGACGAATCAGACCAACTTTCTCTTCCTTGTTCATGCATAATTGGATTAGATATTGGTGATCATCGTTCTAAAGTAGTCTATATCCCCGATACTAGTTGTGGAACTGAATCAAAGACTTGGAATGTACCCTCATTAATCCATTTTATCTCATTAAATGACTTTATAATTGGTGATGAAGTAATTAATCTCAAATTAGAGAATTCATCTCAGACGTTTAAACATTGGAAGAGTGGTCTCTATGCAGGAAATAATAGTTACTTGAGGATTAGACATACTAAGATTTCCGCTCAAAAAGCGTTTGAGTATTTTATAACTCAAGTGCTCGATAATGTATCTTCTGAAATTAGTCATAAAATCCCTAGTATCTCATTTTCTTACAGTATTGAGATGTCATTAAGCGTTCAAAGGGAGATAATTTCCTTTATTGAAGATTTAGGTTATCTTAAAGTGATCCTAGTTGATACTCTAACTTCACTTTCATTATCAGAGTTTAAATTAGCAAATAATCGTGAAAATACTCTTTTACTTGATATTGGGAGTTCTCAGATGAGTGGGTTACTTTTTTCATCCGATGCGAAGAAAAGTAGAAAAAGACTAGAGCCTGAAAGATTGAGAGAAAAAGAATTGGGCAAGCCCACTATTATAGCGAAACTCAGTACAAGGGTTGGATCGATTGAAATTACAAATTTACTCAATAATTTAATTGATAACAAAATTGAATTTAGTGAAATGAATGAAATAAAACACAAATTATCATTTGATTTCGAGGTACCTGTTGGTACTAGTGATAAGATTGATAACAAATTTTCATTGAATGAAAATTCAGAAACAGATTCAATTAATGTCAGGGAAGCCTTTTTGTTATCTGATACTTTTACGGCGTTCAAGCTTCTAATTAGAAATATCATTGTAAAAGCAACCCAACGAGGTGTTGATCGGACTAAAATTGAGAAAATTATTATCAGTGGTGAGGGTGCAAATTGGCCATTGTATTTAGATTATCTAAATGAGAATTTTCAAGAAAAAGAATTGTTGATCGAAAAAGATGGAACCTATGTTGCCGTTGGTGCTGCAATTGCAGGATTAGGACAATCATGGGAATTCAAAAGTGAGCGTGATTATATGTTAAAAATTACATATGAGGGTACCACTCATTTTGAATCATTAATTCAAAGGGGAGAGAACATGATTAATCAATTTAAAAATTTCGAAATCAGATTAAAAGCCAGGTTTGAGCGCATAGTACTTGATTGTTGGTCTAGAATTCCCAGATTTGTTAATGATATCAAGGTGCTTCCAGTTAAAGATACGGATTATTTGGATCATCGAAGGTCTGATATCAAATATTTTGGTTTTGACAGAATTCATCGTGATCTAAACAAAGTGGATAAAGACACCATTCTTTCTGTTAATGTCACTTCTTCAGGAAAATTGTTATTGAAATTTTCAGGTGATAAAATGGATAAAACTATTGATTTGCAAACCTATATTCACTAACTGTATCCGCAATTGTTTTTATCGTTCAAATGGATTAAACATCAGCTTATACTGTAATTAGCGAAAGAGTCGGTGATGATGGAAGATCCAGAAGTTACATCTTATGATACACAAATGGAAATCATCACACTTAGAAAGAATTTTAGTAAATATATAACCAAAATTGAGATTGAGTTACAACAATTCGGATTCCAGGTCCCGCAAAGTGAAATCCTCGGATATATTATGGAAAAACTGACAGGTACGTTTTTTCAACGAACTAAGCTGATGGAAGAAGAGAATATTCCAATAGACGCATCCGAGGAGGAAATTGCGAGATATATTATTAATCGAAAATATCCTTACATGTTCAAATTCGATAAAGAAAATACGAAATTAAATCGGCTTCAAAGATTTATGAGGGATAGTCGCATTAATAATTTATCTGATAAAACGTCAATTTGGATACTAAGATGGTCTCAATCAATTAATTTGATATTCTTGTTAGTAGCCTTATTATTAGGAGCCCAATCATTATATTCACTGATTACTGTGTTTGCAAATCATGAGGAGATTTCACAAAGCTTATCGGTTTTAGATGGAGATTTAATATATGGATACTCTTTATTTTGGAAACCAGATATTATGCTTATTATGAGTGTTTTATTTATTGTTGACCTGTCTCAAACATATTTTGTGCTTAATCTACCAACTCTTGGTCGAATTATGCCGAAGTTGAATGATAGTTATAATAGAACAGTATTGAGAACGAAGATAATTTTGACAATGGGATTTTCATACGTATTATATCTAACACTTGGATCAGTCATAATTATTAGAGAAGAGCGTATCAATGGATATGAACCCATTCAGGATCTTGGAATTGCTTTTCTTACAGCTTTCATTGCTTTGGTTCTTGGAGGTTTAATAATACTCCAAATCCGAAAGGAGAAAATATCCTCACTTAACCATAAGCGAATTAGGATGAGGTATAGATCTGTTTTTTATGTAATCAATTTTCTGACTTTGATACTAAGTGCTGTATTAATATTATACCTGTCACTAGTCATCTTTAGTAATGCTGATAAAGCAGTTAATACAACTTTTGATGCAACATCAATAGAATATGATTTGACAGTTCTAAACTTTGTGACTTTAATCCTTATGTCATATTATTTTATTGTCTTCATTATCTCGGGTCTGATAAATCATAGTCATGATAAGGATAATTGGATCAAATTCCTTAATATCCAAATAATATTTCAGGCAACCTTGATTGCGATATATTCCATTGCACAAATATGGATTATCTCCCGCTTCAATTCGTTTATGGAGGTGTGGGATAACGACCTAAGGCTTGATTTATCAGACTTATGGCAAGGAATGATACGTTACTCCATAACATTTCTTGTATCAATTGGAATTCTTAGATTAAGTAAATAGAATGCGACATATAACAGTTTTTTATCAAGGAATGGATCATTTATTATATTCTTGAGTAAGTTATATCTTGTTTGAGCAGTCAAGGAATAGATACAGCTATTCAGAAATTTTTGACTACATTAGTGGATAACATCGAAGAAAAAATAAAATCAACTGGCTATGCAGTTCCAAGATCTGAAATTATTGGATATTTATTGGAATTTTTTGTCGTAGATGGCAATTTAACCGAAGATAGATTAAATCAAATGGTGGGTGATGTCTCTCAAATTACTCAAGATTTAATTGCTGCTAAGGACATTCAATGGCCCGAAGCACCTTGGTATGGAAGACAGATAGAATATCCACTTGAGGTAAGTGATTCATCAACACTAGATCAAGCCACTTCTTCTCAATATATGAGGTTTTATCAGTATGTTCATGGGGTATTTATGATCCCAAGTGCTTATGTTTTAATTTTAGTAATTCTTTCATTTAGTCTAGCAATTATTCGAAGTGATCCTAATTCATTCAAGATCTCAGTGGGGATCGACATGAATCCCCTCTATTTGTTCTATTACTATGCCATCTTTAGCCTGATATTTTACCCTATAACGGTAAGAATATCCAATAATTCTCAGTTAAGGAGTGGAATTGAGGATATGGAATCATGGTTAACCAATATGAAAAAATTAGCATATTTTCAATCCTTTAGTTATGGAATGTTTAGTTTCATGATGTTTATTGGGAGTTTTGCGGTAGTTCGAATCGGAACTGAATCTGCAGTCTTAGAAGAAACACCAGCGAACGGTATTCCTTTGATCACCACTCTGTTCTATATTGTGTTTGCTAGTTTTATTTATTATCACGGAATCAAAAGATTGTGGACCCATGCGAGTGGAGGATCATTAAGACAAACCCTTGGTCGACCAAAATATCGTATTGTAGGATTTGGCATCTCGATATCTAGTTTTATGAAAAATGTAATTATCATATTAGTGGCTAGTGGAACTATCTTGTTCATCAATGGATTCTCAGCTATCAGAAATAATGAGAATGTTAGTTTAAACGGGCTTAGTTCCTTATTCCTTATTCTTACTGCGATATATGCAATTATTGATTTCAGCACTTTGCTATACTTTAGATTAAGTACTCCTACAGGCTATACTTACGTATTAAGAAAGAATTTAGTGAGAAACAATGTCATCCAAATCGTAAATGTAATAATATTTACAATTGCATATATAGCGTTCTCCATTGAATTTATTAATCATTCAAATGAAGGACCAACAACAATTTTGGGTTTCTTAATTTCTCTTGATTTTATCAAGGTAATTATCCCTTTAATTTTATATCTGGGCCTATTACAAGTTGCTATCCTTTTCACGGATAAACATAAAGAAGATGATTATTATGGAATCTCTATTACGTGATATTCACCAATCTAATCAAATCGTGTTTGTCTGCTCCGGAAATATAATCAGATCTGCATTTGCGGAACTCTACACAAGGCATGTCTTAGGAACAAAAGCTAACAAGTCTATTAGATCTTTAGGTACAGATTATCATAATACAAATATTCTTGATCTGACTAGAAAAGTTTTGATTGAAAAAGAAATATCTCCTGAAAAAATTAATAATTTTCATCCAACTCATATTTCAGAATTCAAAGTTGATAGAATTGATGATTTAATATTTTTCAGCATGACTAATCATCATCAATCACAATTAGAAAATTATTTTGGGAAGGAAATTAAATCCTACCTACTTCCGAATATATTAGATGAAGATTTAGAAATTGAGGATCCTTACTTCACCAATAATTACGAGAGAGTTTTTCTAAAAATAGAGGAGTGCGTAAATCAATTAGCTAATTATTGTATCAATTAAATGAGATAGTATTTACATTTCTTAATCAGTTTAAAGCTACCTTAAAGTAGAATATTCCAAAATAGGAAATATATATGTCAAATCAAGATCCTGGTGAAAATACATTACCAAAATTAGGGGGACCGACCCCTCCTTCATTAGGATCAACAGGAACCCCCGCACTTGGTGGTCCAGGTTTAGGCGGTCCTTCATTAAGCACGCCTGCAAGCAGCAAACCACAGCAAGATGTTAAAATCCCTGGATCTGTAGAAATTAAGAAGAAAAAGCTAAAAATCAACATTTTTGAGTTAACCAGACAATGGAAAGTTATTCTTCGAAGAACGCAAAGATCTCTTCAGACTATGATGAGTTATGAATTCAAAACGAAAGTCTCAATTACAGTTGTTAACAAAATCATCCGAGATTTAATTGAGAACATGTTTGAAGGACAACTTGAATATCTAAATACAAAAATTAAGGAAGTTACAACTGGTAAGGATAAACTATCTATTGAATTAATGAAATCAGATCCTAACGGAAGAGCTTCAACTCAAGTTTTCCACACCTTGATAGAAATTATTGAAGAAGAACTTCAAGGTTTCAGAGAAGACAAACCAGATATTATGGAACCACTAGCTGAAACCTTCAAACGTCATAGGGATGCCAGAACTGAACCCAGAATGTGTCTTTGGATAATAATATTTACCGGATTACAACTTAAGTTAATTCGTGACAAAGTTCCTGAAGCATTTGATATTGTATTGGATGTGATGATTAGATATAGACCAGCAATAAAAAGAACTCTTGGGGTTTACCTCTATTTTTGTTATCACTTAATCAATGAAATGAACCCCTATCAGTACGAAATATGTGATCAAAAATTAACCATTGGACCAACTATGACAGGATACAATATGGCTTCATGGATAAAATATCGATATGGAACAAACTCCCAGGCATATATGGAATACGATAGATTTGTTAATTATTTTTTAAGAGGATTTGGAAGAATTCCTAGCAATGCACCAAGAGGAGATAAAAGTCCAAGAATGGTGTATCAAAATTGGTTGAAGAGAACATTAGAAAGTCTAGAAACATCTCTAAGAAATTCACCTTTGCTTGTTGAAAATGCTAGGGGAGATACTCTCGAAGGAATGATTATTGGTTTAAAGGATGAATTGAGTGATGAACTTCTTAAAAGAGAATACGACGTTGATGGTAAATTGATGAATTATCCAGCAGGTGGGGAAGAATCAGTCCAATTACTTGATTGGATGTTTGAAACAGCCTTCAATAGGTATACAACCACAAACATTGCGGCTCATGGTGAAACAAGATTGAATTTGAATATGTTTGAATTTATTGAAAGTACAACCAGCTGGGTGAATGAATATGGTGAAAGGATAGTAATGGATTGGTTGGAAGAACAGGATGAAGAGGAAGATTTAGGTGAGCTTGCTGAGCAACCCGATTTTACAGGTTAATTATTTCTGACAATTCGTGCACCAATAAGTTGTCCTGTCACCTTGTTTTGCAGCTGTGATTAAAGAATTACAAATGCTACAATTTCCTTCTTTGCGGCCGTATATAAGAAGTTCATTTTGCATTAAACCAGAATAACCATCTACATGTGTATAATCCCTTAAAGTAGTCCCCTTGTTTTTCAACGCCAATTGACCAACCTTGGATAATGCATCCCCTAATTTACTCAACTCCTCATCTGATACAAGATTGACTGTTTTGAAAGGATTTATTTTTGCCAAAAATAGTGCTTCACTTTTGTAGATATTACCACAGCCTGCAACGATTTTTGGATTTAGCAACGCTTTGCCAATTTCGATTGTTCTATTATTATGTTTGCCTCTCATCTTTTTAATGAATAAATCGTTTTGAAATGGGAGTTCAAGTATATCAGGTCCTAAGGTTGAGATTGATTTTACTTCACGAATCAAGTTAGGATCATACATTTTGAATTGACCAAAGGTACGAACATCACTAAAAAGTAAGTGATAGCCATTTGTGAAGTAAAAATATAATTTATAATGTTTAAATTGTTCAAAGGGAGAATCAAATGAATTCCAAGTGTCAGCAGAGTAGAGATGCCAAGCCCCCGTCATCCCAAGATGATTTAGTGCTGCATGATTTACTCCACTTTTGCTAAAAAACCATAGTAAAAATTTTCCCTTGCGTTCAATTTTGGTTATGATACTTGATTTCAATTGATTCAATTGCTTCTTTTGATTTACGTATTTTTTATTATCTGATATTTTCACTTTGGCAATAGTTTTTCCAATTACATCCTGTAATCCGATTCTAACAACCTCAACTTCGGGTCCTTCTGGCACACACGTCTTTTAGAAACATCCTCTAATTATATTGTGAATTTCCTAATCCGATAATGAAGTTTTCTAAATCAAAATTGGATTATACCATTACTCCAGTTATTTCAGAAATTAGTTTGATTAGTTCATTTGGATTATTGAAAACTGGATAATTTCCAGTAATTATTGTAGCCCCAGACAAATTTGATACCAGACATTTTGCGCCGAAACCATCGACAAGATCCAACACCTTTTCCTTGTCATCAATAATTATTGCATTATTGGGATCAACACCTGAATCTTTGAATACACGATTGAAATAATCAGGATGAGATTTGAAAACACCAACCAAATCAGATCCATATAGTTTTTTGAAACAATGATCGATTCCTTGAGATTTGTAATACGCTTTGAGTGTGCTATAATCAGTCCCTGAGGAAGTATAAAGATCAAAGTGGTATGAGAGTTTTATTATTAACTCATTCATTCCATCATATGCTGATTTGACTTGGGGAATAATCCAAGAATAGGCAGCTCTAGCAAGTTTAATACACTCATTTCGATCAGGTACAGGAATTTCAAGATTCTCAAACATTAGAGCAATCCATCGTTCATCTGAATCGTCGAGATATTTGCTGAAATCGAAATATATATTATTTATTAACAAATTAGCAAAGAACTCAATTTCCTTAAATAAGACTTTCAGATTGGCATCTTTCCATTGTTGAAAAGTCCCACCGTATTTAGGAATGAAGTATTCAGCAATTAATTTCTGCCATTGAGGAGCACGAGCTTCATTATCATTTATTACTCCACCATCGTCAAAAAATAGAACATATTCTGATTTTTGCAATGACCTCAGTATATTTCGTTAGAATTTATAATTTGTCCTCACCTTCATTCAATATTATTGTACACTAAAGTAGAGTTATTATTCATTTAATAGCAAAATATATGTGTCACAATCGGGTACTGATCTTAACATAATAGACGGAAAGAAAATCGCTTCTGAAATAAGAGGAGAAATTAAGGCAGAGTTATCTAAATTTAACGGTAGACCATTTCTTGCAACAATATTAGTTGGAGATGATCCAGCCTCTCAAGTTTATGTATCTTACAAAGAGAAAGCCTGCAATGAAGTTGGAATGGACAATGAAATTTTTCGATTGGATAAAGAAATTAGTGAAGAAAAATTAATTGAAAAAATTACCGAACTCAATAATGATCCCAAGGTCAATGGGATATTGCTACAATTACCACTTCCTGATCACATAAATGAGAAAAAAACACTCCTAAGGATATCACCTGACAAAGATGTAGATGGATTACATTACTTGAACGTTGGAAAATTGCATGCTGGGTTTGATGGATACATTCCATGCACTCCAAATGGAGTCATTTCCCTATTAAAACGATCAAATGTAGAGCTAGAAGGGGCAAATGTTGTGGTTATTGGAAGATCTAATTTAGTCGGTAAGCCAGTTGCTCGTTTACTTGAAATGGAAAATGCAACAGTCACTGTTTGTCATTCTAGAACTAGAAATTTGGGTGAAATCACTAAAAGAGCAGATATTATTGTAGCGGCAGTGGGACGAGCAGGGATTATTCAGAAGGATATGGTGAAGGAAGGTGCTGTGGTAATTGATGTAGGTACCAATAGGGTAGATGGAAAATTGGTTGGTGACGTTGATTTCGAAAATGTGAAAGACGTAGCACGTTTAATTACCCCTGTACCAGGTGGAGTAGGCCCTATGACCATTACGATGTTACTTTGGAATACAATGAAAGCTTTCAATCTTCAAAATTCATGAATTTGTTATATTTTTAGTAATATCTCGATGAATGGGTGCAGAAAACATATAGAGATACTGATTCACAATTTCTGATTCACTCAAATCTTTATTCTCGTTTTCAAATTCAATTATCAAATTATTAAGATCTTGAGTAAAATTGAAATATAAATCCATAAACCTAGAATACTGACTTCGGGTTGCTAAGGGAACGGATTCCGAACTAATATTCATAAAAGTAAGAGGTTTCTCTTGTTCCTTTATTTTAGCGAGTAATTCTACCTCAGACAGATCTTTATTCTCATTAATAACAGCCCATATTTTCCTGACATTCTTGATAGCCATATTTTCAATAAATGTATTGATATTTGATAGCATTTTGACTTGCAGAGCTAATTCGTCAAAATTCTTTCCCTTTAACTCGTTAATGATGTAGCGAAGCAAATCGTCTTCGTCCATCTGAATTAGTTCATTGGTTTTAGTTCTTACTTGTGACCTATATTTATCTGATTTTGCATAATTTAGCATTTCTCTACTTAGTTTTCCTAGTTGATAGTATATACCTCTTGAATCTCTTGTGGCAATAGGATCGATTTCAATGAAATCCTCCTTATGTAATTTTTTTACTTGGTTAAATATACTTGTTTTTTTCTTTACATCACCAAGCATATCATGAATACCTTCGAAATTTAAGCTACCGTACATTTCAAGAGCGATCAGTATTGCCATACCTATACCTTGTGTTTGGATTTCCTTATATTTCTTGATTAGAGACTCCTCATCGAATTCAGTATTTAATTTCTGATCCTTTTCTTTATTCGGCATTGATTTATAGACCCTATAGCTTAATGAACTACATTTAAAATTACAATGCTCAGTTTAAGAATGTTTTTATATATTGAAATATATCATAAATTGAGTAAATTCATTTTCTGAATATATTCAATAATTGAGTAATGAGTTGTAAATTATGCTTGAAGGTCACGAAGTTAAACAAAAATCAAATTCAGTTGTAAAAAATAGAAATTTTTCCTCTATGTTTATTGGTGGATTCGTATCAGATATGGGAACTTATTTTTCCATAATAGCGATTATTTTCCTCTCGATAGCAAAAACGGAGCATCTACCTACTCGTGAATCAGCACAGCTTGTTGCCTTCATTACTGTTGCAAGAATCGCGCCAACCCTATTTTTCGGTCCATTTGCAGGAGTGCTTGTAGATCGGTTCGATAGAAAGAAGATAATGATATTATCAGATATTTTTGCTGGATTGACAACACTAGGGTTTATTTTTGTTACAGAAATCTCCCAAATGTTCGTTCTTGCTTTTTTGGGATCAATCAGTACCATTTTCTTTTACCCTGCAAGAGGAGCGAGTATTCCTAAAATAGTTGAACCAGATCAATTAGTACAAGCAAATGGTCTAATTCAAACATTTACACAGATTTCGGTATTAGTTGGTCCCGGGATTGCTGGGTTACTAATTAAGCAATACGGATTAGAGATTGCTTTTATCGTTGATGCTGTTTCTTTCTTCGTCTCTGCACTATTTATTTTACTAATTAAAGCAGATCTCAAGCCGGTTCAGAATAATGGTAAATTAACCATAAAGAGCCTGACTTCAGATTTAAGAGATGGACTAGTTCTGGTAAAGAATGATCCAGTAATCTCTTTCATTCTCGTATTATTCGCAATTTCATTAATCGGTGTGGGCATGATCAATCCACTTTTTGCTTTCTACTTAAAAAATGAATTTGGCATGGATGAACGTGACTTTGGGTTTATTCTTAGCTTCTCTGCAATTTCGGGTCTGATTACAGCTATTTTTATCACCAAAAGAGGACAGATAAAAAATAAAGTTGCTATTCTGGTCATGGGGATTTATTTAGTTGGGCTAGGTATGCTACTTGTTGGTTTAGCTGCGTATTTCGACTCACGTGATCTTAATTTCGGTTATCAAGGATATAGTGCTACAGTTCCTTCAGAAGTATTATTATTATATATTGGAATGGCAGTAATTGGTTCTGTTAATGTTGTATTCAATGTCCCATTTAGTGCTTTAATGCAGGCGATTGTGAAGAATGAAGATTTGGGAAAAATCAGTGGTTTTCTTGGGACTATTTTATCATTATCGCAAACAGTAGGCGCATTAGTGGCTACAGTCCTCGTTCTGTATTATGAAATTAATGTAATTTTCATCGCCATTGCTATATTTTTATTTTTGACTGCATCATATTTCATCCTAGATTTAAAAAGGAAAGGAATCAGTGATATTGCTTATAACAGAGAAGTTGAAGCAATTGGAAAACGTCAGGAAGAATTAGCCAAACTAAAAGAAATGGATGATCCTGTTTCAGATAAATTAGTGGCTCATGGTTATTATGAAGGTGAAATAACAACTTCTACATTTTAATTAGCCAGATATTAGGTGTAGATCAAATGTAATTAATTTTTATTAAAAATCATTCTGTCAAGTAAAAACTTCAATGTTATCATTAACCCAGTTTTTGAAAGAATTATGATCAGTAAGTATTGATTTGGATTGTTCTAAATTGGTATTGCTTTCAATAGCAAGGAGTAACTCCTTAACCAATACCACCCCATAATCTACAAATTCCGTTTTCGAAAATTTGGATACATATGCAAAATATTGTTTGATTCGCTCATGTGTAAAATTACTGAGCAACTCATTAATTAACCCAGACATGAGTAAATATTGCATATCTGGACTTTTTGGCGTTTCATAATTTTTCCCTTCTAATATGCTATCGGGATCTGGTATCTGATCTTGATATTTCAAATATGCTAAAAATTGTTGAGCCACTGCTTCACCTACTGTTCCTTGAATCGCTTTGTAATACAATACAAGATCCTCAGATCTGACATCCTCAAACGATGACGCAAATGCCCAACTTCTAGGGGTGGGAAATGCCATTTCCTCAGTTTCAGGATCGAAACGATTCAATAATTCTGGTTGATAACGAAGAAAACTAATAATGTATGGATCAATACTATTTTTCCAAGCCCATTGATACCATTCTTCTGTGGATACTTCTATTTCAAGATGAGTAAATCGATTTGAAAGAGCGGTTGGGAGTCGGAATGTAATCGATCGATCACCAAGTCTATTTCCAGCGGCAATAATAATCCAATTTTCAGGAACAATGTACGTACCAATTTTTCGATCAAGAATCAATTGATAAGCTGCAGTTTGAATTGATGGGGGTGCTGCATTAATTTCATCCAAAAATAATATCCCTGGGTTATTTTCACTGGTGGGAAGGAAATTTGGTGGAATCCAATTAGTTTGATTTGTTTGGGTGTCAATTGATGGCAAGCCCCTCAAATCAACGGGATCAAGAGTGCTTAATCTAATATCAATAAAATCCCGATTAGTTAGCAAAGCTAACTCTTTTACCAGATCTGATTTACCGATGCCTGGTGATCCCCAAATGAAAATCCCTTGTTTTCCAGTTCGATTGATTTTGCTAATAACAATTTGCAATAACTTCAAAGCTTGAGATATGGTAAATTTAGGAATATTAGTAGAACTAGCACCGGAATATAACATTATCTAATGAAAATAATATTGAGATGATTAAAACCCTATTATAAAGAAATTAGACTATGTGGATTAGTTTGGCATGAAATAATTTGTATATACAGAGCTTACAAACAATACTTTTCTTAAGTAGTTTAAATATCAAAATGACAATTTATTGGAGTAACAATCTAATGATTGTACATTTACACTTACAACCTTTGGTAACTAAAGGTGTAAGAGGACTAGGTAAGCATCTACCTGTCATTTCTTCCATTGGAAGATCTACGGAAAAGCGAGAAACGTACCGAAATGTCATAAAGACAGTCCTAACCTGTATTTAGTAAAATAAAAACAGGAACGCTAGTAATCAGTCCACGGACCGTAAATGATCTGCTAGTGGTTAAAGATCACGGAAGAGCTGTCTTTGTTGATCCCAGTAGGATGAGAAGCAGAAGGAAGCACCGTTTTTGTGAAAAAACAAAATCCATTTCAACTAATTTTTTTCCTTTTAACAAAAGAAAAATGAGGTGACGGAGACGTTAGATCTGGAGTTGCTGAATGTGATTTTGTATATTCAAATCGGATGTATATACAAAAAAGATCATAAGAAAAGCCATAACTTAAGTCATTTGCAATTTAATTTGAAAAAACATTTTTTTTCTCTTTTCTAAATAATAACAATTGTTAAGATGTAAGTTTCCATCAATTCATTGAGTTTTCATAAGAATGGACTTGATGTTTTTGTCAATCAAGAAAATAGAGTAAAAATTGATGATTCGGATCTTGGGAGGGAAATGACCAAAAACATTGCGATTGCAAGAGCAAGTGTGCTGCTTGATTATCCTTTTTTTGGATATATCATGGGAAAACTTTCCATAATATCAACTCTCGAAAATTCAATTTCCACCTTTAGTGTTGATACTTCATCCTTATATTTTAATACAAATTACGTATCCAATATTTTAGAAATTCATATTAATTGGAAAGAACGACTCAAGGGAGATTTAATCCATCTTGTGCTTCATTTGATTTACGATCACACAATTCGTAAAAAAGAGCGTGACAAAAAACTTTGGGGATTTGCTTCAGATGTAATAGTTTACCAGATCATGGTTGATCTAGCCATACCAATGGGGAGGCAAGATAGCTGGTCAATTCCCTCGATGACTCAAATTCCAGAAGAGATGCTCAATATTTCTACCGAAAGAGTCTATAAATTACTTCTTGATAATTTAGAACCCCAAGATAATTCTAGTCAAACTGAGAACCAACAAATAGAGAACGACGACTTTAAAGATCAAATTAATCAAGCTATGGCAAATATAAATGATAAGCATAAAAATCAGTTTCCAGATGACATTAGTGATTTTACAAATCACCTCTGTGACATGGATAACTGGTCCGAACATCATAAGAACCAAGAAATTGATCGACTTAACAATTCATTACTAAGTGGGATAATCAGAGATGCATATGAACGCTCCAAACAAAGAGGGGAACTGCCTTCGAATATCAAGCGTTTCTTAAATAACAAATTTAACAGCAAGACTAATTGGAGGATCAAATTAAGTAGTTATCTTCAAAGAGTGATAGGTTTTGATACAACTTGGCGGATCCCAAACAAACGACATATTCAGAATGGTTATTATTTTCCAAGCACATCAAAAGAAAACATTCAGCTACTAATAGCAATTGATACAAGCGGTTCAATCGATACTATGGTACTGCAACAATTTCTTGCTGAAATTGAGATGATCATGAATCAGATTTCCAATGTCCGAATTATTCTTGTTGAGTGTGATGCAGATATTCAGAATATTTCCTTCATAGAAGCTGGTGAAAGGATGAAGATAGATACATTTCAAGGTGGAGGTGGGACTGATTTTAGACCTGTATTTGATCTAATAGGAAATTATGATATTGATCTAATTATTTATTTTACAGATGGACATGGGACATATCCAAAGAAGCCAGTAATTGATCCTCCAGTGTTATGGATTTTAAGTGAAGATTACGAAGTTCCATTTGGAACCAAAATTAAAATTTGATCTTTCTCTTATGCTCTTATTCTGAGGTCACTACACCACTTTCAGTAATTTCGAAGACAGCTTCATTTTCAGGTAGAACTGCTGAATCATATATTTTTATAATTCTTTTTTCACCTTTTGATTTCCGTAGATAACATCTTGTCCCAGCCCAATGACCCATGATATTTCCCCCGACAGCATTTGTTGGATCACCGAAAAATTGAGCCGGATTAGATTGTACTTGATTTGTTATTGCAATAATCAATCCATAAGTATCTGCTATTCGGTGGAGTACACTTAAGTGATAATTTAGAGTCTGCTGTCTCTCTGCCAGTGTACCTCTACCTGCATATTCTGCCCTGAAATGAGCAGACACAGAATCTAAGATGAGTATACCATATTCGTCAGGATGGTCTCCTAAAAATTCAAGTAATTTGTGTACGATGGCTTGCTGCGAATCACTATTTTTCACTCGAGCATAAATAATGTCTTTTAATATATCATCAACCGATTTATCCCAGTTCTTTTCAAGTTTAATTCTTGTAGCAATTTGAGTTAATCTCGATGGTGAAAAGGTTCCTTCAGTATCTAGAAAAATCGCTTTTTTACCTAGTCCACCTTTATCTTGGGGTAACTGCACAGTTACGCATAATTGATGACAAACTTGGGATTTACCTGATCTAAAGGCTCCAAAGAATTCGTAGGTTTCGCCTTCTCTCATCCCGGTACTATTTAATTCTGGAATTGAAAATAAATTGTCTATACTCTCTGCACCAAAGGTTAATGACCTTGCATTTTGTTGTTTATTCATGACAACATATGCGTCAGTGAAAAAACCACCTTTAGTTTGGATCACGGCAGATTGATATTTCAAGGCAGTACTAGCAGGTACACCGTATCTATCTTCGAGTTCTCTGACAGGTGTTGTTTCCAATAGTTCAAAATTCATTCCCTTTTCTCGGAGTGATTTTGCGGTAGTGGGACCAATGCCTTCGATATCTTCTAAACTGTACCTCTCGTTGAAATCAGTGAATAGATCTGGAAACAAGGATACTACACTTGCTCGAATTTTTTTGCCCATTGTTCTGGATATTCCTAATTCATCAAATCTACTTAGTTTCATATCCATTAACAATTGTGGATTTTCTATACCACCATCTTCAAGTGCTTTCGCAGTCTTGGGACCAAGTCCAGGAATATCAGTTAGTTTCATGTCTGTTGGATGAGAAAATTCAACTTTTTCAGGTTTAGGCGATTTAGTTGATTTTTTTGTTTTGGATTTTTTACTCTCTTTTTCTTTTATCTCTTCCTCAAGTTGTAGTATCTCTTCTTCACTCAAAGAATTTTCAACATTTGTTAAATCTGCTTCCATGCTCGTTCTAAATAAAATATGCCAATTTTCATTAATAAACACCGAGAGGGAGGGGAGATTAAAAGTAAAAAGTGAATGCCAAGAAGCATTGAAGTCAAATTTCACATTGCAAATACCTATGTCGGCAAATCAAACTTTGCTTGAACTCCGAAAGTAAACTATAGATTCCGAAAGTAATATCCTGTGAAAAAGTGAATATCCCTACTTTGGAGTAAGATCACGGATTGAGGTGATTAATGACTCAAGAAGTTTCTTTTCATCCTCTGATACTGTTGAATCCTTCATAGCAACTTTTTCAGCATCATTAATTATTTTTTGCCCTACCGCCATGAGTTTCCGTTTTTCATCATCTGTAACAATGTTATCGCTAACAGCTTCAATTGTCAATTTCACATAATGTTGCAAGTTACCATTTATCGAAAAGAGAAGGTCCTGCTCCTCCTGCGAAATTGTCTCATCGCCGAGTGCTAAATCTATCAAATCCTCCATTATTTTGTTTGCGTGTTGAAGTGTATCTAATGCGTTTCTTGCCGCTTCTGAAACCATACGAAAAATTATTCTCTGATTATAGAAAACTATTGGATATCTGATATGATTATGGTGAAATCAAAATTGAATTTGATGTCGCATTAAAAAATCAATTAATTTTATGGTGTAGGATTTTCGGATTTTCCAATGAACAATATCTATCTTTCAACCATAGAGCACCCTGGTAATCCCTGATTTGTCAATATCAGTTGAATATAAAATAAACAATTCT
>JAAFKL010000127.1 GCA_021399405.1 Candidatus Heimdallarchaeota archaeon | reverse complement strand
ATAAATCCAATAAACTACGACTTTCTCATTAATATTTTTGCTTTTAAGTATAAAGTTAATTCCCTTTGATATTTTCCCAAGAAGTAAAATTATTCGATTATCAGATTTATTTATTTGGTGAATTTATTAATATTAATGGTATTAATTCTTATACTGGGGTATATCCACTCAAAGTGGCCTGAGAGGGATTCGAACCCCCGCTCAATGTGTCCCGAACGCATCATGATGCCAGACTTCACTATCAGGCCGATTAGATTATTATATTATGCAAACGGATTGACTTTAGAGTTTAAAAGTAATACTACGAAAATTAGACCTGATGTTAAGACGGCTACTCCACGAGGACTGATTTTAAAACCTGGTAGGTCTTCATCAAAATATCTCATTAATCCTGCACCTGTTGAGGGCATTGGAGCACTGTCCTTTTTGCTTTTTGGTTTCCTTAATGACATCGTCAATTGATTCATAATATTGATATAAATAACTCCTTCCTTATTTTCAGTTTCGGGTTGTTTGAAAAATTAATAAATTCAAGATAGATAAAAATCTCTTATTTCTCAACTAGATAAATCATCTGAAATTGATAGTGAGATTTTATTCTCTAGTCTTATTGTAAATCCTTGGTATAATTACAAGGGGGGAATAACTTATCTAATGGTTGAATTGTGTTATCTAGGACAAACGTATTTTTTTATATTTATCTCATAATAGATGGATAACTACTAATTGTTCAATGTGAGGTTTATTTTGATATGGATGATTCAGTTATCAAAGAGTTGATTCAAACAGCAATAGAATCAAAAAATCGTGCTTATGCGCCTTACTCAAAATTTCATGTAGGTGCAGCATTATTAACAGAAGGGGGTCAAATATTTCACGGGTGTAATATTGAAAATATTTCTTTCAGTCCGACTATTTGTGCTGAACGAACTGCCATTTTTACTGCTGTTGTTGAAGGAAATCATGAATTTAAAGCAATTGCAATTGCTTCAGACGATGACCAGTTTAGTTCTCCATGCGGTGTTTGCAGACAAGTATTATCTGAGTTTGTTAATCAAGATTTTATGATTATACAAGTAAATTCTGCTAATCAATCACGAAAGATGAAATTCAGTGATTTTTTTCCACTTCCCTTTACCCCATCTAAATCCATAGGGAAAAAGAAAATTTAATTACTTTGTATACTTTGGGAAAATTCCTCTCTCAACTATTATTTTACTAGGATGTATTATTTTTCCTTTACTGTCAACTTTTAGATTCTCACTAGATCGATAGGATTCACCAATCGCCACAAGTTCCCCTTTAGGACTTAGAAGTGCAATCATTTCTCCGGATTTAAAGTCAGAATGTGCAATTATACCTGGAGAAAACAAATCTGTACCATGTGCAATTGGATCAATTGCATTCAGACTAAGAACTACTTTTGGCAAATTGATAATTGCTTCTTCCATAGGCAAAATGATTTCTCTCAGAGGATCTTCATTTTCCGTTTCTTGATAGGTTTCATAAGCATCAAATAATTGGTGAAGAGTTATAGCCTGATCTTCTTGAAACGGACCGGTTTGAATTCTTCGTAATTCTTTCATAAATGACGATTGACCAATTGTTTTTCCAATATCTATGCAAAGTGTTCGAATATAAGTTCCTGATTGGCATTCAGCTTTAAACAACAGTTCTTTTTCGCGTATATCAAGTATTTCCAAATTATAAATTCTTCTTTTACGTAATCTTTTCGCCACATTGGACTTTAATGGGGGAACTTGATATATCTCATCTTGATACTCTTCGAATATTGGTTCCCAAACATCTCTAGATAGACTCTTACTTGACTGTAAATTACAAATATATGTTTTACGAGATGTCAATAATGTTGGGAGGATTTTAGTGGCCTTAGCAAGCGCAATGGGTAAGATTCCAGTAACATTAGGATCCAATGTGCCCGAATGACCTGCTTTTGGTATTGCCAATATTTTTTTTACAATGGAAACGATCTCATGGGATGTAGGGCCACTATGTTTATCTAAGATAATCAATCCTGAACTAATATATTCCCTAATAGGACGTTCGAGTGGAATTGTACCATAAATTGAATCGATCCCTTCTTGAATCGCATCATGATTAAGAATTTTCAGATTTTCGAAAGGTTTCATCATTGAACAATCAATTTAATTTGGTTTCCATGAATTTTTTTAGTTTTGCATCACTGTCAATTGCTTCAAGTACACTAGTATCTGCATTATCATCCTTTGAAATATCTAAGACATATTCTGTAGGTTCAATATGTGCAATGTTTACTCTTCTTCTTCGTACTCCAGTTAATTCCTCTGGTCCGGTGATTTCTGCGAAATTTTGATCAATAATTTGTGTTACTACTGCTCTACGACCTGCTTCGCGTCCCATAATTTTTGTTACTATTCTTCCAACTGATATAGCTGACATATTAGTGCCTCATCCTTCTCGCCCTGATTAGAGATCCTAATCAGCGATGAATTAATTGATTTATATCATTTCCCTTTAATAAAATAATGATAGCGCGTTTAACTAAAGTAGGTAATTTTAGTTTTTGATTTTGTAATTATGCAAGTTCAACTTCAATTCTAATATCATCGGGTACATTTAATCTCATCAAAAGATGCATAGCTTTCTCATCCGCATCGAGATCAACTAATCTTTTGTGAATTTTCATTTCGTAATGCTCCCAAGTCTGAGTTCCATTACCACATGGAGATTTCCTTACTGGAATAATGACTTTTCGCGTCGGAAAAGGTATAGGACCTTTCATTCTGACACTTGCTTGCTCTGCGATTTTTTCCAACTGAGCGCAAACTGAAGTCAAAGACCCAACTGTTGTACTTAATAATCTAATACGTGCTCTTTGTACCATTTATTGTCTTACCTACAAGCTCTTGGAAAACCGAAACAATTTAAACGATATGATTAAGTCTCTGTGTAACGCGGAAATAATTGTAATCAAAGATTAGGATCACTTACTCACCCTCTAATGAATTGAACAAATTATATTGATTGAAGTGCAAAATTGCGAATTTAAATGATATGAATTGGATTTTTCACAAATTGCCAATTTAATATTTTCAATTACGTGACTTTTAAGACTTGATGAATGAGAGATGGGCTGATTACACTTGTCAGACATGGTTATTTTATCAACAATTAATGAAACAGGGTTTATTACTCAGAGAAAAGATAAATGGTGGGTCAAACCCGCAATACAAGGTGGATTCTTTGGTGGCTTCGCCATTTATACAATAATTGTATTATTGTTTGGTGGAGATAATTTTAAGATTGATGAATTTCATTATCTAAGCCCCATATTTGATCCAGAAGTTGATCACCTTATACCGTGGTGGCCTGATAATGTGTCCCCTGCATTTGCACTAATTTGGGCTCCCGTTGGTTTTCGAGCTACTTGCTATTATGGAAGGAAAGTATATTATCGTGCTTTCTTTATGGATCCAGCTGGGTGTGCAATAGGTGAGTTACGGGCTGTAGATCAAAAATATAGGGGAGAAAATAAATGGCCATTCATTCTAAATAATTTACATAGATACTTCTTTTATGCAGCATTTGTTTTGATGTTATTTCATTGGTTATCATTCACCCACGCTATTTGGGTCGATGATAGTCTTAGGTTTGGTGTTGGTGTTCTTATCCTCTTTTTCGACTCACTCTTTCTCTCACTTTATGTATTATCATGTCATTCATGTAAACACGTTGTTGGTGGAGGTTTGAATACAGCATCTGGTAAGGCCAGTATTCGTAGACGCTTTAGAAGTTGGAAATTTATCAAGAGATTGAATACCCGACATGGAACATATTTTTGGTTAAGTATGATTACTGTATTGATTGGAGATTTGTACATAAGACTTGGTGCAATGGGAATACTAGATACTGATTGGAGGTATTTCTAATGCCTGAACTAAATATAGATGATGAAATATCAAATATGGAAACCCTCAAATTTGATGTTCTCGTTGTTGGTGCAGGCGGAGCTGGATTGCGAGCTGCTATTGCAGCCTCAGAAAATGGTTCAAATGTTGGTATTATTAGTAAATCATTACTTGGGAAAGCACATACAGTTATGGCAGAAGGAGGGGCAGCTGCAGCATTAGGTGCAGCAGATCCAAGAGATAACTGGAAAGTTCATTTTAGAGATACTATGCGAGGGGGGAAACACCATGGTAACTGGAAGATGGCACAAATACATGCTCAACAATCCCCTGAACGTATCTTGGAATTAGAAAAATGGGGAGCAGTATTTGATCGAACAGCGGAGGGTAAAATTAATCAAAGAAATTTTGGAGGGCATCTCTACCCTCGACTGGCACACGTTGGTGATAGAACTGGTTTAGAAATGATCCGCACATTACAAGATAAAGCAGTTCATACTGATGGAATTACAAATCTCATGGAAGTGACCATGACAAAGATTCTTACCTATGAAAACAAAATAGCAGGAGTACTAGCATACCGTCGAGTTGATGGTAAATTGTTACGTATTAATTGCAAAGCTCTTATTATCGCTACTGGTGGAATTGGTAAATCATATGTAATTACTTCTAATTCATGGGAATATACTGGAGATGGCCATAGTCTTGCCTTAGATGCTGGTGCCGAGTTAATAGACATGGAATTTGTACAATTTCATCCAACTGGTATGATATACCCATCTAGTGTTAAAGGGGTTTTAGTAACCGAAAGTGTTAGAGGTGAAGGTGGAATTCTTAGAAATAGTGAACAGAAGCGATTTATGTTTAATTACGTACCTGAAATGTTTCAAGGAGAATATGCTGAAACAGAAGAAGAAGCTCAAAGGTGGGTAAATGGTGATAAAACTGCTCGAAGACCACCTGAATTATTAACACGGGATGTTGTAGCAAAAGCAATATTATCAGAAGTTCAAGCAGGAAGGGGGTCGCTTCATGGTGGTGCCTATTTAGATATTGCATCACAAAGAACAGCAGAAGACATAAAGAAAAAGTTACCTTCAATGTATCATCAATTCATTACGTTGGCAAAATTAGATATTACCAAAGAGCCAATGGAGGTTGGTCCAACCACGCATTATGTGATGGGTGGAATACGAGTTGATCCTGAAACTCAATCAACAACAGTTAATGGACTATATGCGGCAGGTGAAGTATCTGCAGGATTACACGGAGCAAATCGCTTAGGAGGAAATTCTTTATCTGATTTGGTTGTCTTTGGAAAATTAGCAGGAGAAAATGCATCTAAATATGCAAGTTCTCAAACTAAATCAATAGAAATTCCAGAAAATGAAATCCGAAAATTTGTTTCGGAGATACTCGCTCCATTCAAAGAAGAAAATCAATTGAATCCGTTTGAGATCCATGAAGAACTTAAACAAATAATGGGTAATCACGTAGGTATTATCAGAAATAATGATGATTTAGAACTTGGAATTAAAAAATTAGAGGAAATGGGTCAAAAGGCCAAACTAGCTGGTGCAAAACCGGGGAGGAAATATAACCCTAGTTGGCACCAAGCTTTGGATTTGCAACATATGATAATTACAGGAAAATTACTTGCTTTATCCGCACTATCAAGAAAAGAAAGCCGAGGTGGGCATACAAGACTTGATTTTCCAGATTCAAATCCAGATTTAGTTAATATTTATTACGTCTTGAAAAAAGACCAAAACGGAGATGTAGGAATAGAAGAGGAAATTATGCAAGAAATGCCTAACGATTTAAAAGAGATCATAGAGGGGGCTTCTTCATGAGTCAGGAAACAAATGAATTAACTACTTTGAAGGTAGTTGTTGAAATTGGAGATCCAGAAAATGGAACAAAATTTGAAGAATATAATGTTGAAGTAGATCCTACAATGGTGGTACTTGATGTAGTTCATCAAATACAATTGAAAGAAAAACCTGAACTAGCTGTTAGATGGAATTGCAAAGCAGGTAAATGTGGTTCATGTGGTGCAGAAGTCAATGGTAATCCAAAATTGATGTGCATGAGTAAGCTATCCGATTATGATCTTAGTAAACCATTAATGATTCAACCGATGAAGTCCTTCCCGCTGATAAAAGATCTCGTAACAGATGTATCTTGGAATTATGAGGTAAATAAACGTATTCTACCATATCAGCATCCAGAAGGACTCGATGATCCAAGAATGCAGCAAGAAGATGTAGACCGAGTGCAGGAGTTTAGAAAATGTATTGAGTGTTTCTTATGTCAAGATGTATGTCATGTTCTTCGATCACATTCGCGACATGATGTTTTTGCAGGCCCCAGATTCCTAGTAAGACTAGCAAGTCTTGAGATGCATCCGTTGGATTCAGCAGACAGATTAGCTGAAATTAAGGATGATTTCTCGATTGGTTTCTGTAACATAACTAAATGCTGCACAGAAGTTTGTCCTGAGTCAATTCCAATTACTGACGAAGCTATCATCGCTCTGAAAGAAAGAGTTGCTGATCGTTATTACGATCCCATAAGAATGGTCGGTAGATTCTTCAAAAGATTATTTTGAATTCAAGATATAATAATTTCACATCCAATAAACAATAACAATTTGAATTTTCAACAATCATAGAAATAATATTGTGACATCCTTAACCGTTGCCTGTTTATCTCTTACTATCTCACCAGATGAAAAGCTTGAATCATTTGTTAACAGAATTACAGGATCGCTCCAAACAATTCCGACTGAAACAGATATAGTCGTTTTTCCTGAATATTGTTGGGGACAGACTCCATTCACTGAAGTAATTAGTTGTATTGAAAAGATTAAAACTGATTTTCAATTTAACATCATTTTCGGAACTCATCCATTTCAATTGACCAACAAGGTAACAACGAATAACGCAATGATTTCAATTATTGATCAGGAAATACAATATTCGCCAAAAACAATTCCGATGGAAGGAGAAAGAGAACGAAATAATATTGAACCTGGGGCAAATATTGGAGTAATAGAAGTAAACAAAATAAAATTAGGTGTAATAATCTGTGCAGATTTGTGGAATTGGAAATTAGTTTATGATCTCGTTGTCAAACAACAAGCAGAATTATTAATTGTCCCTGCATTTACTGTTGTTCCTAAGGGGTATCGAGCATATGCCAAATATCAGTGGTTAAGCTTAGCTATTACAAGAAGCAGAGAATTTGTTATTCCGATTGTAATTGCAGACCATCTTACAAACGGAATCGAATATGATGTAGGAGCTGTGTCGTGCATTATTGATCCATCAATAAAGAATGCGAGGATAAAAAATATCGAGGATTTTGTTATCCTTCCAAAAGGAGAATTAGCAACATATACAATAGATTTTAATCCGATCTATAACTATAGAAAATATCGTTCAAGAAATGGGCTGCTACAAAAATGATTCAGAAGAAATCATCTAATGATTGTTGTAAATTTTCTTTTTGATCCTCTATAATTTCTTCCTCTACATTTTTTTCTGCTGAATCTTTCACATTAACGGATACAATGTTTACCGAATTAAAATGATCATAAAAATCATCTGTTTTAACTCTCATTCCTTGATCTCTCCTTGCTAAACCTACTACTCTCCTAGCTTCGTCTATATCCTCAATTATCGTAGATAAGGGGTTTAATTTTTGTAAAATATCAAGCTCATCATCATCCAGATCTAACCAAGCTGCAATCTCTGCCCCTTTCCTACCTGTCAAAATTTTCACAAATAAATCAAACTCTTCAAAAACAAATTTCCTTGTAGAAATATGAAGATTTGAAACAATCTTGGGTGCTAACAATGAAGCTTTGGCATGTTTATTTTTCGCAATACCCCTAAGTTTGAATTGGTTAGGTAGATTATTTAATTTGCTAATTCTATTGAAATACTTTGGATCCTTAGAAAGAGCAATTCCCGGACCGATAAATGCAAAAAAATATTTGAGAAGTCCCCAATTCTGAGTTTTCATAATCCTCGTTAAAACCAAATCCGCATTTGCTATTTGAACGTATGATTTATACAATTCCTCTGAGGTTCGGCATTGTTTGCTTGTTTGATCAAACAGGTGCAGTAGTAAAGGTAAATAGGTGCTGGGCGCATTTGACCATACTCGTGATGCTTCGTGATAGTTTTTAGCCCGATATAAATCGTTAAATGTCTCAGTTAAGACCTTAGCTTTGTCTCGTTTTTCTAAATTCCCAATTTCTTTTCCATAATACAATGATTCTAGCTCATTTATAGCAGCTCGAATATCTCCTGCAGAATTTTCTGCAATTTTTTCAAGAATGTTTTCATCTAAATTAAAATTCTCTTTAGAAGCAATTTTCTCCAAAAGACTTATTATTTCATATTCCTCTAATCTATGAAAATCAAGTTTTCGAATTTTCATCCTTCTCATCAAGGTTAAAATTTTATCAGATTCAGGATCATTTGCCGTACAAATTACAGGATATTTTGTATTTTTCAGAATTTTCATAAATTCATTTAATCCACCACGATCATATCTTCCAGATAGCCCATCAACTTCATCCATGAGAATTAACTGTTTTTTATCCTCAAAATCAAGTCTTTGGAACTCAGATGTAATTCGCAAGGCATCGTTTATCCTATTTTTTGATCTTGCATCTGATGCATTAACCTCAGTTACTAAAAAGTCAAGATCATTTGCTATTGCATGAGTTACCGAGGTTTTACCACATCCAGGTGGACCAACGAGCAATATTGCAGGTCTTGATTTTTTGTGATTCCATGTTGAGAGAAATTCCAACAGTTGACTAATCACAGTATCATTTCCAACTAGGTCTGTTCTAGATTTGGGTCTGTATTTCTCAACCCAGGGGAGATTAATCACTTTCATAAATTACAGATTGATATATCCCAATTTTGTATTTAATTGATAATGTTCCACTATAATATTCCACCAAAAAATATTAGAAAATCTATCGCAAGAATGATATATTTTCCAAAACACTTTATTTATGCAAATTGTTATCTAGATGGATGAGTACTTCTTTTGAGACACTAAATGGGCTCTTGAAATCCTATGATATGACTGTTGCTGATTTAGAGTACATCGTCAGATATTTAACTAATGAAAAAATAAGCCCCCAACTTGCAATGCGACGGATTAAATCATTTGAAGCATTAAAAACAAAGCTTGAAGACACGAGCTCACAAGAGACAATAACTGACTTGGAAGCAAAACTAAAAAATAAAGATAAATTGTTGGAGGACGAATTAGCTAAAAAAGACATTGAGGTTAAGAAAATATTAGATGAAAAAACTTCTATTGAAGACAAGAAAAAGGAGCTGGAGAATCTTTCAGATTTGTTTGATAGTGAACGTGATGAATTACGGAATCAATTAAAACTAATGCAAGAAATGCAGGAAGAAATCATAGTAGATGATTCCGGAAGCACCTCTAGTGAGAGTGGGAGTACACTGTTGGAATCAATTGCAAGATTCCAAATAGATTTACAAGAATTAATTCGAGAGAAATCAGAATTACAAAGTTACATCTTTCCCTTAACAGAGGTACTACAACATTTAATTGATGATCCTCAAAATTATAATTTTAATCAAAATAAATATATTACACACCTTCCTGTTGCAGCTGAAAAAAGTAAAATTTCTCAACCCATCCAAAAGGTATCTGAGATTAAAACAACAAGCATTAGTTCGACCATGCAAAAAAGCGTAATTGGTAAAAAAACCGAGGTTAAGAAAATCAAGCCTGGACCATCAGAAAAAGTACTCCAAATTCTTAATTTATTTCTTGATTTTGTTGGTGAAGCAAAAACTGACAAAGATTTTAGGAATCGAGTTGAAACAGTTTGTGATATGGATGAAGCATACGAGCATCTAGGGGGGATTGGGTTGTCTCAACTGTATAGTTTTGCTTCAAAAGATCTGTCAAAAAAAGATGAATTAATTACATTAATTGATGCTTGGAAAATTGACGGAGTTCCTCGTTAGATAAATTATTCTTCATTAATAATTGTACTAACAAATTCCGCTTCATCAATCTTAATTCCATGTTTCCTCTCAAAATAAGTTAATACATTTTTCACATCTCTTTCCAATAGCTCTATTGCTTCAACTTTATCATTACTAACTGATTGTGGGAAATCAATAATTATGGGTTTCTCTTCATGAGTCATTATAATATTATGTTCTGATAAATCTCCGTGGACAAATTTTCCTAGATTCCAAGTATCATAGATAAAATCAAGTATCTCTTGGAAGGTTGATCTCGGATTGGGGAGTTTAGAAAGTCGATTAAGATCTATACCATCAATTAATTCCATTGCTATTACATGGCGATTCTTTCCATATAATTTGGGAACATTTAATTTGACCTTGTTTGCCACTTCTAACCAGCCATATTCTGTTTCTGCAGACAATCTAGACGAATATAGTTCAGAAATATGATGCTTATTTGCTGTGTATCTTCTTTTCTTTTTGACATGAAGGAATGATGAATAGCCTACGCGGTGGAATTTCAAAACAACTTCTTCCTCATTTCCATTTAATGCATAATAAACTTTAGACTCTTTTCCAACACCTTTTTCCATGCCAATACTAACAATTTCACCCCTTTCATACAAGGCGTTCAAAGCTAGAGCATCATATCCATGTATAGTAAGTTCATATCCAGTAAAATGTCCAGTCCATCTTCTAACCAAATTTAATTTGTGACATTTTTTTAAATATTGAACAATTTGATTAGAGGAATATCCTGCAACTCGAGCAATTTCATCAGTTTCAACATATTGATGATTTTTCATGCCTACTTCAATGCCTATCAAAGTTCTTAATTCTCTGTTTGATAATTCTTTTAGCGCTTTGGCACCTTGCAATGTCATATTACATAGGTAATCTCATTACTTCATAATTAACTTATTTTATCTAGATAACAGTAAAAAAGTCAAATTCAATACAAAATAAGTATTTTTCTTAAAATAATATATGAAATCAACTGAGGGAGTATTTGTCAAATTTCAAATAGTTAATTTTATAACTCATTCAACCTCGGAGTAAATGCAGGGAGAAACAATAGAGACGATTAGATGGAAGAGATGAATAAAAACAGCTTAAAATATAATTATTTAGCATTTGATATTCTACCAATGTCTTCACCCGCTAGAATTGAAGGGGTAAGATTAGCTGTAGTTTTAAAACTAGCAGATGGAACCATTAAAGAATATATTAGTGTCAGTAGGAACAAATTAATTTCAATTATTAAACAATATTCTCCTCAGTTTGTTGGTACTGATAATCCTTCTGAAATATTAAAACCCAAAGAATCTATCAGCTCCTTCTGTTCAAAATTACCGGTACTAACAAATTTCGTGCATGTAAATCGAAATGAGCAAGGTGTGCAAATACCCCTAAAGGAACTTATCAAGCATCATAATTTTTCAAAATCACACAAAAAGCTAAATCCTTATGAAACTGCTCATGTATTAATTAAATTGATGGAGAATGGGGTGGGAATGATTTTTGAACCTTTTGAAAATGAAACAATTATTGACATTGCTAGGCCTCGACGAAGGGGCAAAGGGGGCTGGTCCCAAAGTCGATATGAACGGCAAGGTGAAGAAATAGTTTCAAGAGCCACAAATCAATTAAGAGAAATGCTTGATAAAAATGAATTACAATTTGATTTAATTTCTACACCGACAAAATTTGGAGCAAAACAGAGTAGGTTCCATTTATTTGAAAATAAAGAATCGGTTTTAAGAAATCTAAAGATCTCATCTCTCTTCCCTGCTAAAATAAAAATCTGGAGTCCAAAAAAAGTAGTTGTGACTCATAGATCTATCAAAACAAGAACTGATCGAATTAATACCCATATGTATAATAATCACCAACGATTACTTGTGGGGATTGATCCAGGAATAACAACTGGGGTTGCAATTATTAGCCTATCTGGACAGATAAAATCGATTTACAGTAGAAAGAATATGTCAAAAGGAAAGCTAATTGGTGATCTCGCATCATATGGAAGTCCAATTGCAATTTGTGCTGATGTCTCACCACCACCGCAGTTTGTTAGCAAAATAGCCGCAACTTATAATGCACAACTTTTCTCACCCCGAAATCAATTAAACCAAATTGAGAAAAGAAATTTGGTTAGCAAACTTTTACCTGATAACAAACTAAACTCCCATGAGAGAGATGCACTATCTGCAGTATTGCATATGTTGAATCGATTTAAACAAATATTTCAAAAAATTGATGGTATGGATTTTAATTCAACAGAGAATGAAACAGCTAAAGGTTTGATAATACGTGGTCTTTCAATAACTGATGCTGTTGCTGCGATTGAAATCTTAAGAAAACCACTAGATTTTAAGAGTGAATTTACTTCAATCCAAGAAGATAATGATGAAAATCTTCCAGGAAGGCTTTATAATCTACTTGGGGATTTAGGGAGAAGTGAAGAAACAATCTCAAATCTAAGATCTCATTCAAGTAAATTAGAAATTGTGATTCAAAATCAGACAAAGGAGATAAAAAAATTAAGATCAAAATTAAACAAAATTAATGATGTTGAAACTTTGGAAATATTGAAATCAGAACTTGTTGGCCAAAAAGAAACCCAAATTAGGCATTTAACAAAACGCTTTCAGAAAGAATTGAAAACGAACCACATCTTGATAGATAGGATTCGTGATTTAGAATCATTACTCTGGTCAACTCTTGATTCTGACAACTTACCCATTAAGGTTTTACCTCTTTTTTCAAAAAGTGCAATTTACAAACTTGAGATGGATACCATTGTCCAAGATGAGGATATTCTCTTAATACTTGATCCTACAGGCGGAAGTCAACAGACAGCTAAGAATCTCGCAAAAACAAAATTCAAGATCATATTTATTGATGGAAAAAAAATGCCTAGAGAAGCAGCACGTATCTTAGAAGAAAAAGGAATACCAGTTGTCTATTCAAAGGATTATAATGTGAAACGAATTAATCAATATGCAATTATTTCAATTAGCGAACTGAATAGGGCAATTAACACATATAACGAGAATTACAGAATTAAACAAGAAAGAAGAAGAACAAAAATGATTAATTTGACTATTGAAAATTATCAATTTGAGAGAGAAAAACAATTATTAGATATTTCAATGAATTATGATGATTATGATCCTTCTGATAACGATAATCTGGATTCTTTAGATTAACAAAATCATGAAATTTGAGCAACAAAAGCAATATCTTCAACAACATTTCTTGTAATCTGGAAATCAATCCTATTTTCTGCCATCCAATTATAGAATTCATCTTTTTTGAATTTTTTCTCTAATATTGTTAGAAACAATTTTCCGTCTGTTTCAATTATTCTAAGAACTTCATTGAGTGATTGAATTATATTGGAGCTATTTTGCAAGGCTGTAAATGATAATATGGTTTTTATTGAATTGTTCCTAAATGGAATATGATTCATGTCTGCCACTACTGCAGGTGCATTTGTTTTACCTTTTAGACCTTTTCTGATCATTGCATCCGAAATATCCATTGTTAATACTGGGTAGTTTAACCATTGAGCTAATAAACCAGTACCACCTCCATGATCAAGCACCCATTCAGGGAAGGTTGTTTCATTTGCTAACACCATATTGTACTTTTCAAATTGTAATTCTTGGTAGAAGTTATCATAATTATGTGAAAATTCATTATAATAGTTTTTTACCTTTTTTTCTTTCACTTAGAATTAATTGATTTGTATTAGTTATTAGTAATTATTTTGGAATTAACTGTTTTTGAGAAATATCTTTGAAATAATTTAATGAAGAAAATCGATAGGAATAAATTCAAGTGAAATAATACCGTCATAGTCATTTTTGTTTTGTTAATTTGACTCAGTTTACAGTATTAGGTGTTAAATGATATGAGTACATTTAACGAACAGATCAAAGCTATTGAAGATGAAATACGTAAGACTAAGATTAACAAGGCAACAGAAACACATGTTGGTCGTTTAAAAGCGAAAATTGCCAGGCTGAAGAGAGAACAGCAAGATCGAATATTTGGCTCTTCAGGTGGTGGGGGTTACGGTTATGATGTCAAAAAATCAGGTGACAGTAGTGTTGCATTTATTGGACTACCCTCAGTTGGAAAATCAACATTATTGAATAAGCTATGTGGCCAAGAGATTTCGGAAATTGGTGCTTATGCTTTCACTACTCTTGATGCAATTCCAGGTATTATGTATTATGAAGGTGCAAGCATCCAAATAATTGATTTACCAGGGATAATATCAGGTGCATCAAATGGGAAGGGTAGAGGAAAACGAGTTCTTTCAGTTGCAAGAAACGCGGACTTGTTATTGATTGTTTTGGATGTATTTGATACTGCTCGTCATTTGGAAATTATTATGAATGAACTGTTTTACGTGGGAATTAGAATTAATCAAACTAAGCCAGATATAATAATCCACAAAACTATGAGGGGAGGTATTGCGATTTCAACTTTGAAGACTTTAACAAAGATAACTGAAAAAACCATTAAACAGATTTTACAGGAATACCGCCTAATCAATGCAGATATAACAATTAGAAGTGACATAACCGTGGAACAGATGATTGATGCTTTAGAAGGTAATCGAGTCTATATTCCAGCACTGGTAATAATTAATAAGATAGATTTGGCCGACGATGACAAATTAGGGGTGTTACGGGGAAAATTTCCAAAAACAAACTTTGTATCTGCAGAATCAGGAGTTAATATGGATGAATTACAAGATACAATTTACAATAATCTACATTTGATTAAGCTATATTTACGACCTCACGGAGGTGAAACAGATTATGAAGAGCCATTAATAGTTAGATTTGGATCAACTGTGGGTGACATATGTGATAAATTGCACAGGAAATTTAGAGATGAATTTAAATTTGCCCGTGTTTGGGGAAAATCAGTTCGGCATTCAGGCCAAAAAGTTTCATTAAGTCATCCATTAAAGGATGAAGATGTTTTGACAATTGTTAGATCAACTAGATGATAAAATCAAAAAAAAAATTATGGATTTTTGATCTGTAAAATTAAAAGGTTATAATAATTAATGTCTGTATCAAATATGCTGAGGAGTTCACAATAAATTGTCCGAAGAAGATTTTTTAGGTAGAGTTATCGATCCGGGGTTTCAATCCCATTATTTTGATCTTTGTGACGTTTGCGGAAAGCAGACAGCAAACTGGATAGAAACTACTCAGACGAATAATGTGTCTGAAATAAGAGTAACTTGTAATGATTGTCATGAAGAATATCTAAATCGATTAAACCAAACTCCTGAGATCGATAATGAGGGCGAATTTGAATTATATGATCAAGTTTCTGAAGAAAACGAAGATATAACACCTGTGGAGAGACCAGAATGGATGCAGGATTTTATTGATGAAGCACAGGAAGATGGGATCATTGAAAAAATTGGTGGTTCCGAGGAAGCAGTTTCTAATATTGAAATTCTGGAGGAACTCACTGAGGAATCGGAGATCGAAGATGAAACTACCCAAATTGATGTTTTAAATCAAACTACAAATGATTTTATCGAAAAATCTAATATTGAAAATAATTCTACACAATATGAAGATTCAACCCAAATCCCAGATGACCCCATTGTACTCGCTAGCTGGTCGGGTGAATTTGTTAAAGAAGCTTTATTTGGTCAAGATCCAGAAAATTGGTTGGATGAACATCAAGCATTTGTCGTTGAAAACATAGAAAGCACGATTGTTACTCTTGCTAAATTGTCTGAAAATCAAGTGAGTAATGTAAAAATAACTGCGATTCATTGTCTTAATAGTATGGTTCGTAGACATCCTGAGACAAAATACAATGTAATTGATTCTTTGAAAAATTTTATTGATGATATAGACGAAATGGTAGTAAATTATGCACAGGAAACAATTAATTCGATAAAATGATACCTGTGTAGTCTCTTGGTAACACAGTTTTTTTAATACAAAATAAGTAGAATTATAGTTAGGTTAATACTATGAGATTGGTCACCGTACACATGCCCCCAGAGTTTTTACATGGTTTAGATGAATTAGTTCGTCTACAAAAATATCCAAATCGGTCTGAAGCAATTAGAGTTGCAATTAGAGATTTATTAAAAGATGAATTATGGCATACTCGCCTTGCACAAAGTGTAAAAATATAAAATAATGTCGAGGGGGGGAATTGTTCTCCAAGAACCCTCAAGTTCTTCGAATCGAACCCCCGGCCTTTAGATGGCTCCTAACTGCCGATTAAATCTAGCCATTGATCGTTATTATGAGTCTAACGCTCTAACCGACTGAGCTACCT
>JAAFKL010000126.1 GCA_021399405.1 Candidatus Heimdallarchaeota archaeon | reverse complement strand
TTGTTTATAGCCTCTCCCATCATCATCAATTGCAGCAAAATCTAAAAATATCATAGTAGACAGTGCTAAGGAGTAATTTTGCCATCGTGGACTATTCAAATTCTGCGAGCTAGTAGCAGGCATGTCTAATACCACAATATGAACAATATTATCTACCTGCTGAAATCGGTCCTCGATAATTTCAAAACCCCTTCCTGCCTCCGTGTTAGGATCAATAAATTGTGCTTCACTATCAACATCGTTAGTCAATCGACTTCCGCCAGATGATGTAGCTACAATGATTATTACCCAAATTAAAATTGTTAAAATAAATTTATTAAATTTAAACCTCCCTAAACCCTGATCACTCATGAATCTTTCCGAAATTTAATGGTATAAAATAACTAACATAAAGGAGATTGTAAGTATTAGTTTGTCATAATTTTTATCTCAATGATTTAATTATCATTGCCTAAAGTCTGTGAATTCCTTTGATTCTATCAATTTGGTTCAATTACATTTTGAAAAATTTATTTATTTAGGTTTAACATTTCTTTCACATCAGAAGGTAGATTTTCAAGGTAATTAAAAATTGAATCAGCTCCAAATTTTACTTCACTTGCTTTTTCAGCTAATTTTGTATATGCAAGTTTATTGTATAATTTATTAGCCCGTAGAAGCTGTACTTTAGAAATTAGTGCAGCCTCTGGTATAAATACAATAATAACTAAAATTAATAAAGAAGAAATCATGTTTAAGATTCCCGGCCACTGATTGGTGATACCCCAGGGAAGAATGGAAAATAAATAAATGAGATGAAGACTGCTTGCTATAATCCAAAGCTGTTTTGCGAATTTAATTCGTGAAGTCTCATTAACTGGTACAACACGAATATACGCTCTTAGAATTAGTAACATTACGAAAATCCTGAATAGATCAGAAAAAACCCGATATGAAGTTCCGTGTATGAAATGCCCCTTAATACTAATCCCTGCCCCATTTGGGTAAAATGAGGTGAAACTTCTAGGCATGGAGACAAAAAATACAGTCTCTGTGGGTTCAAATGTGAGTTTTGACCAAAAAGTTATCAAAATTAGTATTGATAAAGCCCAACCCCAGCCAATAATTGTAATTGGCTTTGGTGGTCTAATCCATTCAATTTGAGATCCGTGCAGGTAGAATAGAAAATAGAATATCACCTGTGATCCGTACGCAATTTGTAAATAAATCAATTTTGCATCACTTTCAATTAAGTAAAAAGTGAATTGCATTACTGAATTGAAGAAAAATGCAAAAGAAAAAAATAGATAATCTCTAATTCTCGAGTATCTGTATTGTCTTAACAAAACGAAAGTTGGGAAAAGTGATACGATCCCTACTGATAAAAAGAAAAATTCTGCTAGTGAAAACCCCATCTTTCCAAAGATTCGGCATTGCATTAAAAATATTATTCTTAGGTATTTTAGAATAGTCAGTGTTTAAATGAACGGACGTGAGTAAATACAAGTGTTATCCCTTGAGAATTTGCCGCAGCGACACATTCTTCATCTCGTATTGATCCTTTTGGAACTATTATTAATCTTATACCTGCTTCTGCTGCAAGATGAATTGAGTCAGAAAATGGAAAGAACGCATCACTAGCAAGTACACCATCTTTCACTACATTTTCTGTTTGTTTAATTGCCTGCCTTACTGCATTTATTCTACTAGTCTGGCCAGATCCGATTCCCAAAGTCCTCGTTCCTTTCGTAATAACTATAGCGTTTGATCTGGAGTGTTTTACCACTTTCCACGCGAATTTTAACATTTCCAGCTCTTCAGAACTCGGTTTCTCTATTGAGACCATATCAAGTTGATCATTGCTGAGTAAGTTTACATCCCGATCTTGAATCACGAAGCCATCAGGGATTATGTTTAATTCTTTCCTAGTTACAGCTCCAGGTCTTCTTTCAAGAATTGTCATCTTTTCTTTTTGTTGCAGTATTTTTATGACTCCCTCTTGATATCCAGGTGCAAATATGACATCAACAAACATCTTAACTAATTCATTCGCAGTCTCTAGTTCTATTGGTTTGTTAAATACATAGACTCCACCATACGCTGCAATTTTATCAGTTGCTAAGGCATCTACGTAGGCTTTGTTTTGAGTCTCTGCACTTGCCACCCCACACGGTGTTCTGTGTTTTATTATTACACAAGAAGGATCCTCGAATTCCGCGACAAGATTCCACCCCGCATTTATATCTAATATATTATTGAAAGATACAAGTGGCCCTGCCATATGTTCGAAAAATGGGATACCATCCGAGACGTAATATGATGCAGATTGATGTGGATTCTCACCATATCTCAATTTTGTAGCTAATTTACCGCTAAGAAAATAATCCTTTTCTAGAGGGTTATCGAAAAATGAAGTAGAAACCTCTGATATTTTATTCAAATACTTACTAATCTCAATGTCATAATTTGAAATCATCGCAAATGCTTTAGCAGCCAATTTAATCCTATCACCAACATCAAGATCGGGGAATTTTACCATCACCTTCGGATAATCATCAGGATCAACTACAACAGTTACTCTCTCAAAATTTTTTGCGGCTCCTCGAATTAATGTCGGACCACCTATATCAATTTGATCGAGTATACTGTTCTCCTCTGAATTTTCAGCCACTTTCTCCCCAAAATTATATAGATTACAGACAACCAAATCTATTGGATTTATCTCCATTTCTTGCATTATTTGAAGATGCTGAGGTGTATCTTTGAACAATATCCCTCCATGAATCTTAGGGTGTAATGTCTTAACTCTTCCATCAAACAACTCGGGATAACCCGTGTAATCATTTATATC
>JAAFKL010000125.1 GCA_021399405.1 Candidatus Heimdallarchaeota archaeon | reverse complement strand
TATTTTATATTTTAATTATCCTTAATCAAATCAAATTGCAAGAAACACTCAATCAATTTTGAAACGTAATAATTCGATCGATTGCAGAAAAGAATTCAAAGTTTAAGAGATTTGACCATTATAAATTGTTTCTGATCGATCCCCAAAGATACTCGAGAGTTGTGGATAGGAAAATTTGTACCGAGAACCCAGTAATATTTTCTTTTCACTGGATTTAAGAATCTTTGGAATTTCTAATCATATTTAGCTAGATATATGGTTGAACATAATGCTAATTCCTTAATGTTTTAGCGAACAGGAAAGTAGACAAAAAGATATTTTAAGACATAGACTGGATCGAAATTGTATAACCATTGAATCTTTTCCTTTCTTATATACAATTTAGATAAATGGTTACTTTATGGCAAATTATGTTATCCTACTCTTCTTTGTGGTCCTACTTCTACTGATATCAAAACAGAAGAATAATGACCATACTGTTGCAAAGAAAACAAAATCGTTCGGGATAATCTCCACCACCCTAAAGGGACACATGGTGAGATCCAAGGGTGAGAAAAGAATTGCCGACTGGTTGTACTCACACAAAATCAAATACAAGTATGAACCCAAGTTATCCAAATTTGTACCCGATTTCTTTCTACCAGAACATGGGGTGTTAATCGAGTACTATGGACTAGCCAATGCATCAGGTATAATTGGGATTAATTACCGTAAAAAGATTGATCACAAAAGAAAATACTTCAACAGTTTAAGTGTCATATTGCTTGAACTATACCAGGACGATCTTTCTCATCTCGATCATATTATTCCCGATTTACTTCAAACAATCAATTAAGCGGAGATAGGATTTCAGTGATTAGTTTGCTTAAATAATTTTCATACTACATTATTTCCATGTTAACTCTTGTCAGTCCAAATGAGATTTCAGAAAAAACAAGAAAATCATACAAAATTATTGGACTCCCCGGTACTGGTAAAACATATACTCTTCTACAGATAGTAAAAAACTATGTCTCAGATGGAATTGATATGAAACAAATCATTTATTGTTCTCATACAAAAGCTGCAATTGGAGAGGTACAGGAGAGGATTGTCAAACTACTACCTCACTTAACTGATAAAGACCTCAAATCAATCAAGACTATGCATTCACTCTCCTATTCATTAGTAAGACAACATCTGGGGAATAAATTCAAAACAAAAAACAATATGAGAAAAGTAAAAGAGGAGTTTTTCAAGGAATTCAAGCATAATTATCAAGACAAGTTCTCCTTTCTCAAATTCGTGTCGCAGAATAACGATACAATCTTTGATCTGAAATATCTTGAATCCCTCAATGATCTACAACCATCACTTTTCTTCAAACTACATGAGAATATGCAGATCAAATTCCCAGATGGAGATATCAGTGCTTCATTTGAATATCTAGATGAATACTGGTCCAAATTAGAAATTGAGGATGATGACTATGAATATGATGAGGAGGATAAATTTGATAACCTGAAGGATGAATTATCAAAACTAGCAATACAAGTGAGTTTTCTATTTCATCAACAGTGGTCACTACATAAACAGCAGAATCACCTCTTTGAGTTTAACGACCTCTTACTGTACTGCTACACCAATCAACTATTTCCTAAATGTGATATACTTGTGATGGATGAGTTCCAAGATTTTTCACCCCTACAATTTGAGGTATTCAAAGTATGGGCAGATAATACCAAAATTTCAATTATTGCTGGTGACCCTAATCAGGCGATCTATGGATTTCAGAATTCATCACCTCAATTTCTACAGGAGTATGAGGCTACTGAACCTGAAATTATTCTTGATGTATCGTACAGATTGCCACCAAAGATTATTGAATTGGCTCAACGCGTGATCATTTCAAATGATTATCTCTCCTCCTATCAATCCCACGTATCTATTGATAGAGAGGGGTCAGTTGAAGATATTGAATTATCAGAGATAGAAATAGATCCAGATGAATCTGTCTTTGTTTTGTGCAGGACCAATTCCATGATTAACATCATCAGCAAAAAGTTACGAAAGGCAGGAATAGTCAATTGTGTATATCCCAAGGATTCTACCAATAGCGAGGAAAGAAAGGAAATTGAAAAGTATTATGAAGTTATCTCCAAATTGGTATACGTCGATCCGGAATTAGATATTACTTTCTCAAGGGACGATATACAATTATTACTCAAAATATCTGAGACTCCCCAGAATTTCAACAACGTAATCAATATTGGAAAACGAAAGTCCTTATTCCTTTATCAAGAATATCAAAAATTACATCAAATCCTTCAGGGACAGAGTGATATATCAATTGAAAGAGATATGTTACTCTCGCTAATAGATCTTGATAACTCGGCAATCCTTGTCCTCCTGACACGCAAACTTAGCAAGGCTACCAAGATAAGTATTGAAAAGGGAATTGAAAAGGGTTGGAAGAAGGAGCAACTAATCAATTCATTGGATCAGGTAAAGGTGATGACAATTCACAAGAGTAAGGGTAAGGAGGCGGATCTTGTGATTGTGATCAATCGAGCCACTCAATATGAGAAAAGGGGAGAGGAGGATGAGGATGAGGAACGCAGGATCTGGTACGTGGCAGTTACCAGGGCTAAAAATAGATTGATAATAGCATCCTATGAGAGTGAGTTTGAATATACCACCACCAAATACGTATGAAAAAATCATTTAACTATACGCAATAATCCCTCAACTCCCTTTTCCAGCCTTATATACATTTCACTGTCAATAATAATGAATGAATCGGTCGGCTGACGATATAGGAATGAACGAACTTGATAAATCGTTTTTAAAACAGATTAACAAAGATAATATTCAATCGTCCCTCGAAATCTATGAGATGTACAGTCCCGATAAGAACAAACCAAATATCCCATATTTCAATAATCCAGTCACTGGATTGGTTCAGGCAGCAAGCAGTTCGATTAGTTATCTGGGTTCAAAAAATTTGACCATGGGAAATTTCTATTACAATCAGGGAAGATATGAGAGGGCAATCGAGAATTATATTCTCAACATATTGGATGAGAAATACTCACTGATAATAGATAGAAGAGAATCCATGTATGGCTTGGCTCGTTGTTATCTAAGACTGGGAGATATATCATCATCAATTAATTATCTGCACAAAGCCTCAACATTTCACAATAAGGATGACAGGATAACAAATACACATAAGGAGATATTCAATGAATTGTGCTCTAAGATTAAAGATCAATTTGATGATGAATTATCAAATATCAAGAATTCCCTGGATCTCTACGAGTTCATTAATGAATTGTTGGAGGATAAATCTGGCTGGGCACTTGCTCTTCTTATTGTTGAATTAACTATCGAAATGACTTAATCTAACAATCTCTATCCCTAAGCAAACTAAATGGTTATTTTCAAAAATTGAAAATATTTTTCTTCTATAGCAGGTATTTAATAACATTTAATAAAAAATCAATTAACATTTCTAATTCAAAAGTTTAAGTAATAAATCCTCAGGACGAATTATCATGAAATTTTACAAATCAGCGATTTTAATATTTTTCTTACTCACATCAATACTAAGCATAACTGGATTGCTTAATGAAAATACATTTGATCATCAAGATCAATTAAACAATA
Source organism: Candidatus Heimdallarchaeota archaeon (assembly GCA_021399405.1). The sequence goes on along the minus strand of JAAFKL010000125.1, from coordinate 35,316 downwards.
AAATTTAATCAAGATACGATCACATCGAATCAAAATACAGTGGTTTCACCGATTTATATTGATAGTAATAGCAATTTTACGGCTACGGCTACAGCAATGTCATGGGTTGGTAGTGGAACTGAATTTGATCCTATAATTATTGAGAATATCGAGATTCAGAATGATGGAACTACCGATGAGGCAATTTATATATCATTTACAAGTCTCTATTTTGTAATTAGAAATTCTGTTTTCAACGGAACTCTCTATGGCATATATTTAGACAATGTAGAAAACGCTGTGATTACCAATAATACGTTTTCTAACCATTTCGAAGCAGGAATTTATTTAGATGGTATTATAGATCAATCAATATTTTCTCAGAATGAAATTTCATCCTCAGAGATTGGAATATTTGCTTATAACTCAATTAATTTCATCATTGAGGACAACGTTGCTCATAATAATCGTTACGGAATTTATACACAAACTACCACTCATATTACAATTGAGAACAATGAGGTATATGAGAATGAACTGGGTATATTTACCACAGATGGTGCGAATAACAGCATAATTAGAAACACAGCTTACAACAATGAACAAGGTATCTTAGTTGATAGGCAGTCAAATTCGATACCAATACCAACAAATGTAACTGAAAATACAGCATATCAGAATTTAATAGATGGTATAACAGGATCTTTTGGTAAAATGTTGAGAATCTTCAAAAACACGGTTTATCAAAATGGAAATGGTCTAAAAATATTCTTTGGATCAGAGTATGAAATATTTGAAAACAATATTCATGATAATGCTTACGGGATGTACCTAGATAGTCCAGAGTACCCAATATTACAATGAATACACTAACAAACAATGGGTTCTTTATTGCACATTTTAGTAATAACCTCATTTATCAAAAAATTAATACTCTGGATGGTAATTTAGTCAATGGAAAACCAGTTGCATATTATAATCATAGCTCTGGATTGACGATTTCTGGTAATTATGGACAGATACTTCTTGTTGATGTTACTAATTCTGCAGTTAAGAGCAATGATATCTATAATGCATCTGTTGGAGTGTTTCTTTCTCATAGCAGTGAAATAACAATATCAAATAATAATTTGGAGAACAATACAGAAGGTGTTGGTATTTATTACAGTAATAACAACACTATCCACAATAATACAATTTGGGGTAGCTCGCATGAAGGAATTAATGTAGTTACATCGACAAATACATCAATTTTGAAGAATGATATCTATTTGAATAAAAATGGTATCAGTGGGTTTGAAGCTGATTTTATTGATATTTCTAAAAATCTAATCCATGACAATTTAGATAATGGGTTACATTTGGATACTGGGACTAATACAACCATTTTAAATAATTTGATTTACAAAAATGGGTTTAATTCAAGTTCTGTTATTGTACAGACTGAAAATGTGGATCGATCACTGGGCTTGAATTTCATAAGCGGTGCAATATTTAAATTTAATCAAAGCATATTTACCATATTCATGACTAATCTGTTTATTGCGTATAATACAATTGCAGGAAATCTGGGATTTGGTTTATATCTACAATATGGATTTGGAGGAGATATAAAAGAAGACGACGTTATGTCAAATGATTTTATTGATAATAATAAAGATCTGTTGAATCCTGATGAACCGCAAGCTCATATATATACAACTGGTAGTTCAATTTTAACAGCTAATTATTTCAGTGATGCAGCTAAGATGGATACTGATGTTAATAATGATGGACTTTTGGATAATCCCACTAAAGCAGTGTTCAGTAGTGGGACTGGAACTACAATTGATGTTCCTTCTCTAGCAGCACCTGTTAAGAATCACCATTACCTATCAGATCCAAGAGCACAAGTTGTTATTGATTACGATAATGAAGCTGGGAGTTCCCTCATAATTAATTATGGTGGTGCTGTAGATACATTAGGTCATCCAGTTGAATATACACTCCTTTTTTCTGATGACAATGGTAAATTGAGAGAAAACATAGTTGATTTATCTGGAGATACGGTGACGGTTCCTATTGGAGATTTAGGTGCTTCTGTTATACACTTAAGTGTGGTTGCAGAGAGCGATCTTATCAGTTTCACAATAATTGAAATTGATTTATCGGAAATCATTAAAAATCCCTCGAACACAAACCCTATCTCCACAGACCCCGTAAGCACAATTGATATTGGAGAGGGTAGCTCTCTTTTTACACCTACACCCACTTTTACTTCTACTCCAGGACTCAGTGATATTTTGCAACCAGAAGATAACGATGACGGCTCTAGTGGGTTTCTGTTTTCACCATGGGACTTTGCCTCTATTCTTGGATTTGGGGCTTTAATTGTGATAATTCGAAGAAGAAAGTTATTTGATTAGTTGCAGATAAATAAGTATGACGAATCTTTAATTTATATTTTTTTATTTTTTTACCAATTATTATATCTTAAGATTCAAGTTGTCTTCTTTGATAATTTGTCGACTTCTTTAGTGGACTTTGTTGCTTTCTTATCTTCCTTCTTCTTTCCATAGATCATTACTTGATTATCTTCTATATATTCAGTAGGTGTTTTGGCATTGGGATCAAGATGAACTAAACCTCCACCAATTCCATCCTGCGAGATATAACCCTTCTTCTTGTATTCAGTTGATTGTTTGAAGATCTTATCATAGGAATTGGGATCTGCCACACCCATGGGGCCAATAAGATACCAGCCTCTACCTTCAGGTAGAAAACCACAATCAACAATGGTTGCTCTCCCAACTTTCAATCCCACCTTTCCAGCAGGTTTATCATCAAAACCAAAGTCCTTACGCTCAGCTTTTGTTGCTTTTTCCAATCTCATTCTGATATCAGATGCGTGGCCAAGAACAGCTCCACCTTGTGCCCCAAGTTCGGGTGTACCCATGGGGCCCCCAATGTTCGATCTCACATGGTTGGTGTAGAATACCACCAGATTGAATAGATTTGCCAGACTTTTTAGTTTGTCAAGTACTCGTTTGAGATGTTTTTGCCTAGGTTGTAGGTTTGCTAATTCTTGTCCACCAACAGGGTACTGACTTTTCAAGGCGTCCATAATCGAATCAACGACAACTATACCTATGTCCTTCTCTTTTGCAACCTTGATAATCTCATCAAGAGCCAATTCAACCTCATCCATGGAGTCTGCACGAGCATAGAGGAATTTATCTTTCATCTTCTCCATGTCCGCCCCCCAATATCTTGCCAGGTATTTGAAACGATCAAGTACAAATGCACCCTCAGTATCGACATAAGCGACACCTCTCTCCCAGCCACCTCTCTCTTTGGGAGCCATTGTCATGGCACATGCAGTGTAGCAGATCTGGGTTTTACCCATCGCAGGTTCACCATACACTTCAATCAAGGTCTTGGATCTCCAGCCTACTTGTCCGCCAGAGTAGGTTAACATCTCATCCAAAGAGGATGATCCGGTGGGAAGATAATTGAACTCTTCTTCCCTCTTTAACATTCCATCATAATCGGTGACAAGTTTGCCCTTCAATTTAATCCTGAGACAATGATTGAATATAATCTTAGCACTGGATTCAGATATTCCATCCACTGCCTCTAATTCTTTCACAGAAAGTGCTAAGACTCCAGAATAATTATCAAATCCGGCGTTTTTCAAAGCACTTTTTGCACGCTTCTGAGCGCTTGGACTTTTGAATCCTGCTTCCGCAAGAAACTCATCCATGTTAGGCTCAGTTAAGTATGTTATGCCATCCAGCTCGAAAGTTTTTCCATCGAGTGAATGATCATCAGCTTGTGTAGCCATAGGATTATGTAGTGTGATCAAATGTATTTAAGTAAGAATCAGGGAAATCTCTGGTATTTTTTCTGTTCCATAGGTCTCATTAGTGCTACTATCGCTAGAGCCAGGAGGAAGAGGAGAATAAGATCTCCAACTTCCAGAGCAGTATCGCCAATGATAATGTAATCCCCATCTCTTCTCACATAGAATTTATCCAGGAGAAACAAAGATATGATAATTACTAATATGGAGTATTTTCTTATAATTGAGACTGAATCACCATCATCTGATTCTAACAGGGTCACCATAGTTGATCACATGATGGCAATTGTATATAAGTAAAAAGATCTATCAATAATAGTTTATCCTAGTAAATCATTCAGTTTCCTTATATGATCTTTAGATGCTTCAGCTTGATTTATTGATCTGATCCTCTTTTCAGAAATTCCCGATGTCCCTAAACCTGAGGATGTTATTATGAACTCAACTGAGACTTTGGGTAGAAATGAACAATTTTCCATGCTCGCCTTGTGTAATAATTTATTTTCATTATCTTTTTTCTTTGTTAGATAAATACGCATATCAGATGAATGGGCCAATGTTTGCCCACCCATAGGAATCTGATTTACCATCAATCTTTTCAGCAGATTAATCACAGTTTTCAAATCATCTCCCTCAATCAAATCCTCATTGAAATCTTGTGGAATTATATATCTGGCCTCTCGATTATGATTTGTGTAAATTATGATTAGATTATGATATCTTGCCATTAAACGCAATCTTCGCATGGTCTTTCTCAAGTGTAGTTGACGTTGCGCAAGATTATCCAAATTGCTATCCACTGGATATGTATTCTGTAGGATTTGCATAATCGAATCAATCACAATCATTCCTATATTCTGTTCCTGGACTATTGGAGATAGTTGATCCAGTACCACATCTAAATCATCAAAACTATCTATTTGGGTGAAAATAATATTATCTCTTATGGAACGTTGAGACAATTCGTTTTGCTTGGCGATCTGCTTTATCCTTGAGTAATCAAATCCGTTCTCAGAATCGATATACGCTACTTTTTTCCCCACTTGTAACATACTACAGGTTGCAATCATACACCACTGAGTCTTACCAACCCCCACATCTCCACACAATTCAATCACTGATTTGGATCGTATTCCTTGTTTACCATTCGTATGCTTGAAAAGTACCCTATCTATGTTTTTTTCAAACTCTAAGTAATAATAATCCTCTTCTAATTTTTCAAGTTCATTACCTCCAAGCAGTAATGATCCTTTATGCTTGACCCTAACCAGATGCTGAGTAACCTTACGAGCGATATCAGCATTAACGCTATCCAATTGCATTAGTTGTGATTTGTTGAGATTGATCATGTCCTCCAGAGTACTTATTCCCTGGATTTGTAAATCTCTCATTATCTGACGAAATATACGAATATTACCTATTCCTGCCTCAATTAGAAATTCTGTGATTGTTGGTATGGACAGATATTTCTTCCCATTGTGTTGAAATGTATCCCTGTTGAGATGACTGATCTCAGGTGGTAATAAATCAACTGCATTTCCTTGATTCTGATCTGATTGAATTGTTGCCACTCTAATCACTCAATCTCTAAATTCTGAAATAGGAGATCCAAATACTCATCAATCATATTCTCAGCCATGTCAGGATCGGGATCAATCTCTCTACCTTCATCATCCAATGCTCTTGCAGGTCTGACAATCTTAACAAAACCGAATTTATCAAACTGCCCATGTTTACTACATTTCAATGCCTGACGCAGCAATTTTTTCATTTCTTTTTCTTGATTATATTCTAAATAGAAACTGGCAGCTCTGATATATTTATTGGCAGCAATCACTTCAACATGCAATCTCTCAGAATTTAATAGAGTGTCCGCGGTCTGCACCAGTAATTGTGCCAGTTTAATCTCCTCATATTCCTCAACTAAACTGGGATGATCATATTCATAGCAAAATTTGATAATTCGTTCTTGAAACTCCTCTTGTACCTCAATGGTGGTGTTCTCTTCTGTTATCAGAGATTTATACAACTTTACCAGGGAAAACACGATACTCTCCCTCTCTTCCACCATGCCGATATCTTTCATTATTTTTTGACTGTGATTCATATAGACACTCTTTTCGAGGGGATGTTTCACCTGTTTTTGCTTTTCCATCGATTGTTTCAAGGCAAGTCGCATACACTTCTTGCCCAGATCCACCAAAGCCATGATTTCCTGCTCTGATTTATCTGCTTTATTCAAAGCCACAATTCTTGCATAGCCAAAATATACGGCATCGATGTAGTAATCTATTTGTTCAAGATTTCTAACGGCAGATCCAAATAATTTTGCTGCATCATCAAATCTCGAGGAGACAAAATTGTTCTTTCCCTCCTCAATCATATCGAGGATGGTCTTATCTGTAATTTCATTCGACATGGAGATATAATTGCTGTGAAATATATATAAGTAATATTCATCATCTTTGCAGATCAAGATCTACTCATTTGTTTTCTACTTCTGTTAACCTTGCGTTTCAGTTGTTGTTTTTCTTTTTTTAATATTACCAAATGGGCTTTTGATTCAACAAATTGCTTGTGTAAATCATTCGCCTTCATTTTCTCCCGTTCTGCTTCACTTACCAAGTCTAACATAACAGAGTGATGCTTACTACTCTCGGAGGCTAATAGTTTAACCTGATTGTGAAGAGAGCTACCACGCTCTTTCAATCTCTGTAATTGATCATTATGTCTACTTTGACTCTGAGGATCTTTCTTGAGTTTTTTTACCAATTGTTTTTTCTGCTCGATTTCCCCACTTACCTGATCACGGGCACTTTTGATATGCTTTACCTGCTCATTTATGTCATCTCGTTTTCCAACTGCAGTCTTTGATTGTGAGTATAATCTCTTTACTTGTTTATTGCAGACATTTCTTTTGCGTTCCAGACATTGGACCTTCTTTTGGTAGTCCTTGGTTCTGTTTAGGACATCCGTATACTTCCCCATAAGTCTTTCGTAAATTATCTTCGGATCTTTTGTATTGTAATGTATCTGATCTATAAGGCTGGGTGTACTTTTAGCAGCCAATTTACTTATTCACCCCCCAAATATCTCCTCAACTACCAGAGAGATGGATTTGGTATCTCTCTTGTAAATATTGTATTCTGATTCACTAAATCTTCCCCAACAGTCCATTGCTACCAATCTTTCCACAAAATGTGTAAACCTTGTTTCCTGTTCAGGAACCAGACCCGTGTAGATGTAGTAGACAATGATATCATCAATGTTTGCCATCCTCACGGTGAGTTCATCAACATTGATAGAAGTGATATTGGTTCGTTTGAATGAATCCAGAAGAAAGATACGTAATGCATTGATTCCCAGTCCCAGCAATTGTTCATCATATTTCAGCGAATCATCGAATTTCTTTGCATAAAGATTGGAACCTGATAATCTGCTTATGGCAAGAAATTTGGAGGACTGATCCTCTGCTATTGGATATATTTGAGGATTATCTTGGGTTGTATTTTCCTTCTTTGATTGACTCACAAACAGATAATGGGGTCAATATTATATAAAGAAAAATTACCGAGTAACCAATATAATATTATCTTCAACTAGCTTATAGCTAGGTTTTTGCAGATATTTCCTCATTTAATAACCCATACACAAAAAATACATTTACTAGTATTGCCGATATTTACAATATATGGTTGATCCTGCCGAATCTTTTATTTCAATTGGCAATGAAGATATATTCAGGTTGGACAGACCCGAGTATATTAAAGATATTAAGGGGTTAGCGGATAGGCACACCATAAACATCCTACAAATACTGAATAGTGAGATTGAGGACAGACATTTCAACTCCTGGTGGAGTACTGGTGCCATCAGACAATTGACTTTTATCGACCGTACCAATGTGGTTGAGAATATATTGATGCCATTTGTGCGATTGGGTATAATTGATGTTCTGAAAATTAGTGAATTACCAAGCTACTCCATAAACAAAAGAGGAGTACATGGATTAATTACATTTACTGGAAATCAAATAAATCGTAAGAAATACCGGAAAGATGGGTTCTGCTACAAGTTGAGATCAAAGGCCATTGATTTGATTTTTAGAGATGACATAAAACGCTCCCTGTTCGTACCATTGGAAAATTTGCATCTGGAAAATGTGAAGTTCCTCCGTCTTTTGTTACGTAGACGTGCAATGCTTATATTAAGAGCATTTGAACATGAAGAATCCTTGCAGAAAGATGATTTTATTAATTATCTTAATTCTCATTATAATAGGACTGATGAGAAGGAGCTGATCAAAAATTATGATTTATCGGCATTATACAAACTGGGGAAACAAGGCTTTCGTATCAATAATTCAAGTAAAATATATTCTGAACCACCCCTCACAGAGAATGAATGTTTCATTATCAAAAGAGAAATCTTAGGAGTTGACAATCAGAAGCAGGTTAAAAATAAGTTAATCTCCTATATACTAAATTTTGATAGAATACAATTCCTCTTTACAAACCAGATGGGTAAGAGATTCAAGGAAAATAACAATTCATTTCAAAAACACTATCCAGACTTAAAATATATCCAAAGTACAATAGAACCAAAAGATGTATTGTACGACGATGTTACAACAAATGGTATCATTGTAGATGTTCAGTAAAATCGTAAAATAACTTTCACCTAAATAAATTTCATTTATTATTACAAGTAATGGTAGAAGTAAAAGTCAAGCTACTAGAACCCACAGCACGAATGCCAACCTTTGCCACGGATGGGGATGTTTGTGCAGATCTCAGATCTATCAAATCACTCAAGATAGATCCCGGAGAATACAAAACCATCAGAACAGGTATTGCCATAGAATTACAGATGGGATGGGAAGCGCAGATCAGACCGCGCTCAGGGCTTGCTGCCAAACATGGGCTCTTCATAACCAACTCTCCTGGAACGATTGATTCCGGATACAGAGGTGAGATTATGGTGTTACTAGCCAATTTTTCTAAAAAGGATTATACAGTGGTGGCAGGGGATAGAATTGCTCAGATGGCAATACGCAAGGTACCAGATGTTAATTTCATAGAGAGTGAAAAAACAATATCAGCATTCGTGTCAACAACTACACGAGGTGCAACTGGATTGGGATCAACTGGGGTAACCTGAATCCATTTGTTAATGATTTTATGAGTTAATTAATCATCCGGCTTATGTCAAATTCCCACTTTCTGAATAATTTTTGCCTAATTAAGAAGCAAGGTAACGATATAATATTCGGTTAGATTAAATTAACTCCCACAATACGCGTGAACTACTCGTATTTCATGAGTAGTGCAAAAGTACAACTGATCAGCATCATTTCATCGCGAGATGAATCAAATATATAGATATGATCTTTACAAAAGATACTCAATATGATATAAAAACTAATGAAAATTCATCAACAGCGTACAAAAGATTCTTTTCAGGTGAGTTTGATGATGTCAAACACAATAAATCAGACGAAGAAAAAGAACTCGAAAGAAAAGAGATACGTGAAAATCTGATTAAACTAATCATGGAGCGTTATCCTCTTGATTTCAAAAAAGATACCAATTACAATCGATATAGTGAACACGAAATGAATTCAATTGCTCAATATGGCGACCATCGAGCTGAGATTGATCCGGAATTTGTTGATATTGATGATAGCCCCACCTATCACACCAATCCCAAAGGACAAAGTGTAATCAGTCACAATACGATAAATTTGGAATATAAGGATAGGCATCAGAAAGATATTGCTATCAAACTGGGTGGTTATGGTATGTATTACAGTATGAGAAATAGTGTTTCCAAGAACAAAGAGACTAAACATCTCAGCAGAATGAAGAATTACAAGAGATTACTGAAGTCATTGCCGATTAAATTTCGTAAGGTAACCCAGTTCTTGCTTAATGAGAAAATCGAGGAACTTGCCAAGGCTTCCATGAATTATTACTCCACCAATTCCAAGAAATTTCTTACTGGTGTTATCATAGAACTAATGCAATCCTATGAGGATGTACAGGTGGCAAATGTAAGTGTGTCAGAGCTCTGTCAGGAATTTAATATTGATACAGCTGGTATCATTAACTTGAGACAAGATGCAGTCAAGAGATTATCATTTCTCATGAACAACTCGAGAAGATTAGACCGAAGAACTCTGAAGAGGAAGCAGATCAAAAGAACTGCACAATCAATGATTTTTCAATTAGCTGATCAAGGATTTGTGTGCAAACCTGCCATTCTCAACGAATTTGTTGAGGAGATAGACAACCACTACTCCAATATTTTCTGCATGAAGAAGAAACCAGAGATGGTTATTGCAATTCTAGCAGCTAAATTATTTGATGAGGATCTGAATACCCAACAAATGGCTGTTGCGCTCTGTAACGACGGAGTATCGGAGGAGGATATAAAAAATTCTGACTTACTTACCAAACAGGTTATTTCTTGGATGAGAAATACTGATGGGCGTATTGGCAATGATATTCGATCAGGTAGGATCCGAGATCTTTATGTCAGTGAGATTGAGGAAATCTTGCTTACTCCAGATGTTACTCCAGAGGTAACTAAGGAAATTGTTCAAGAGATCACGAATGATATTATGGTTGAAACTTCAACTGTCATTACTACAAGCAGACCAGGAAACCCACCACGTCGGACTCGGAAGTTCACTCATAATCATTTCAATGACAGTATTGTTAATGAGAATGATCAGGGATTACTGAATTACCTAATAGAAAATAACCTTCTAGATCCAACTTCCAGAACAACAAGTCCTTACAAAACCAATTCAATGATGGTGGAAACCCAGGTTAATCATAATTATCACTGGGACCAATACCCATATGCGATGATGAATAATTCACCAAACCATCTTAATCCGGATATGGGATTCGGTTTGGCAGAAAAAGGAAGATCAGATAATACTACTGATCTTGGCTTCTCAAAAGATGATGGGAACAATATTAGCAAACCTGGAATTGATCAGGATTTATATTATATTAATAACAACGAACTTATTGATTACTGTTACTTGGGTTATCCAGGTGCGATTACAAGATTACTCTCTTGGTTATCTATTAGAACACAGAATAAATCAAGAATAAGATCTAATGCTATCAGTCCAGATGGAATTTTATCACAAACGCCTGATTTAGAGGGGCAGAATCCATCTATTGTATGGATGCTCGACAAGAAAACCTTTTTTGAGAGGGCTGATCAGGTCATAATGAAGCGAAACAGCCTTTTTGGCAAATGGAATGATTATATTCAACAAAATAATGTAAAATTCATTGATGATCTCAATATTGAGATAGATACCATAGATCAGATGTTTGATGTTATGCAGGATATCTACCAAACAGGCAATCTTGGGAATAATGAATCTAGATTAGAAGAAGGATCTGTAATCTTATTTCCTGATCTGCGTAGATTGTTGTATAATGAACTGGAATCCTCAGTACTGTTGATGGCACCCAATGATTTTGTTCGAATGAAACAGGACCAGTACAACTTGAAAATTACTGATCTTGAACTTGCATCCTCTGAGAAAATAAGAGCATACAAAAATTCTATTGACATTGAATCCACAAATGGTATTTACCAGAGAATGCGGAAGCAAGAGATAGTACAAATGCTGGCTGATTTTACCGATGCTCAGAATATCAGGCTGACAAATACAAGAAATACAATGAGAAGGCAGATGAAATCCGAAATTGATGAATTTATTAATTACAAACACCAGTTGGGAGAATATCAGAATAATACAGAAGAATATCGGGAGATACAACATTCCATGTTCAAATATGGAGTTATTATGAGTGATAGAGTAAAATATTTCTATACTCACATTCGTGAACTTATTAATCAGATAAGAGAGAGATATGGGTTCACAGTAATTATTGGTGGAATACTGTCTAAAAATATTAAGACTTCACAGTTAATTAAGGATAAAACCCTTCACATCAATGGAATCTTGGGTAAAGATCCAGATCATATTATTGATCAGCATCTAATCAAATTATGTTATGATTTTGATGAAAATAGATTCGAATCAGCCAGTGTGGTCACAACCAACATTCCAGACAGGCTTTCCATATCTACTTACAAATTGACTGATGGACAATTTACACCAAATGGATTAGGTGATAAATGGATTGTAGACAGATCTATTGATGTCAGGAATCTGGTTGAGTGGGTGAATTAAGATGAGCGTTACAATGAAGAAGGAAATTCAGCAGATGACCTCAGATGATGTGGAAATAAAACCTGTAGACAAAAAATCTGTTAAGAATGATCATAATAAGGACTTCTTCAATAACCGCACAAGGATATGGAATAAAATTAATATTGAGATAGTATCAGTTATGTTTATCCGCCTGATAATAGTCACAGTAACTGGAATTACTCTTATGCAATTGGAAAGAACGCTATGATTGATCAAATTGACCTCTCCAATTTGCTAAGTATCACAATACTAATCTCAAACTTGTTATTTCTGAAATTATTAATTCCCAGCATTAGGAGGGACACCTATCGATCCAAGATGGCTAATCTCCATTCATTTATCAAATATCTTGATACCTTGTTTATCTTGTATCTCATAATTACAATAAGTATCGGATTATTACTTGCCGGAACTGTTTATGTTACTGGAAAGATTGTGACCCCCTTATTATTACTAGCCAATATTATTCAGATTATTTCAGTCCTTGTCTCCGTTGTTTCTGTTTTGATTTTACTTGCAGGGGTTGATAAGGGGAAGAAAGGACTCAAATATTCGTTTCCAGTTATTGTATTTTCTGAAATACTAAAGTTTGTCTCAGATATCCTAACCTTTGGAAATGCTGCTGAAACTGAAATGATATACGATCAGCGAATCCAATCGATTATCAGTGCAACCAGAGGTGTTGTCAATTTAGGATTGGACTTCATGTTGGATACTGGTCTGATTTTTCTGGGTGGAATATCACTACTCTCTATCCTGATTTTGTCATCCTACTACTCCCTCGATATCAAGTATCATCCAGATAATAATATCAATTCGATCATTCACAAGATGTATACAAATCTACTACATGAGCAGCAAAATAAATTGGACCATGATCTTGGTTTTACTTTTCACTCATCTGATCAATTAATCAATCAAGTAAAATCAACATCAGAATCAAGATCCAATAATAAAGAAAAAGTGTTCGAAGATGAATTCTATGATGAAAAATTGGAAATAAAAGAGAGTTTGGAGGCAATTGATAGTCTGTTCTTTGGTTTGGAAATATCAAATCGGGCAGCTGACAATTATTACACCTCCCTCAGGTCGATATTCAGAGATATTCTATTCATGAAATCTCGATTACAACAGATAATTGGGGGTTTCATTGATATTTTCGAAGATCTAATCAATAAATATCACCAGGGTGACCAACTTGTACTACTCAATACCTTGATGAAGAGCTTACATGAGAAGAGGAACTGTATCAAGTTAGAATATGACTTTTACATTAGCTTGCAGAAATTATTGGCCCACTATACCAAAGTGGAATATTTTCAAACCGAGGAATTGCATTATTCCATGGAGAGGGAATTTGTTGACTATATTGATCTTGTGAGAATCCGAATTGATTACTTGGATAGTATTGTGATCATTGCTGATCAACTCAATTCATATGAGAATAATATAGTGCTGTCCTACACAAGATTGATAGATAAATTGAATCTGGATATACAAGAATTCAATGAGGTCAAGGAACACCTTATTCGTATTCATGGTTTTTCCAATCAATTTAATGATGAGGCTCAGATTTTTTCCAATTCCAGGAACACAATAAATGTAGAGGGGATTGGATTGGTGAAGATCTGTTGCAACAATGCTGCTAGATTGTCTGAAATTTATTGTGCCTGTGGTTTATCAATTCCACAGGCATTGTTGTACCATTACAAATAGTATCTCTAATTAATGAAAGATCCTAGAAAATATTTCTCCACATTCGATCATAAGCCATAAATTTTGTATTGTCAGATAAATTTAAATAATTGAATTGTATATACTTAACTATGGGAAATACCATGCGTGAACAACTGGAAACCTCGAAATCTACACATATTGAGCATGAATTACTTAGCAAAACCAATCGTTCTGTTCATATCAGAAAGTTATGGACATTGGGTATAACTGCAGCGATTTTTCTCGTAATGGTGCCAGCTTTAATTATCCTACGAAGTGGTTTTGACTCGAATTTTGTCTTCATGTTTGGATTAATCATTATCATTTGGTCAATTTGGGGAAATAGGTTTTACTCAGATACTAATACGCTATTGCCCAATAATAGTAAACATAGAGGAATCGGTAGAATGGGATTGGGAAATATGAATTTCTTAGGTCGTATAACCGGAGATAGAAAGAAACATGCTAATGAAATTATTGATGATCGATCCGTAAACAGTCCATCCAGTACGTTCAATTTATTTGGTCTGTTTACATTAACTGGGTTATTTATCATTATTCTCGGATTTGTTTATTACTAGACAATTTCGATCGATCGTTTTATCTCTTATTCCAAGCTGGCATTAATTAATTACTGCTCTATCTTTAAGAAGAAGTCAATATATGAATTATTGATGACAACAATTGTCTCATTGCCATTTCGTAATGAGAAAGCTCTTCCTCCACATTTTCAAGATGATAATCGGTATTCTGAAGAATTTGTTAAATATTGTGTAGAAAACTACTCATCAGAATTAGAATTGGTTTTTGATCCATTCGCAGGTTATGGAACTACTTTAATTGTTGCGGAAAGAATGAACAGAAATGCAGTGGGCATTGAAATTTCTCAAAAGAAGGTTGAATTTATTAAATCAGAACTTAAAGATAATACTTTGATAAAATGTGGAGATTCTACAAAGATTGAGAGCTATAAACTTCCTAAATTTGACCTTATGATAACGTCACCCCCCTATATGAATAACAGTGAGACAACAAGTCCTTTAGACGGGTATAAAGCCACAACAAATTATCAATCATATCTGGATAATATCGAAAGAATTTTTCATTCTATTGAAAAATTAATGAAACCTACGTCTTATTGTTTAGTGGAAGTAGCAAATCTGAAGTCAATGAAAGATGAAACTATAACAACACTTGCGTGGGACATTGCAAAAAGGATAGGGAGAGTAATGAAAATGGAGAAAGAAGTAATTATTCAATGGATAAATCAGGAAAATGTAGGAGCTGAATCCGTCTACGGGTACGGATACGATCATAGTTACTTGTTAATATTTAGAAAATATGATTTGTAATATCAAAATCGATCGATCATCAGTTTTTACTTATATTAGATTCATAGATTCTATACTTACATGCTTCGTCGTTCAGATGACACACCAACCAAGAAAACTGAAACAGATATCCCCTTGGTTGACCTTGAATTTACCTCCAGAGGAGTATTGCTAAAGAAAATATACAGCGACACTACTATGAACATTCAATTCATAAGAATAGCTGCGATCACTCTCCCCAAAACCATTGAAATATATCGTGAGAAGCAGCTTCCCAAACAGATCTCGAAGACTATCAAAAAATTACGTTACAATACATCATCAAAAATTAACGAGGAAGCCACCTACCGCAGTCTTCGAAACAATTACCTGCTGCATAACCAATCAGTAATAAATTCCAGAGCAATTAAACAGAGAGATATTTCCACCTATCTGAGCCAATTGATAGATAATGGAGTAGATATCCATATTATTAATTCAAGAATGGAAAATGAATTACTCATTATCGGTGCACAGTACAGTTCCAAGCTCACGGTTCATCCAGAATCTGAACTTCACAATCAAATTGTAGACGAGATGGTTAACCAGCATTATGTATTGGATCAGTATCCAAATCTTCTGGGAATGTCCAAGTTGGTAAAAATCAATAGGAATTTCCAGATCTCATTTTTTCAATCTACACACCAACATCCCCAAATGCAGATATTGGAGCGAACTACCATCTACCGATTAATAGGAAGTATGTCCAAATTATCCAAAGTTGATGGAGAAAGATTAGATTATGATATTAATGGTTTCAGTTCTGCAATACACGATCCCACTACCTCATTCTCGAGTTTCGTCTTCTATCTTCATATGACCCCTGATGAAATATTACATTACAATCAACTTGCAGGTACCTCTTTGTCAGTTGTATCAGATCAGGACAAATTTCAGACTTGGCTGCTAAATTACTCATTCTATCTGGAATGGTTAAAATCCGAGGAAACAATTGAGATGGAGTCGTCAATGGTGGTCATAGGAGGACCAAAACCACTGGGATATACTGAATTGGAACCAGAAACTTTGCGTTTGGATCTATTGGAGATCATTAACAACAATAGTTTTGATGTCTGGATGCCAGTCTTCAAACTAATAAGTGGTTTATTCTCTTTTTCTTCCCGACAAGATGTGGCAGCTGATTTTACTCAATACTGGTCTGATATCAAGGATGCTCTGTTGGAACTAATGTCACAGATTGATACCTTTGATAAATTGCTCGAGAAATTATTTGAATCATTTGAGAATGAGATTGGTCTGACTGATGATATGGTTTCTCGTAGTTTACTTTCTATTTTCAATCAGATAAGATTGAAAGAAATCTTTGATAGTCTTCCACAGGACCATAACTTCAGCCTACCGAAGAGAGTGTATTTTTCCACGGAGAAATATTCAGAAAAGGACATGATGCTTCTTGTGTATATAATGTCACTAAGAGCTGATATTGAGGGGGAGCCGATTCATTCAATAATAATCAATGATATTGATCTCTCTATGCTTATGACTTCTGACAAGATGAGATTTATCCTGGATGACAAAAATACAGGCTATGATGATGTGAGAAAAGTTTACCGTATTACCCGGATGAATCAGACCCGATTTAATTCCATGCCCAAGATCATTCTTAGCTATAATTATCAAGTAAAACAATTTTTGAACAAGGAATGGTATCACAAGAAAGATGACTGGAAAGAAAAATTACCACTGTTTGAGAAGAGTTGTTTATTACTACCTGATGAACCACCACGCAGGATATACATTCCAGAATCTGATGAGCGATTTATCAATTATATTCTCAAATATGAGAGCTCAGTCATTTCTACTAGTTTAGACGTAGAATTGTCAATGGAGGAGACAATTGTTAATGAAGAATTACTTGAGGTCAATCAAGAGCCATCGGTTGCTATTTCTTTGGTAGAAGGAACTACTACTATTGAGAATGAGGTACGCATTGAAGT
The DNA here is from genome assembly GCA_021399405.1 of Candidatus Heimdallarchaeota archaeon. Next base: position 18,204 of record JAAFKL010000125.1, on the reverse strand, counting down.
TTCACATCAGGAAACAAATGAGGATGTTATAATCACAGACAATGAACAAGATGAAATTCCGATTGAAATTATTGATAATGTAGATATTTCTGATACTTCAGACAATGTTGAGTTGGAAAGTGTATCATTGATTGATCTACCAATTCCAGTAACTAATTCAATTGAGGAAAAACCACCGCTTGAGGAACCTGTTAAGGAACCGGATAAATCAATCCCGCTGATTAATCAAATAAGCGAGATTGAGGAAACTACAGATAATCTACACAATGCCGATGAGGCACTGAGACAATACAATATGATATTTGATGGTCGAGATATTTACAGTAAATTACTTAATAATAATCCCACAATAACCTCTGATGATATATTTGTGCAAATTGATAGGATTAGCAACAATCTTAGAAATCTCAATGATTTTTATATGGATGAGAATTTCAGAACTTCCTTGGAAGATATTAATTCAAGAAATCTAGACCAATTAAAGGAAGGTGAATTGATTGTTATTCATCCAACAGGGAACGATTACAATATTCAGTTAACCGATGCTGGAAAAAAATCCATCGATCAAGCACTCGGTATTATGAATTCTCTTCTTTCCGAACTAAAAAGTAAAGAAATTGATATTCAGAATATTATAAGAAATTCATCAACCATCATGGAAGGCTTTAGGCAGCAGGGTAAAATCAGATATGAGGTTGCACTGCTCAACTGGCCAGGATTAATATCTATTGCTTACTATGATAAGTTCTCTAAATTACCCACCTTTGCATATGGAGCAAATAATAAGATACTATCAATTCTTGATCAGGGTGTTTGGGTGCAGGACCATGATGAGTTTGTAAAATCGTTTGTGGAAAGGTATCAGAACAAGTTATACAATATACAACAGGAGATACTCGTACATAAGGAACAGGTACTTGAAAAGGCAGATATGCCTCGAATGCCAACCATCAGCGTAATACGCCCCACAGAATCTGATGAAGGGAATGAAATTAACAATAAGGTTGATGATGAGATTTCTTCTGATATGGAAATTATCACCACCACGCTAACCGAATTTAATGAATTTGACAAGAGCGATAACGAAATTGAGAATTTAACAGATAAAGAGATAATCAGAATCAAGACCTATGACAAGGAGGAGGAAGAGAAGGTTGAGGTAAAACCCAAGAGGACTAAAGCAGCAATTGAAAGAGCTGCAAGGGAATTACGTAAACAACAAAAGGAGGTACTGATAGAGCAGAAAGTATCCAGTGAATATCATTCCGAATTTGCAGATTTAGATAAAGTTGCACAAAAGATAATGGTTGAAAAAAGGATGAATAGCAGGATCGATGCAATTGGAATAGATTCTGATAGAACCCTTTATTTCTACCAACCCACATGGAATATGTCTATTGACGAGAATAAACACAAATTTGATCTGCTTGAACTTCCCCTATCTCTATTTAATTTCAAGATAAAAACCAAGAAGATGCTCGCAGGCACACTTGATAATCCCTCCGTGGGTGAACTAATAAAGACCAAAGTGGATTGGACCAAACTACCATCCATTGGCAAGAAGACCCATGAGGAGATAGTTGATTTTCAATTGTTATTTGAAAATTGGGATTCGCTAACAGGTGACCAGATATTTAGCCTGATGAGTAGGGATGGTCTGAAACATCTATTTGAGGCGGAGATATACTTCAATCCCAAATCACTACCCGATAACATTCTATTACCTCTTCATGATGATCTGAAAGTGGGATATGAGAAAAAGATCGATCACATAATACGAAGGAACGGAGGTAAAATGGATTCGGATGAGATATCTAGAAAAATTATAGATATGATATACAAAGATCTCTGCAAGACTCTGCAAATAGATACTAGCGATTCCTCCTCAGAGATACTGATCCACAAGATCAATCAATTCCAGTTCAAAAACCACAAGATGAGCAATAATGAGAAAGAACCATTCTTCGATCTCACTTGGGTTTTGAAATTTGATAATTATGAGAATGATGTCGATGGAGGTAGCATCGATGAGTTTCGATCTAAATTGTCCCATGATCTGGATCAACTAATGATCTCTTACCAGGTACAGAAAAATCTACTAGATAATATTACCAAGGTTACCAAGGATAAGATATCTGAGAAAAAAAGAACTAGGAACAAAGATCAAGGGAGGCAACTCGCATGAAAACAAAAATAACACAAACACTCATAATTCTCTTATTAGTACTCAATATAACATCTGTTACCGCTCATAACGTAAGTGAGATAGAGGAGATTGAACTTGATGTAACACCAATTTTCAAACAATCCAGATATGGTCCTGTTCAGGTAGATATACACAAGGATAGTACAATTGTCCAGTTGGGACTAATCTCTCAATTTACCATCAGACATGGTTTATTCGGCACTATTAATTTCACTTCTTACAATGTCACTGTAGATGGCTTTGAGGCTTATAGGGTGATATTGCATCAGGAAATTATATTAGATGACGGAATTGATATTCCACTCGGCAAATATTCCCGAACCTTGAGTGAGAGTGCCTTGAGAGATGGAGTAATTCATTTCACCTATATTCTTGGTGATCTGAATACACTGGATGATTACAAGAGTGAATATGTTGAACCCATTGATGAATATGTGGATAATACATTATCTCAATATCAGTATAAAATTAACAATTATATTGAGATAATTCGTGGGACGAAACAAAATGCCACTCTAAATTTCGAATATGATATATCAAGTTTTGAGATTCCCAATATTCCCACAGATGACTTTCACAAGAAGATCACTCTAATCACCAGAGTATTCCCACAAAAAATTGAGATGGTTGAATCAAGTGTAAATTGGGATAGTCAGAAAATCTATCTGTTTTTACCAATCAGATTGCTCCCCTTCTATTTCCAATCACCAGATGGACATGACTACAACCTTACTGAGACTCCATTGGATATATTTCTCGATCTTAATTTTGCCAAGGAGGATCGAGATAAAAGTACAAAGGTAGAATTTGGCATTTACAAGGGTCGTGATCAGGATGATCCCTTGTTGGATACAGATCAACTCAAACAGTACAAACTATCAATAGAGATCGAACATGATCAGGTCATACCCATCACAATTTCCACGGTGAAATACAAGGGCGATATTGAAATTGAGGCTAAGGTCAAGGTCAAGGCGATATTTGCCGACAGCTCACTCTACGCCAAGAACAATTATCCTCTTTCGCCCAACCAGTATATCCTAATCATGGCATTTGTGGGTACGGTATTTGTATACAAATTGGTTGACTATGTTGATTATCGTAAATTCCAAGCAATACTGGCTTACAAGAATTACGACATTATTGAGAAGGATTTTATTAAGTAATTATTCTCCGGACCGTTTGTTAATAGGAAAACTATCTATCGATTATCTAACTTAACAATTTTTGAGACATGTGATTTTAGAAAATCATATCATCCAGATATTACAAAAACAAGAAGTAGTCCTCCATCAATTGAAACCTATAATTTATCTACTTCTATTTCTTAATTTAATTATTATTGGCATCAATGATAATAGAATCAAGACATTAAGGAAAGGAAAGTTTGTTTCTTCTGTTTTTGTTGAGTAATCAGTTACGGTTATTTCACTCACTAAGTCTTTGCTTTCAGTAATCGTTTCTGTTTTAACATCATAGACAGTTGTAGTCACATTTTCAGTATAGGTTTCTACTTCTACAGTAGTTTCTGTGACAGATTTTGTAGTGGTTTGAATTTCTGTTTGTGTTATCGTTTGGGTTTCAGTTGGTGTAATTTGTGTTGGGAATCTAATAACAACCTCATCTGAAAATTTACTTTCTCCTGTAGTTGTTAATGCTGTGACTTTGTAGTAGTAGTCCTGATCATCCACAATTACAAAATCATAGAAAAATAAGTTTGGGGTTTCATAGAGAAATTCATAATTATCTGCTTGAGTGCCTCTATAGATCTTGTAGCCATAAGGCGGATGGTATGAAGCATCTGTCGGACGTTCCCATGTTAATGTAAACGACCCATTAAGGGGATTCGAATACGGAATTAAATTTTGTACGGGAAAATTCCTCTCAAAGATCTGTACTCGGTTATTTGTAAATTCAACAACTAACAAGTGACTACTATTGGCTGTAATTCCTCGGGGATTGATGAGTTCTCCAAAACCTGAATCAGTGCCATCAAAAATAGTAACAAAATTACCGTCTAGATCAAAAGCTTGTATTCTATTATTCACAATTTCGCTTACGATCACATTTTTCTCATCCGCATAAAGGCCATGGGGGAAATCGAATTGTCCATCGTTAACCCCTTCACTTCCAAACTTGGTTTGATAGACTCCAGATTTATCAAATTTGAGCACTCGATAGTTTAACGAATCAGCAACAAAAATATTATCATCGTTAACAGCAATGCCTGATGGATTACTAAATTGTGTATTCCCACTACCTAAGCTCCCAAATTTTGCTTTAAAATTCCCAGCAATATCAAATATTTGTACTCGATCATTCCCGAAGTCTGTCACAAAAATATGAGTTTCATTATGAGTAATTCCATAAGGTGTTAGGAATTGACCATCTCCTGATCCAAATGTTCCAAATCTCCCACAATATGTCCCCTGTAGGTCATAAATGTCTACCCTTGGAACTCGTTTATCATCCGCGTCAAAATCTATTGTTACAAAAATGTGAGTGTTATTTACTGTAATTCCATTTATTGTATCTCTTGCCTTATCATCAGTAGAAGGGGTTTGAAACACCTCAAATTGGTCGACATAGGTTCCGGCAAGATCAAATATTTGAATCCGTTCGTAGTCATCTCCAACAAATATATGGGTGCCATTCATAGCAATAGGGCTTGGATACCAAAATTGGCCATTTCCACTACCACTACTACCGAAATGATCAGCATAACCAGGATTAATGGCTGAATTTGGTTCCGCTTCAATTCGATTTATCAAATTGCCCGTCGGTGGATTGATTAGTAAGGTGAAAAGCAAAACCACCATAAATTTAACTCGAAATGATTTATTCATAATATCAGTTGGTAATTGTAAAATTGTTAATAAATTAATATTGGGGTAAACAAGGTTTACTACAAAACAATTTCATATAAACTGAAATATTAATTGGATATGAGGCAAATATCCAAAATTAACTTGTAAAAACACATATAAAGTATAAAATTAATAATTAACCATACAATCAACGTCTTTTTAGTTTTTGTAGAAATTGATAATAGATCGATCGCATTTTTTCTTATAAAGGTTTGATCATTATGATAGCATAACATGATACAGGGATTAGATGCTGCACTTAACTTTGCAGATGATATTATCACCATTTATATTATACTACTTATTCTACCATATCTGCTAAGATTTATCCTCAACTGGATCTCAACAGTCTTTGCATTCTTCTTCAGGTTTGGATATAGTAATAATTATGTAAGGAACAACAGACCAAGAAATTTTAGACGTGCCATGGCTTTCATCACCCTACCAGGAACTCTTTTGCGAATTACCATAATGTTTGTATTCCTTAGATTGCGTGGATGGAGTTTGGGGATATTATATCCGGGCTATGTTGGGGGTACAGAAAGAAGTTTATTTTCTGATAGAAGGGAAGGATTCAGATTCTTCATGAAACCAGACAAAAGACGTCGGATGACCTTCAAGGATGTAGCTTTGATATCATTGGTGGGATATATTCCTCTCTATCTTGCTTATCTGATGTGGACCAACAGAGCAGCCAATCTTGATTTTATTATCTACATTCAACAGGGAAATCTATCCGAGTTTTGGATCTATGTCTGGTACTACTACTTCTTTTTCTCATTATTCATAGGAGGAGCACCAATTCCAGAAGAAACCATGACTCCAGTATTTTATTTGTTGGGAGAGTACTCTCATCTCATATTAGGTGTAATCGGAGCTTATATTATCGGCTTTGTATTAAGCCTAATGGAAATAAGCGAGATGGGAATTGAAGGTAAGAGACTTGGTTACACCTATTTTATGCTCTTCAGTGCAATTTTAGTATTTAAGGTCCTTCTTAATCAACGAAAATATGGAAATCTTACCAAGAGTGCATTGGATGATATAATACTGGGGATGGAGACAATTGAGCTCCTGTAAGGAACATGAATAACTTGAAAGCGACCCATTGTGTAATTGAAGGTATATCGATCTGTGGTACCAAGGCAAAGAATGGGACTCTCTGGGAGCGAATCAGATTTATTCCCGTTTCCCAATTCAGATATGTGGCTACTAAATCCAAATGCAAAAGATGTGACCGTAAGATCAATTTTGATTAAACTTCTACCATCTCAAATATACTCTAATTCAGCAATCATACCATGTTCCTCGGAGATTTTTGTCAATCTATCTTCTGTAAAGGTACTAAGAAAATCAATGATAGTCATCTTATCATCGATTTCCCCCAATTGATAAAGTCCATATTTAGTAATTATCCCATAGTAGTGCAAGGATCTCTTGGAATTACCTCCAGATATGTACTCAACCACAGTACCAATCCTAAGATTCACTTCCATCTTTTTCTGCACCAGCTTTTTGTTTGATGATTTGTAATCTGCCTTACAATCCTGATATATTCTCTTAATATTTGTTCCATTACTAACTATCTTGGCAAACCAAGGATTTATTTGATTGAGATTGGTCCATTCACTCTCCCAAATTACCTTGATTTCATTGTCCTCAGGTGGAACATATAATTTGATGGTGAGAAATATCTGTTCCACCAGTACATTATCACCTAGTTCTTTGAGTAATATCTTCCTTAGTCTAGTGATTTCGCTCTCATCAAGTATCATTTTTCAGTCCTTGTCCTTCCAACATCATTATTGCAGCATCTCAACTAACACTAAATATTTACGATTCTTAAACAGCTGATAATAAATCTCAAACTAATTTTTACTTAAATAATATTCATCTCGCTTATATTCACATACAATGACAGTAATTCACCTCTTACATAATGTCCAAATCAGATTAGCTTTATCCTGGATCTCCATCAGATCTATATCATGGCTTATGGAATACAATATAGAGGCAATACCACTTCTGGTCATGACTTTTGTCTCTGCATTCTTAGTAGGATTGTTCCTGCACAAAAAAGATACTAAGGGTACACCCATAGAGAATACACTGTTTACCTCTCTCGACACCAAATCCTCACGCATCGAGGATGATGTATTGGGAAACAAAGGCCATACTGAGATAGTAATCTCAACTAAAGGAGTGAACATGAATCAATGATGCCTCTAACAAATTTCGATATTTTCTTTTTAATTGTGATCCTGGTTAAACTAACAATGGTCACTCATTTTATCAGATATGTTATCTCCTTCATCCTACCCGAAGAATTCAGGGATTACTTTGATAACTACGTAAGAGCTGTGAGAAATCATTCAATTGATTATACAGACAAATATTTTCCCAATACCAAGAACTTCGAGGTTGTCATGCTATCCAGAATATTCATCCCTCTTCTATTTATGATGTCCATCAATACCTATCTTGATTTTCTTCTGGTGAGCTATATTTTTGGTAGATATTTATTTCTTAGTTATTTTTTCTATATAGTGAAATTGTATTTCTTTCTCAATCTGGCTCCAAATATGGATGATCTGGAAATATTATACAATACAACCGGTACTTCCAGATTAATATTTTTCTTGAAGGTTCTTGCTATATTCTCAAACTATGCAAATCTAACTCCTCTCTACATCTCTCTTATTCTGGTTTTCCCAGTGTCCGATATATTCGATATCAACAACTACAGAACAAAGGAAATAATGGAACAACACCCATCTTGGAATTTCTCATAGGAGATTGATATGAAGAAATCCTACACTACTGATTCTGAATTCCTATCAGATGAGATCAATCCATGGTCTGATATTAAAATAATTGAAGAGATAGATGAGGGACTAGTTCTTGACGGATACTATTCCACAGATAGATTGGATAACTTTCACTTGATCATTTACGATGCTGCAAGACAATGCCTAGTAAGACATATTGATACCAATGTGACAAAGTCCAATTTCTACCGATATGAGCACAAAGATCCCAATGAACCAGTTCCTTTCAATGCGGATATAATAAGGAAAACTGATCTTCTATTCGATAAAGAGGTTGATACCATAGAACTCACCGATATTGAATCTATAGAGGTCTTTACCAACGAATATGATCGGAAGAAACGGAAAATCCATATTCCACTTCCTGTGCAGCTGATGTATTTTCACAAGACAGGTTTGATCCCAGGTACATGGATACGTATCAAGAATAATGAAATTATAAAAATATCAAAAAATGATTCAGAGGAGATGAAAGAGAAGACCGAGAATATCAAGAGATTATTACTTGGTGACAGTAAGATAATTATCGATCTGTGTCAGGAAAACATGCCGATCATGGAGGATGAGATACCAGATATCAAGAGAATCGGCTTTGATCTGGAAATTGCATCACCAAGAGATACCTTTCCCATTCCTGAACAGGCAGATTTTCCAATAAATGCCATCGCCTCTTATGATAATGAAGGTAAGGCAATTATCTGGTTATTATCATACGAACCAACTAGAAGGGAAAGAAAGGAGATTGAGGAAAAACTGGGCTATGTACCCATAATCAAAACTTTCATCCTTGAAAAAGATCTGATAAAATCATTTTACAAAGAATTGGTTGAATATCCAGTCATACTGACCTACAATGGAGATAGTTTTGATCTGCAATATTTGTTTTATAGATCCAAAAAATTAGGAGTTGAAGACCCAATTGTGAAAGGTAGATACTTATTTTTCCGAGAGGAATGGCAGTTCACTCATTCAATTCATATTGATCTCTACAGGATTCTATCCAACAATGCAGTGCGACTTTACGCATTTGGTGCCAAGTATTCCAGATCTAGATTGATGGATGTAGGTGAGGCTTTGGTGGGTAAGAAGAAAATCGAGCACGATTTGTGGTTTGATGAGATGACCAGAGCCCAGATGATTGAATATAATATACGGGACGCAGAGCTTACTTTACAACTGACTACGTTTAACAATAATCTTACTTGGAAATTATTAGTGATTCTCATGAGAGTAGGTAGAATGAGTTTGGCATATGTAAATAGAGCACCTATCTCCAAATGGATTCTTAATTGGATCATTGCGGAACATGAGAAACGTAATTTGGTCTTACCTAAAAAGAAAGATCTGATTGAATTAAAAGGATCTTTTGAATCCGATTCGAAGATAGATGGGAAGGGGTTCAAAGGTGCAATTGTTCTGGACCCAAAGCCGGGTGTATTCTGGGATGTATCAGTGGTTGACTATAATTCACTTTACCCCTCAACAATCAAGAATTATAATTTATCCTATGAAACCATGAGATGTTCACATGACAGTTGTAAGAATAATATTGTACCTGATCTCGATCACTGGGTATGTCGCAAAAGAATCGGCATCATGTCATCCATGGTCGGTTTTGTCAGAGAGATACGTGTAAGATATTACAAGGGGATGAGTAAATCCAAAGATCAGAATGAAAGAGAGCTGGGTAACACAATTCAAGCTGCACTCAAGGTTTTCATTAATGCATCATACGGTGTATTTGGTGCTCCTAATTTTTACTTGTATTGTCCTCCAGTGGCAGAATCCACCACTGCACTTTCCAGATCCATGTTATTGAAAGCTAAATTATTGGCTGAGGAAATGGGCTTGACTGTTTTGGGAGGTGATACTGATTCTATATTTGTCCATAAGATTAGTAAAGATCAGATGGCTCAATTGACAGAATGGTCAGTGATTGATCTGGGAATTGAACTTGGATTAGATTATACCTTCCGGTTCATGGTATTATCAGACCGTAAAAAGAATTATTTCGGTATAACCACCGATAATAAGATCATTATCAAAGGACTGGCAATAAAGAAGAGCAATACTGCTGCCTTCATCAAATCTACTTTTGATATGGTGGCTGAGAAACTCAAACAAGTACAAAATGAGGAGGATCTGGAAAAGGCAAAGCAATATATGATTGATTTAATCTATGAGCGATTACAGATGCTGAAAAATGAGAAGATTCCCATAGTTGATTTACAACACATGGTATCCCTGAACAAGAAATTTGATGAGTACTTTGCCAAGACCCCAGCAGTTCAGATCGCTTTACAGGAGATGAATCGAAAGAATGAGGATCGAATTACCAGAGGTACTCAATATGTTACCGTCAAAGTAAAGCCATTTACAATTGAAATACAGACAACTAAATTCATGAATTTTCAAAAACACCACTTCATTGAGTGTAGTTACAAGGAAACCAAGAATATCAAGAGTTTTTCTGAAGTGGATAATAAATACTATGCAGAGGCCATAAAAAAGGCATTTTTGCCGATATTCGATGCTTTCGATCTTGAGTACGATCAGGTCATTGACAGGAATCAGGATATTGTTAAGACCATTTCATATCAGGATGATAATATGATGTACATTCCAAAAAACGTGGTGAGTGTCGATCCGGTTTCTGAAGTAGATGAAAAAATGCTTGTTGATGACGATATTCAAGATTATGGTTTTTGATTGACATGCCAGTGCATGATCTATTGATCGATCGACTCTCATTAATTCTAATATTGATGATTACGAATTCTAGTAGAAGTAAAACGATGGAAAAAAACTATAGATTCATGATATCTAATGATACAGAAGCCCCGAATTATTTTTATTCTGATAAATAATTCCAAAAACCTATGGGAGCAACAGCAAACCAATCTAATAAAGCAGATAAAATTACCTATAAAGAGTTACGTTTACTAATAGGACTCTCGGCAGTGGGTTTACCATTTTTTCTAATTATCGGACATATTATACACAACGCGATATATGGAAATGGCTTTGAGATAATATTTCAAGGTTCCATGAGTTCTTATTACTATACACGTATGGGTGATGTCTTTGTTGGAACATTAATCGCACAGGGGCTATTTCTCTTGGCATATGTGGGATATCCATCGGAAGAGGATAACAAAGTAGGTAATTGGGCTGGTCTGTTTGCCATGCTGACTGCCTTGGCTCCAACCTCTGCTGAGGGAGTGGACAAAGTACCACAAAATTATATCCATCTTATCTCAGCTTTCACATTTTTCATGTTTCTGGCTTATTATTGTCTGGTATTATTCAGAAGAACTAATCAAAAATTATTAAACGAGGAACTTCCACCAAGCGGGATTAAGAGGATATGGGCGGAAGCTACCAGAACTCCTGAATTTGAGGATACTGACGGAAATGCAAGGAAAATCAGAAGAAATTCGGTTTACAAATTCTGTGGTAGAGTTATTGTGGGTTCAATTTTACTATTATTAGTACTGGTGATTGTAGATGCAACTATCGTTGATCTAGATGGATTGTACTATACTTTATGGCTAGAAGCAATTGCCACAGAAGCCTTTGGTATTGCGTGGTTGGTAAAAAGTGAAAAATGGATCTTTAAAGATGTAACACCAAGTAATGTAGCATCTAGTTCAATTCCAGTGGATGATCCTACTGTAGAGACTTCTGAAGAAACCTAATCTTTCTATCGATCGATCCTTTTAATTCATTTTTCAAACAAAAGATTCTTAGATTCAAGTCTCGTATCGAATATCGTTGCAATATTTTTCTTATATAGAATTTAACTCCGTGATATTGATATGATGTATTTTTTGTTTCTACTTGTCATCCTTTATGCCATGAACAATCTGGCCTCGTTTATGTGGGATAATGCCTCTTACAAACGCTTCGCTATTGAGAATAATAAATATCTTGTAATTACAAATCGTTTCGGATTATAATTGATTGAATTGATAATTAAGCTAACTTAACGTTGGTTGCTTCGAGGCCTTTTTCGGTCTCTTGGAGGTCGAATTCTACTTCGGATCCTTCTCTTAGTTCATGGAGTTTAACTCCTTCCAAATTTGATTCGTGGAAAAAGACATCTTTTTCTCCTTCTCCGTTAATGAATCCAAATGTTGATTTAATTCTTTTGACTGTACTTTTCATTTTTTTATCACCAGTATACTTCTAAAATTGTCTATTTCGTATAATGAGATTATAAAAAAATTATACAAATCTAGTAGTTTAAACTTGATATCTATTGATTGACCTATCTCTACTTAAGTGTTGTAATTGGAAACATCGTTTGATAGTTTGATTTTAGATTTATAACTTTCAGTTTTGATGATCTATTGAGAACATTAATGGGTTTAATTTCTCTAATTAATCGATCAATTTCTAAACCTGTGTCTCAAAATCACAGAAATTAAAATTAATGGCAATACAAATGATACTAGAGGCAATCCTGCTTGTTCGGATCTTGTTCGAACCGTAGGATCAAAATTAACACCACTAGCAGCAATTGCGAAAGCTTCAACTCCACCGCCCGTATTAATTTGACCAGAATCGTAAGTATACAAATGTGAGCCCGAGACTTTTAACCAGATTCCAGTCGTTTTTGAAAGTATAATGTCTACGGAAATATGCATATTAAAGTCCCCCCAATTCGAATAGCCATCAAATCGCATCTCCACCACCCAAGCGGGGATGCTGGTATTTGCCCCATCTAATTCCAGCAAATATTCAGTCTCGTCTACAATGAAATATTGTCCTTTGGTGTCCAATGTTTCATCCAAATCAAAAGCATCGGTTAGATCTTCTTGGAACTCTAGTATTTCATCTCCCATTTTATATCCAGCAAGATCAGTGAATAACCAATTAGGTTTATACCCGTCTTCATATCGATTATAGTATACAATTTCAGATTCAAATGAATGGAATTGATTATCAAAATAGGCACTGTTTGATCCTTCGTATTTCAGATGTGTTAACAGAAACTCATGAGTAATTTGTCCATAGCTCTCATTGAAATCTATTCGTTCACCGTTGGTATCATTTATGCCATAGTAATCAATGTAAAACTGAACAAAATCTCCCTCTTCGTAGATATCAGGTAGGGAAAAATAGACTGATTGCCCTTCCGTTAAAGCTCCAGATGATAATATTACGATAAAGAGAATTGCAATCTTAGATGTTGACTGCATAACGTAACTTGGAGTTTACACGTATAAGTAAGTATCGTCCAAATTTCAAGTGTAATATTAATCAGAGAGGTAATTGATATGAATCGGATAAATTTGACAATATCTTATCTTCAAAAAAGAGTTAAATTTATTAATCTGATATTAATGATTGTATAATTATGTACCATACGGATCTTGATGATTTGGGATTCATTCTTGGCTTAATTTTACTACCCCCTCTAGCATTGGTTGTTATATTCGCCTACATTATGTCATTTTTGTTTAATTCATTAATTCTGACACTTATCACAACAATTGTGTTTTTCTTTTCTCTCATTTATTTGTTACAAAAATTCAATTTATTCTCTTTCTTAGCGGATTCATTTAGAGAATTTCTTGGAGTATCGTAGGTATTGTTCTTTGGTTATTGACAGTTTATCCTTTAATATTCACTTACAACACCGTAAGTTTCGGGTCTTCTATCTCTAAAAAATTGCCAAGCATCTCGTGCTTCAGTGATCAGATCCAAATTCAAATCTGCCACCACCATCTCATCTTGATCTCGTGATCCTTCAACCATAATTTCACCAAATGGATTGCAGAAGTATGAGGTACCAAAGAAGTGACCAGTTTTCCAAGGAGCTTCTTCACCAACTCTGTTGATTGCTCCAAAAAAGACACCATTTGCAATTGTATGTGCAGGTTGTTCAATCTTCCATAGATGTTCTCTAAAGCCAGCGATAGTGGCAGATGGGTTGAAAATAATTTCTGCTCCATTAAGTGCTAATGCTCTTGCACCTTCAGGAAAATGTCTATCGTAACAAATGTAAACTCCAATTTTAGCATATTTGGTTTTAAACACGGGATAACCAAGATTTCCTGGTGTAAAATAAAATTTCTCCCAGAAACCAGGAAGAGCATGTGGAATATGGTTTTTGCGGTATTTTCCCAAATATTCTCCATCAGCATCAATTACTGCTGCTGTATTATAGTATATACCATGTTGGCTCTTTTCATATATGGGGAGGATTATTACCATCTTGTACTCTTTGGCAAGCTTTGCAAATCTATCTGTTGTTGGTCCAGGCACATATTCTGTGAGCCCATACCACTTGGTTTGTTGCTCTGCTGCAAAATATGGTGCGGTGAATAATTCCTGAAGACACAATATCTGGACACCAGCTTCTCCGGCCTTTCTAACCATGTCCTCATGTTTGACAATATTGGCTTCCTTAATATCAGCCATACTGGTGTTTTCGTCAAAAGGTGCGGACGACAGTTGAATTAAACCACATTTTACATTCATCTTATTTTAGTGAAACTAGATGACATATAAAAATAACTTATCTCAACAATATAGGAAACAATTATTGCAAATAGTTTTGCAATCATGTATCAATCACTAATCTTTCAATTTGATAGTTTCGTTATGTCAAACTACCTTTGAAGAATCGATTCGGTCGATTCCGTCCTTCAAGCAAGTCAAGAGGAGATAATTTCGGTTTATTAGCTGACAAATTGGAATTATTATTTCTCAAATAATCTATTTTTCACATAATTAATATTTTCCATTATGTTTTAGTATGATTTTATACTTCTTTTTCAACTCCTTCTTCTTCAAATTGCTCTTCAATCATCGGAAGTTGAAATTGTCCAGAAGGTCTCAGATATTGATCCAATTCTTTTTCAAAGAAAAATTGAGATCCCTCAAATGGAACTAAATCATCAAGCCAAACTGCTGTAGGGTCATATTTAGCGAAAAATGGCTTATTAACCCAATCTGGATTTCTTCCTTGAATAAACTTGAGTACAAATAACTTCTGATTGCCTAATTCAGTAATACCAGTAACTTCAATTTTTCCTGGAGTTGCTGACATGGAAGGCCCTCTGACTGTACGACATATTCCACTAACTTGTTGATATGCTTTTTGAAAAATAAGCCATGCATCTTCTAATGTGACATTGAAATAGTGTTGTGCACCTGTATCCCTTACAATAAACATGTAGTAAGGGATCATTCCAAGATTGACCTGTTCTCTCCACATATTTGCCCAAACATCTGGATTTGCATTTATATTATGCAATATCGGAGATTGAGTCCTTATTTGTGCTTGAGTTTCTCGGATGTTCTTGACTGCTTTTTTTAACATAGCTGTATCTAATTCTTGATGGTGATTAAAATGAGCCATAAAAGAAAGATTCAGTCCACTATCTGTAATATCTTGAAATAGAGCCAAAACATCTTCGCTGTCTTTGTCGGTAACAAATCTTTGTGGCCAATAGCTTAAAGACTTAGATCCAATTCTAATGGTCTTCAAATTTGGAAGTTCTGCCTCTGCTAGTGGTTGGAGATAATCTCTCAGTAATCTTGCACTCATGACCATTGGATCTCCACCTGTAAATAAAACGTCGGTTACCTCATCATGGAGTTGAAGATAATTAATTAGATTATCAATTTCATTAGTCGCAAACCTTTGATCATCTAATTTAACAAATTGAGGCCATCTAAAACAAAATGAGCAAAATGCATGACAAGTTTGCCCATGTTTAGGGAAAAATAAGACAGTTTCTCTGTATTTATGTTGCATACCTTGTAAATTAATACCTTCTAATTTTGGTGAATTATACTTCTTTTGGCCAGCTGGATGAGGGTTTAATTCCCTTCTAATTTTATCTGCCGTTGCTTTAATTTCAAATTGATCGTCAGTTTGGTTTATGGCGTATGCCATTGTCTCAAAATGACTTGGAATTAACATATTTTTTTGTGGAAATGTTAATTGGAAGATTGGGTCTTCTGGAATATTATCCCAATTTATTAACTCACTGACAACATAGTCATTGGTTTTAAAGGGTAACACATTGGCAACCACTTTCATTTCTTCAATTATTTCTTGATCAAGATTCTCCAATTGAGGAATTTGTTCAATAGAACGTAATGTATAACCTTTGTACTTCATAATAAATCACCTAACTAGGGAACAATGAATGAAACATTGCTGAAAATTGTTGATTCAGGGCCTAGTTGCCGTAAAAAAACTAAAAATTAAATGTGATAATGAAGTAATTGAAAAATTTTATAAAAATATTGCGGTTACCAGACGAAAGATGATTAGGGAGGATTTTGATCGATCGAGGTATTTTTAGTTAAATAGTTTTCAAGCTTAATATTCTATGTGAACAATACTGAGGTGGCTGAGACTTCTAAAGAAGAATTAATTCCTTTTGAACGTACTTTTAATGAGAATTATGCAAGAGCAATGGATCTCTTCCCTTATGAGCAGCCAAATCAACACCAGTACCAGATTATCTCCAGAATATTACAGCTAAAAGAGAAAGGTGCTTTATTACTGGAAGCACCCACGGGATCCGGAAAGACCATTGCCTCTCTAGCCTCTCTTTTGGCTAGAAGAAATGATGGGGAGAAGATAGTGGTTATAGTCAGAACAGTATCTCAGATGGAACCAATAATGCGTGAGTGGGGCAGAATTGTTGGAGGGTTTGAGGGTTTCAAGAAGGGTATTGCTAATGATGAAGATAATATGATCTTGCCTGTAATGGGTAAAGCTCGTTTATGCAAACAGTTACCTTTTATCCGACAACATATGAAATTCTCCAGTCAAGCGGTACATTTTCTCTGTAAATCACTTCCCTGTCAATTACTACCCAATAATCAAAAATTCTTCAAAGGACAGTATGCCAAACCACTGCTTATGAGATTGGATATGGCACTGGCAGGTCAATCCCAGAAGGGTACACCCACCATGGATCGGGTCCATGATTTTTATGGTAATCTCAAATCATGTGGATACTACAAGCAGCGAGAGCTGATGAGACATGCAACTGTTATCATCGCCACTTATCCTTATCTTAATGGCAATTTGTTAGAGGCTACTATGAAAAATATGGGAGTCGATATTTCACAGGTTCTGTTTCTGGTAGATGAAGCACATAATCTTGTCTCTCCTTCCCGCACATCATTAACAATAGAACATGTGAACAAAGCGATTTTTCTGTTTGGTAAACTGAGGATCTTGGTTAACATGCAGAGTCTAATGAAATTATCCAAGAAAGTTCAGACTCATGAGTTGGGATCTGATGAGGAGATTGATCATTTGAAAAGAGTAATTTCAGAATGCGTCAAATCGGTGCGAGACAAGTATCAGATAACTATCGCAGATTTGACTGATGATGCTTTAATCTCCCTATCAAGTTTTCTTAACTCGGTCTATATCGGGGATATTGTGGCAAGGAAGAACAGAATGGAGATTGTTCAATCAACTCCAGATGTTATGTTATCAGAATTGTACGGTGCTCGCCTTGCGATATTCCAATCAGGAACATTTCAGCCAATTATATCCTACAAGAGATTATTCGGTATGCACAAGGCTGAGACTTTGGTATCAAAGGAGAGTGATGTTTCCAATCAATTCCGCTGTTATATGAGATACAAGGGTTTGACCTCTTTGTTCAAAAAACGTTCCCCTATGCTCTATAAAACCATGACCGAGGTGATTATGGAGATTATACCTCTTTCACCCAGACATGTGCTGGTTCTCTGTCCATCCTATGATTTCAAGGATGAGTTATCCCCATATGTATCTGAATACATTGTACAACATAATCTTGATACCCAGGTGCTTGAGGAGACCAGGACCACCTCATCCGAGAAGATGTCGAATCTTTTAATATATGCAAAACAACCATATGTGGTTCTTGCTGTGGCTGCAGGCAAATTAGCGGAGGGTGTAGAGGTTGTTCACAAGGGAAATTCGTTAATCTCAATGGTCATCATGGCTGGACTCCCCTTCTCGCCTCCAAGTAAGGACAAGGCTATTGTTAGACAGGCTATGACCCACGCTGCCAGAGATAAAAAAGCTGCACAACAATTTATGATGCAGATTCCTCTCGAAAGAAAAGTCAAGCAAGCATTCGGTAGAACCATCAGGACAAATAAGGATAGAGGTGCTCTGGTGATACTTGATTATCGTGCCCAAGATTATCTCAAGAAATCTATGAAATTAACCAGGGTGAGAAATATGGAACAATTAAAAGGAAGATTGAATGAATTGTATGTCGATTTTCCTGATCTAAGAGATCTCAGAGGAAATTAATCGATCGGT
>JAAFKL010000124.1 GCA_021399405.1 Candidatus Heimdallarchaeota archaeon | reverse complement strand
TGCACCAAAACACATGCTGATCGATGTAATAACAACAGGATTAATTGTACCCAGTTTGTTTATTTTCCTTCCGATAATTGAGGATAGTGCATTTGATAGGAGTATGAGGACAAGCAATAGATATCCAGATGTTGGGTAATCACTAAAATCAAATGGGTAGAAAAATAGAACACCAGCGAGCATTGCCAAAACAATTAAAATCACCTGATTCTTGTTTGGAGTTTCCCTAAGGATTGGGATAGAAAATAGGATAACTATGATAGTAGTGAAATTTAAGACGAAACTTAGTGTTATGGCAGGAAATATTTTCAGAGAAACAAATTGTAAACCCTGGGTAAAACTGATGAAAACTATCCCGTAAAATAGGAGATTGATCAACCATTTCTTCGTCAATTGATTATAATTTGATCTGGTAGATGGATGTAACAATGAAAATCCTAACAACAAGAATCCTGCGATCAAATAACGGAGTGATGCAAAATATAGGGGAGGAATATCCTTCAATCCAAATTTGATCAATACCCATGATGATGACCAGAGGAAAGTTACTAGTAATGCTTTTACTGCAGCTTTGTTGTGTTCATCCATTATTCTCAATTCTCGGATAGTAAAGAATATTAATTTAACTTAAAAATTTTTCACTGCTTTCTTATTATTCTGATTTATAGGAATAAATTTTCAATATTGAAATAAGGAGTAGGATAACACAGAAGAATATGAAATTTGATTCAAGAGAGGCTTGTAAGGATTTATCTAGTAAATTCATGAATAGGGTAACAAGGAGGTATACCCCAGAACCAATACTTGCATTAAGGGATGCTGCAGATGCTCTGATTTCAGAAGTTGCTACTTCATTTACAGTAATTGCAATATGAACTTGCAAGACACCACGAGAAAATTGGTGTAGAATTAGGGCGATCACGAATAATGAGATTGTGATTGGTAATATAAAGATCAATGCACCAAAGAAAATCGATAAATATGAGGAAATAGGAACCTTCCATCCATAATTAGGTGTTTTTGCTAGTCTCCATGAGACAATACCGGCTATCAGTGCACCACTTGATATGATGATCCCAAAATAGTTCTCTTTAATACCAACAATCTGCATCTGGGGGATGTACGCCCAAAATAAAATTCTCAAGGTAATGCCAATAAATAATATTCCTGCAATGGCTTCAAGATATTTTGGATTTTTTAATAATGAAATTGAATCACGCATGACAACCGATGGCTTTTCTAACTTAGATCGTTTGGGTTCGTATGCTTTGTACCACAAAATCGCACCCACCAAATAACCTAGAGCAGTGATCATAAAAGGTAATTTCAGGGAAATGAGACCTAATAAACTTCCAGTGCCAAGAAGTATTGCAGAAGTAAATATCTGAATAGATCTACTCTTAGCAACGACAGATTTTGCATTGTCTTCAGTGTCAAATTCAAGATATGTATCCCACAAATTTGCAGTTTCAGATCCAGAAATAGATGCTAATCCCATAGCAAGAACAGCTTCTGAGACTACAAACAAAATGTAACTATCAGCAATTGAATATATCAATGATCCAATAGCAAGAAAAAGAAATCCCGCACTAACAATATTTTTTCTATCTGTGAGATCTGCAATCACACCAGATGGGAATTCAAAAATCAAGAGGAATAATCCAAATAATCCTTGCAAAAATAAAATCTCAGAAAAACTCAACCCATATTTTTGCCAGGTCAGGACGACTGTGGTGAGGAATAATGCAACCCATCCTATCTTGGTATAGTAGAATATCCAGGTATTCTTTTTTAGAGGATCCATAAGTTAGGTTCTCCTATCCTGTGATGTTCAATATTTAATTCCATATGATTTAATATCCATATTTCTTTTAAAAATATAATCTAGATATACATAAAACTTTTCCTAAATGATGAAAATAGAGGATCCTTGTAATGCAAACAAGGCAACTCGAAATGAAACAATTCATTTCGTAATATATAATAACGGGCGAAGTTTCATCTGAATTATAGAATAGTTGACGTGAGAACATATGGATTACAAAGAAATGTTAGAACTTAGAAAAGCTACATCTTTTGTCACCCCTGAAAAAGATGGTGAAGAAGTATGTGTTGCTGGATTTTTAACAAACATCAGAAACAAAGGAAAAAAATTGAAATTCCTTGTTTTATCTGACAGGAGCGGTGATGTCCAAATCACATTCAAAATGAATGTAGCTGGGGATGAGATGTTGACAAGGATTGAAGAGATGACGACCCACTCATTTGTAACAATACTCGGAGCTGTTCAGAAGACGGACCTCACAAAGAGAGGAGTTGAAATCATGGGTAAAGAAATTGTACAGATGACAGCACCGCCCAAGGATACAGCTTTTCCGGTTGAAGTAACCGATAAATCATCTTCCAATTTAGACACTCGTCTCGACAACAGATTTTTGGATCTCAGAAGACGACCAAATCTGGTAATATTCCAACTTCTTTCTGATTTTGCCAATTTCTCCCGTCAATATTTCCTAGAACAAGGGTTCATGGAGATATTCTCACCCAAATTTGTAGGAGCTGCCACAGAAGATGGTGCTGAAGTTTTTGAGGTAAAATACTTTGACAAAACAGCGTATCTTGCACAATCCCCTCAATTCTACAAGCAGATGGCTATATGTGCTGGATTTGAGAAGGTGTTTGAGATTGGACCAGTATTCCGTTCCAATCCCAGTCATACCAGCAGACATGATACCGAATTTACATCACTTGATATAGAAATGGGTTACATCACTGATGTTGAGGATGTCATGAACTTCGAAGAGAGTTGGTTCCACAATGTATTCAAAAAAATGAGAGAGAAATGGAATGAGACCACATTAGAATTATTTGATCGTGAGATTATTGTACCAGCACTTCCTTTTCCGAGGATACCTATGCCTGAAGCAATTGAAATTGTTAAAAAGAGAGGTGCAGTGTTGGAAGAAGCCCATGATCTAGGTTCAGCAGGCGAAAAAGCCATTGGTGAGTATGTCTTGGAAGAAAATGGCCATCAATTCCTATTCTTAACAGATTTCTCACAAGAAATTCGACCATTTTACCATATGCGACCAGCTGATGGAAGTCCTGTTACGCTTAGTTATGATTTATTATTTAATGGTATAGAGATAACTACAGGAGCTCAAAGAGAACACAGGGTTGATGTTCTTAGGCAAAATATAATCGATAAAGGACAGGATCCAGCAGATTTTGAATTTTATATGGATTTCTTCAAATATGGTGCCCCACCCCATGGAGGGTTTGGTTTAAGTCCAACTAGGGTGATAATGTTATTACTTGGCCTATCTAATGTAAGAGAGGCAACTTTTCTACCCCGAGATATAGATAGATTATTCCCATGAGATAATATAAAATTCAAATACAAGCTAGTTAATATCAATTTAATGCCAGTAGAATTTCTCGAAGATGAGGCGATAGCAGATATTGCGTTCAAAGTGAGGGGAGAAAGCCTAAAGCAGATATTTATTGAGGCTTGTACTGCTGTCTTCGGTCTCCAGACAGATATCAATTTGCTAGATAGCGAGATAGAGATGGGTTTTGAACTCAGTGCACAGACATATGAGAGATTGTTGTATAATGTACTATCCGAAATTTTGTATTTCAGAGATGCTGAGTATTTTTTTGGGAAGTCTTTGGTTATAGAATTTATCGAGGGAGTATCATTAACAGCCAAGGGAAAATTTATTGGATGTGAATTCAATGAGGAAAAGCACATCAGGGGAAATGAAGTAAAAGCCATAACTATGCATGATTTTTATCTTAGGGAAGTTAGTAATGGATGGGAAGCATATATCCTAGTAGATATCTAGGACTAGTCCTATGCTGTGGGTTCTTCTTTTTCATCTGGTTTATCACTAAATAGTTGCTCTTCTTCTTTTTTATTGCTCCCCAAAACCTCTTCATCAACAACTATTTCTTTGTGTTTTCTCAGTTTTATTTCTCCTTCACGTTGGATGAGATCTTCTTCGGTCAGAACAAATCTATTTACTGAAGTCATAGATGCAACTGACTGGTCGTTAAGCATGGTACTCTTTGCTGCAATACTCTCCATGGTTGCTGTCATCTCCTCGGCGCTGGCTGCCACCTCTTGTGCCGAAGCCGCAGTCTCTTCTGATACTGCTGCCACATTTTCAATTTTCTCGGTGATGATACCAAATGTTGTCTGGAGTTGACTAAGAATTGCTTTAGAATCCTTGGTTATCAGCTTTGCAGTTCTAGATGACTGATCGGACATAGTTCGGATATTTTCAGCTATGACTGTAAATCCTCTACCAAACTCACCCGCATTGGCAGCTTCGATCGCGGTGTTTAAGGCAAGAACATTAGTCTGTTCTGATAAATCCTTCACAATGGACAGGTTGTGTGTAATCTGAGAGATGACACTGTCCACAACATCATTCACGTCCTGGAGTTCCTCTACAATAGTTGTTATGATTTCAGCCTGTTGGGTTGATCCAGTTGCCATACTTTGGGCAATGGCAGAGACTTCTTCTGCAGTGGCATTTATTTCCTCGGTGTTTGAGGATAACTCCTCTGAAGTAAAGGCAATAAGTTCATTGGTATCATGGATATCCTTGATAAGAAACCTCAAGTTACTATTCATATGCTTGAAGTTCGTTTCGAGTACTCCTACCTCATCATCCCTCTTCCTTGTATGTCTAGTTTTTGTCAAATCTCCCTCTGCAATGTAATCGGACCATAATGCGATAACACCGATAGGGGTGATTATATCACGGGATATGACTAGATTCACTGCTACCAATGAGAAAAATCCGATAATTGCGATAATTACAAGAGTAATTATTTGGCTCACAGTGGTCTGGGTAAACCTGTCCAACACCAGTGCTTGACCAACTTTTGCCCATTCCTTCAATTTTGTGAGTTCAGTTTTTAGTATTAAAACTGCTTCAGATGCTTGAATAACATTTAATTTCATGTCATCATTTAACTTATTTGCAAGCTCGTGTATTAAAATCTGAACACTGGCCATTTTTTGGAGTTCCTCATTAATTATCGAATATGAAGCTCTAATCTCATCTAATTGGGTACCAGATAGATCCTCCAAAGTCTCATCAGCTGGCAATCTATTCATAACAAGTTTTACTTCAGAGGAAATCCCACCCGTAGTAGCAAAAATTTCATCCTTATAGACATCAAAAAGGTCATAAGTATCATTGTTGATAAAACTAATTGGTTCGACTGCACCACTCAATTGCTGCCCGTACGTGGGGAGAAATCCGATTTGATTGGTGATTTCAGTTCTTATATTAGCATCCCTATTCACCATGTAATGACTAATATTAGCCATCAACTGGTTATACCCGATTAATATTCGATCAGTACTAATGACGATACTATCAATAATTTTCTGGGGTATTAGCTTGAATACACCAAAAATACCATTAATCTTACCGTAATAATCTGGTCTGTAATTTGAGGTGATGTCATTTGTTATGGCCTGTGCAGCAAGAATATTGAGAATTTCACTGCCATCAGTCTGTTTTAATCTCAATAGACCTGTTTTCAGATTGGAATACAAACCATCCAATAAATCATCAAACTTATTGAATTCTTTTTGATCATATAAAACATCAAATAAGACTTCAATTCCAGAAGCCCATGATTTTATGAGTTTATCCTGTGTCTCATGAGTGGTAATTATAGTGTTTATGTCATCTTT
>JAAFKL010000123.1 GCA_021399405.1 Candidatus Heimdallarchaeota archaeon | reverse complement strand
TTGAGAAGATCGTGTCCATGAGTTGCAAGAGCTGCTTTGTTTTTTAATTCCAACAATTGCATACGAGTGGGTGCTATACCCTCTATTTTATCTGAGCTCATTCCTTATTTTTCTTTACTCAATTATTGATATTTATATTTTCTATTAGTTATCGCAACCTAAAGAATTGAAAAACCCATTTATCAAACAAAAATGACATGATTTTATTTCATTTAACTTGATCAAAAAGATATTATTGTTTCAAGATATAATATAGAGTAAGACGCGTATACAATATCCATTCCTTTTTTAATATTGATTTTTTGTGTGATTTAGATCGTTACTTAGGTCACGATCTGAAATATATAATAGAGGACTATAGAGATGTCACAAAATACGATTGACGTAAATGAATGGCTTGGTGAGCGTTGGGATGGACTCAAACGAAGAATCACCGGACATTTTGAGGAATATGATTTCTCACGTCGAGCTATTGCCCATAATGTATCGCTAATTATGATAATCATAATTGCGGCAGTTGTCAGATTGTTCCCATTGTTAAAAGGATGGGATCCACAAATCAAAGCTTTTGATCCATGGATGCAGGTTAGAGCTGCAGAATATATGCTGGAGAATGGATTTTCAGAATTCTTACTCTGGTATGACGAACTAAGTTGGTATCCATATGGCAGAGCAGTTGGTAAATCTCTTTATATTGCAGTCCCTCTTTCTATTGTATTAGTTTATCAAGTACTGACTTTTCTCGGCTTCGATGTAACGGTGGAATTAGCAGCCTATTTTGTACCAGTAATCTTTGGTACATTGGGTGTATTCTACAGTTACTTGTTAGGTAAAGAATTGATCAGTCCAAGAGCAGGCTTAATTACAGCGTTAATCATGGCTGTAATTCCAGCCTATGTATCACGGTCAATTGCAGGTTTTGTTGACAATGAATCACTTGGCGTATTATTTATGGTTATGGCCTTTTATTACTTTATTCGAGCATTAAGTCGAGATAGTAGTAGGAGTGCAATTATGGCTGGAATCACAATGGCATTGCTAGGATCTTCCTGGGGTGCTTTCCGTTTCGCATATGACTTATTACCCATTTATGCACTAGTCATTGTTATCACCGGTAATTATTCAACAAGATTTTTGAGAACCTATACCACCACAGTTAGCATAAGTACACTATTAATGCTATTTATCCCACGAGTCGGTGCATCTTTCTTATTAGATATGGAAGGTCTAGCCCCCTTGGGTATGATCATCTTTTTGGTGTTATTCGGTTTAATTCAAGATCTCTCTAAAGATTTGACAGCAGTTGAAGTAAGACGAATGCTTTTACTAAGTTTTGTAGTAATATCGCTAGTCCTCGGTGGAATGTTCCTTATTCTAATTTTCCTGGGAGGTGTAAATGTAATTGGAGATAAGTTTATCTCAGTAATATTACCAGAATCGAGAAATTCACTACCTTTAATTGATTCAGTTAGTGAACATTTACCACTCGCTTGGGGTAATCTTTACTTCAATCTCTCAACATTAGTGTTCTTTATTCCCATGGGAATTTACTTTGCAATAAAGAAACCTACAGAGAAGAATCTGTTCATTCTAACTTTCACCATTTTGACCATCTACTTTAGTGGTTCAATGATACGTTTAATGTTGATCTTAGCTCCTGCCGCAGCAATCTCGACCGCTTTGGCTATTGATAATTTACTTATTCCTTATGCATATGCTGCACATGGAAGAATTAAATTAACAAAAACAACAATGTCATTACCTTCAATTGGAGGGGAAAATGCTGCAATTTCATATATTGCTGTATTTGTACTTCTCACAATTATGATGGGCAAGGGTATCACCACTGCAGGAGATATTTATACCACTCCTGAATTGACCCCTGGACAAAACCCAACTAACGCACTTAATGACTGGCCAGAAGCATTTGATTGGATGCGTTCTCATTCAAGTTATAAACCATATACAAGTGAAAATGGATACGAAGCATTAGAAGAAGGTCAACCACCAGTTATGTTAAGTTGGTGGGATTACGGTTATTATATTACCAGTCAGGGTGAGACGATAAGTGTAGCAGACAATGCAACCTTCAATTCTACTCAAATAGGTGCCGTCGGTACTATGTTGATGTGGAATGCCACCGCTGCAATTAATCTAATGTATATGTATAACGTGCAATACGTATTAGTGGTTCCAGCAGCTGGTACTCTAAATTTAGGATCCGATATTGGTAAAAGTATTTGGATGATCAGAATATCCGAACAATACACTCCTCAGTATGGTATTGTTGAGGAAGATTATTTCAGAGGCGGAGAAGGATATGTTGATAAATATTACCAAAGTGTATTATTTGAATTAATGGCATTCAAATCCGATGATATGGAAGGAGTCAGCAACGCAGCTGCACCACCATTCATTGATGATGCTGGATTCCAAAACATTGCACCAGAAATCCGAGATCATCCAGTTAACTCATTGGAATACTTCACTGAGAGATTCAGAAGTACTGGTGTGGTTGAATCAGCACCTGGAGATTATCCATTAATCAGAATCTTTGAGGTTAATTACCCAGATGATATTGAATTACGAGTAAATGATTTCAAGCAAACCATGGCTGAAATCAGATCAGATCTGTAAATTTCTTTTAAATTAAATCAAACTAGCTATAAAATTAATTTTTATAAAAACATACGATTATATTTGTTCTAATTCCTAGTCCTAATTAATGATAGGTGTATTCTTAGAATTGTGGAATGCCAAGTTTGTGGTACAGCTAGAAATCACGAGGTTCTTTACCGATGTCAATCTTGCCAACAAGGATTTTGTGAAGCTCATATCAACAATCATAATCCCTGTTTTGGACAACAACAAAGGTATCAACAACCTCAGTATCAACAGTCCTCAACACAATGGTCTGTGAATATTCCAGCATACACTCCCCAAGTAAGAAGAGAACCCACAGATGAAGAATATGAATATTATTTACAATCAAATCCTGAAGTTCTAACTACAGGTAAGGAGACTTATGATTTAGTTCTTGGCTTCTTACTTCTAGTATTTTTTGTAGGATTCAGAGGACTAGTGGACGGTTTCTACACCTGGCAATATGTATTGATGCTCAGTGTAGTGATAGGTCCTGCATTTATTCTGCACGAACTCGGTCATAAGTATGCAGCTATAAAATATGGTAAATACGCCCGATTTACTCTTATTAGGCGGTATGCTTACATGACATTGCTTTTTGGGTTTATTGGCTTTGGTATTGCTGGTCCAGGTGCTACTGTAATTATGGGTCGTAGTACCAAAGAAGAAAATGGTAAATTCGCAGCCGCAGGTCCGGCAATTAATTTTGTCTTAGCAATTTTGATTATACTTCTCAGTTTAATTCTTCCGAATCCATATTGGGCTTTTATGGGAAGACCTTTAGATGATATTTTAGCTTTAGGAGTCCTTATTAATGCTGTATTGGGATTGTTCAACCTTCTTCCTGTTCTCATGCTTGATGGAAAGAAAATTCTAAATTGGAATCAGGGTGTTTGGATTGCTCTTGTTGCAATGAACGGTTTGATGTTATTTGCCTATTTTACAATGTTTTAGAAATTGATAAAAAAAAGAATAGAGCCTCAGGCGGGATTTGAACCCGCGACAAATTGATTTCTATAAGCATTTGCTCGTACAAGTCAATCACTCTACCGAGCTGAGTTACTAAGGCCCTTGGTAATTTCTTTGCTATTTCCTTATTTTTTACTATTTCTCTACTGACTCCCAATATAATTCGAAATTCCTAGTTTTTATTTTTCGATTATACGGTATAAATCAAAGTAAATATTATTCAATTAAACTGTGTCAATCTATCAGACCTCAAATAGTGATTAATTCAAATCCAGCTATGACTTGGATTGACACTCACATTGATACTTTATGGGCAATGCAGAAAGAGGATAGGGAGTTTTACGAATTTTCAGAGAAAGGTCATATTGACTTGCCCAGAGCCCAGGAAGCAGATCTTTTGTGTGGTTTCTTTACTGGTTTCCCATCAGACAGTCAGTATGTAACTGAAAATGTGTTACGAAAATGGTTAAACATGGTTAACAATCCTCAAAATCAATTCCAGCGAATTTACAAATATTCTGATATTGAAACATTATCTATAGATCGAGCTAAATCTAATAGCAAATCGGAAAACAAAATAGGTATTGTACTTCACTTTGAAGGTGCTGCAGGTATTGACTCTGAATTGAATCGGTTGTACATTTATTATGATGTCGGGCTTAGATCAATGGGTATCACTTGGAATGAAACGAATCAATTTGCAACTGGGCAGGAAGGAAATAAAGATCGAGGATTAACAAGTTATGGTTTTGATCTTCTTGATGCAATGGAGGGTCTTGGCATAATGATCGATGTTTCCCATCTAAATGATAAATCATTTTGGGATGTGGCTAACAATTCCAATAGCCCAATATACGCTTCCCATTCAAATGTTAGAAGGATTGCGAATCATAATCGTAATTTGCTTGATGATATGATCACCACAATTGCTGATTCTGGTGGTTCAATAGGTATAAATCTCTACAAAGCATTTTTAGAAAATGATCCAGAAAAGGCATCCATTGATTCTGCAGTTAACATGGCTCGTGAAATAGTCAATCTTACTGGACCTAACCATCTTCATATGGGTGCAGATTTAGACGGCGCAACTTTATCTGATGATCTTACAGATATCCGAGATATTCCGAGAGTATTTGACAAAATTGAAGAAAACCTTGAATTAAACTCGCAAGAAATGAATTTAATAAAACGAGAAAATGTTATGCGATTAATGAAAAATGTTTGGAAATAATTCTAATAAAGCTTAACAGGTTTAATTTAGTCACTCCTCAAATAGTATAAAGGTAGAGTGAAATGATGGACTTATGGTCTATAATGTTGGAATTATAGGAACTGGTTTTGGAGAAAAGGTGCATTTACCTTCTCTCAAACACCACCCTGAATTTAATCCTGTGATAATTGCTGGAAGAAACGAGGAGAAGGCAAAGAAAATCGCAGATGAAAACGGAATAAAATACACTACCAATTGGAAAGAAATGTTGACTGATGATTCACTTGATATTATAACTGTTAGCACTCCTCCATACCTTCATTATGAGATGGGAAAAGCTGTACTGGAAAGTGGTAAACATTTACTACTTGAAAAACCAACAACAACCACAGCTTTAATGGCAAAAGAACTAGCCTATCTGGCAGAAGACAAAAAATTAGTCGCTATGATGGCACATGAATTCAGGTGGGTGCCAGCTAGGAACATGCTGAGAAAACTTGTACGAGAAGATAAAGTAGTTGGTGAGCTGCGAGAAATACACTTCAACCAGTTTTATGCCTGGCTTGCATCTCCAAACAATCCTAAATTTGGCTGGCTTTGGGATTCTAGATATGAAGGTGGGATGCTTGGTGCTCTTGGTTCCCATATGGTAGACATGATTAGATCCACAACAGGCTTAGAATTTCAAGATGTCCAGGGAAGAGTATATCGTAGAACACCAATGAGAGAAGATAATGAAGGGAAAATGGTAAGACAAACCGCAGATGATGGATTTCTATGTGAATTTACATTAGAAAATAATGTAACAGGGATTCTCAATGCATCAGGGACAGTAGGCCCCTCACCTCCATCAAGATTATTACTCTCAGGAACTCAAGGGACCGTTTATCTTGAAGGTAATGATTTATACTTTGGAACTCAAGGAGGTGAATTTGAGAAAATTGATGTTGTGCCTGAATTACAAATCAACATGGAACTTAGTGATAAAGATAATCGAATCCCACCTTTCATGAAATTACTCGATCAATTAGCTGAATCAATGAAAATTGGTAAAAGTCTTTCACCCTCAATCCTCGATGGTTACAAGAATCAACAGATAGTTGATGGAATACGAGAATCTCATAGACTTAATACAAGAATCACAATAATTGATTAGTAACCAATTACGATATATCTTTTTCTTGTTCCTGCAATTAATTCAACAATCTTAGTTTTTCTATCATTGTTCTCCAAAATTTTCACACTTGGGCTAACATGTGATATAAATAAACACATCACAGTGATTATTTTAATATTAAAATGATCTGAACAGGCTTCTAATAATAAATTTTTAGTGAATTCAAATCCGTCTATACCTCCTCCAATCATCTCACTACCCACTCCTTTGAAACCTCTATTTTTCTGCAATTTACCTCTATCTTGATTGCTATCTGCGTAAGTCGGGGGATAAGTTAGCAACGCATCAAAGCTGGATCCAATTTCAATAACTTGCTCCAAAATTCCACCTTCGCTTTTGAGTAACTGAATTTTATGAGACATATTGTTTGTGGAGATATTTCTTTCAGCAGAATCAATGCTAGATTCATTAATTTCAGTTGCTAGTACATTAAGATCAAATGATTTAGCAGCAAATAATGAGATAATCGCAGAAGCCCCGGTTCCAATTTCTAATATTCTGTTTGATGATTTCAGGAATTTATCGTAAATTACTTTGACATAAGCATATCGTAAACAAACTGCAGGTATTAGATGTGGATCTGGTACATCAATGTCTAGCTTAGCTAAACTATAAGCAACTGCTTTGTTGTACATACAAAGTGATTGATGATCTCCGAAGTCTAATTTTCCTTTATTGACATATTGAGCAAGCAAGGGATAATCTTCGACTGCTGTCTCGATTTTTACACACCATGATTTGATATCTATACTTTCATCAATGTTAAAATCAGACACTCAAGACAATATTCCATGGTTCAATTATCTACATTTCTTTGGGGCAAATGAACTTTGAAATTTTAATTATTGTTAATTGTTATATAAAATAAGTATTGATGGAAAGTTGTGCCTTTGGATCCAACCCAAACTGTGATTTCAACTTTATTTGTGCATGATGATAAACTATATGTCGGATTTGCCGATTATAGGGTCTCTGTTGTCGATTTGAAGACATTCAATATAATTACAGAAATTACAGAGGATCTTTGGGAAGTGAAAGCTGTGGTCGTTGATTCAACAAATATTTATGTCGGATCATTGAACAATCAGTTATTAATTTACGATCATAATTATGGTTTAATTAAAAAAATTACTCATGAACTTGGTGTAATTTCAGTTGAAGTGGATAACGATTACATTTACACTGCTTCATATGATGGAAGAGTTGCTATCTGGGACAAAGTAAGTTATGAATTTGTAAATTCATTGGACAACCATTTGATTAGAGTAAATTACATTCTTGTTGATAAAGAGTATGTGTATACAGGGGATGGTTTCTCAACTGCTGGTGGCCTAATTAGAAAATGGGGTAAAGAAGAATTTAATTTAATTAATGAATTTTCTCTTCCAATTTGCAAGAGAATTAATTGTATGACTATTGAATCATCTTATCTCTATGCTGGGATTGGGGGTCCTGGAGAAATTCGAGTGGTTGATCTAAATACAGAAAAGCAGATTAAAACAATCGAAACTAGAAATGATGTCAAATCTATCTCAGTAAATGATAAATTCATGTTAATTACTTTACAAGATAAGATTCAGATTTACAATAAATTAAATTTTGAATTGATACATGAGATATCTGAACAGGGTAGAGAGGTTAATGATGCTAAATTTTATGGATCATATATAATTTATTCCTCTCGAGATAAAATCAAGATTATTGATGCATCAAATTATCAATTACTGAAAAGTATCCAATATCAACGTATTTTAATTTAGTTTCATTCAGATAGTAGGTTTGACGAGTTTATCATAATAGTGATATGCGTTAACAACTTCTTCATTTGGAACTGCATACCAAGCACTAAGATTTCTAATTTCCTTCATAACTGTATCAGTAATGTGTTTAACAACTTCTCTATTATTTTGCATTCCATGATATTCATCAAAATACATTGGTTTGCCAATGATCATTTCTACAGGTTTGCCTAATCTTGGCATTTTAGCCCCATATGGCCACAATCCATCTGTTCCAAGTAATCCAATCGGGACAACAGGAACCCCTGCTTCTAACATCATTCTAGCCATACCCGATTTTCCAAAGTGCGCTTTTCTTCTCTTCAAAATAGCTCCCTCAGGAAAAATTCCTATACATGCTCCTTTTTTCAAAGCATCAACACAAACATCAACAACGGCAGTTTTGTTTTTCACAGTTCTTTCAGGGACTGGGATAGTACCAACAATATCATTTATTCTTCCAAAAATTGGATTTGACCAGAGGGATTTCTGTCTACCAACAAACCTTACACGGTGAGAATCAACCATTAAGCCCATAACGAAAGCATCAACTATCGATCCATGATTGGATGCCATGATAAATCCTTGATCAGGGGAAATTTCAAGTAAATTATCAGAATTATGTATTCGAACATCGTATGTAATTCTAAGTATCGATTTGAAAATGCCTTTAATCGCTCGATATGCCCATTCTGAGGTTTTGTATTTTTTCACAACTATTTGATATTTAGAAAAACCCAATTTAAATCCATCGAGCTGAGTTTGTCACATTTATTCTTAATTTATTTTTGGGCTCTTTCTTAATTGATTTTGATTATTTATCTCACGTAATACCTCAATCAATTGTGATTGTACAATAAATATGATTGAACTATTAAAACATAAAATGAAATTAGTGTTTATACAGAAATAAGCACATTTTTTAAGAACTGTTAGTTAAATTAATTCAGTAGATTTGATGATAAGAGATGTCTTCTCCCCTATAACACTTAAGGAGAAAACATATAAAATCAGACATATTGAATTGAAAAAACGAAGAAAAGGAATGCCTATTGTATTTCTTCCAGGTATAGGGGGATTTGCAGAAAGCTACAAATGGAATCTTGAAGGTTTATACAAAAAGGGTTACTGGCCGATGGCTGTAGATCACATCGGTTTTGGTAAAAGTGATAAGCCACTTGAATCAGATTACTCGTTAGACATATTTTCACTAGCAATTGCTGAATGGATGAAAAATAAAAAATTAAAAAATGTGGTTTTAGTTGGAAATTCATTTGGTGGAGGTATTTCGATAGGAATTTGGGATATTGTCCCAAAACGAATATCGGCTATTATTCTGGTTTCATCTGCAGGGTTTGGTAAAGAATTATTGTGGAATTATAGAATTGCTTCATTACCAGTTCTGAATGAGATTATCATCTTTTTAACAATCAATCGATATATTCCAATAAATAATGGAAGACGTTCATGGAAATCGATAATTAAGAATTACAAAGATATACCTGATGATTTTCTGTCTCTATCTGATTATTACAAAGATGATCATGAAATCAGAAGAGCGTACACCTACGTTATGAAAAATATGGTCTCACTCTATGGTCAACCTAAGAATACAGTAAAGTTGATCCACACTATTACAAAGAAAATAAAGAAAAACAAGGTTCCAGTACTCGTTGTTTGGGGAAAAGAAGATCAAGTAATTCCATATCAACATGGTGTAATCGCAAAAAAACTGACCAATGGGAAATTAGAATTAATGGATGAATGTGGACATATGCCCTACTTTGAATATCCTGAGCTTTTTAATAAAATCGTAATTAACTTTCTTAATAATTCTAAAAAATCGAATGGAAAAATCAAATAAAAAATAGTTCGAAAATCTAATAATATTATTTTGTTGGAACTGGTTTCGGTTTAGCCCCAGTGATCCAATCTATCCATACAGTGATTGTATCGAGTATTTTGACTCCTCTAACTTCGATAAGAATTGTGAAAATGATTGTTCCAAAGAAACCCAATGGTCTGCCCATCCAATTATGAGCAAAATCCCAAGCTGTTTCATAATCTACACTAAATTGGTTCATGAGGATTGTTGTAATGGCAATCATGGCAGCAATTCTTAAAGTGTTACCGATGAATAATGCGATCATAATAACGTAACTTGCTCGAATTCTATCATGTAATTCTGCTGGTGTGGACCAGATTAATCCCAATAATAACGCTCCAGCTTGCATTCCGGTACACGCTCTAACTATTAGGTAGTTAGATCGTCCGGCTTGGGTATCAAGACTAATTGCGGGATATGTACTCCTACTTGGATCATAAAGTTTCATTAGAAACACATCGAAATCAGTCATTTCCTGCAACGAATCTTCATAGATGAATACTCTGGGGCTGAAACCGAAAATATCAAGAAAGAAGTAAGAGGTCTTTGTTGTCAAATCTTCTAACCCATAATAACTTGGAAACACATACAGCAGTAAAGTCATAGAGGTTGTAATCAGAATTGATCTGATTGCAAATTTGCGACGTTCAGTGCCTTCTAACTTCAAGAGAGGGTGGGGGTTATTTTCTGTTGGAACTAATGATCTTTCCATTTTGGACAAATTATGTATGACAAACTAGTTTAAAATCGTTTAGACATTGGAAGATGAGTATAGCTTTACTAGGAATTTCAGATAAATAATTAATGGTGATGGTGTGTGGATTCAATCCTTCTTTGTTCAATTCTGAGGGCTAAGCGTTCTTCTGCTTCTTCGAATCTTACTCTATCCTCATTTGTTTCAAGTTTCAATTTAGTTGCTGGAATCGAGGAACCCTCTTCATTCACTGCCACGAATGTAAGAAATGCATGACCTGTTTTTTTTCTTTTTCCAGAACTTAAATCTTCAGTCTCTACTCTAACCCCAACCTCCATAGAAGTCCGTCCTACATAATTTACTCGTGCCTTAAGAATTAGTAATTCGCCAACATGAACTGGATTTAAAAAATCCATTCGATCGATTGATGCGGTTACTACTCTTGTCCTACAATGTCTTAGTGCAGCTAGACCTGCAATGTTATCTATAAGATTAAGAATCGCTCCTCCATTAACTGCCCCTAGCTCTAACCCATTTGTTTTCCATGTTGGATTAGAA
Organism: Candidatus Heimdallarchaeota archaeon; assembly: GCA_021399405.1. The sequence goes on along the minus strand of JAAFKL010000123.1, from coordinate 13,070 downwards.
TGACTGGGCATCATTAGGAGACTAGTCTCAATTTCAGACATTCTAGGGGATTTTTCTTCATGTTCTTCTACATGATCCATACTTGCGATTTAACCAAAGACTGAAATCTATTATCCAATTCCCTAATTAAATTTTATTGGTTTTAGTAAAATATCACGCATATCACGTATCTCATTGATTATCACATTGAGAAATGAATAAGGTTTATTAATTTTCGACGACATATCACTAATGAATACGGATGGATATCAAATCGACAAAACGTATCATATTTCTCATTATATCAATTCTACTACTCTCTTTTAATTCAAACTCTACGGCATCAGTGCAACTTATCCCTATGCAACAGATTGGGGAAGACAGTGCGGGTGATGGGGGACCTTTGGGTTTAGATATTTTGTCTGCTTATGCGGCTAATTTTGATGGCTTACTGATGTTAACTGTAGTGTATGCAGAACCAATTGAATGGGATTTGTTATCCAATACGACAATACGAAATGCAAATGGAGATCTATTTCTGGTAATGGCAGCATCGGGTGAATTTAATAATTTCGTTTTATTAACGGGAGCTACATCGCTAGAAGATGATTCCAAAAATGTTGATGAAAATGGGGTAGTCTTCTACGAAGAAGCATGGAGAGTGCACGCAAATTATACTGAGTTAACATTTTTTGTTGATTGGATGGATATAGGCGGAGAGGGTGCAATTGACATTGTGTTTTGGACTGGTAGACCCAATGATAATCCTGATAAATTACCTAATACAGGACACTTAAGTTTTGATGGAGTTAAAACAGTTGATACAACTGGTTATTTAGATGATCCTGCTGTCACGACAACTACAATCATTGATGAACCAACAGGAGAGCCAGATCCGGGAGATCCCCCAATTACAACTTCAGTAACCGAAGACAACGGTAATGGTGAAACTAGTACAAATCAAACAGACACACCAGGTACTCAGGCTGAGATTCAACTAACAGATCTTCTTCCATTGTCCAACAGTTTTATTTTTGGATTGGTTGTTATATACCTTGGATACAGAAAAACACGAAGATAAAATTCAAGGAAAATTAGAAAAAAGACAGGCTCGCCCGGATTTGAACCGAGGTCTATGGGATGTTTCATGCGAATTTAGTTGTTCACATTCCAAAACCCACAATGATAGCCTCTACACCACGAGCCTAATCGAAATCAATCTGTCGATTGATACCAATTCTCTATTAGTTAACTAATTTTTATCCATTTCGAAATGACACTCTTGATTCGGATACTTAAGGTTCAAAAAATCGCTGACAAAGATGTTGAAATATCAGTGTGACTAATAAAATCTACAATTGTAGTGTTAAAAACACACTTTTAACCACAATTATCCCCCCTAATCGTCGCATTGATAAATAAAAGTTCTATTCCCATCATAGATATCAATGCAATCGATAGATACGATAATTTCAAATAATAATAGTTTGAATAAATTAGATCAACAAATTACACAATTTTTGGATAGGTATGGTTTAATCTCGCTACGTTACTCACTTGGGATAATATTCATCTGGTTTGGTGCACTAAAACCGTTTGACAAGAGCCCTGCTAATGAATTGGTAGAAAATACAATTGTATTTATTCCTCCAGAGATTTTTATCCCAATCTTAGGAATATGGGAGATAATGATTGGAGTGGGATTAATCATTAGAAGATTTAATCGTATAGCCATATTTCTGCTGTTTTTACAAATGCCAGGTACGATGTTGCCATTAATACTTCTTCCAGAAGTATGCTACGTCACATTTCCTTTTGTTCTCACAATTGAGGGACAATATATAATCAAAAACTTGGTGCTAATCAGTGCAGCTATTGTAATTGGTGGTACAGTTCGAAAACCTTCAGATGGTAGATACTTCTAAAATTTGATAGAAATTTGTAACGTAATTTCACTATATTAAAAAAACATTACAAGACAAATTAAGCAAATGGAATTTCATGATGATGGATACGGATCATTCGGTGGATTAGTATATCAAAATATCGACATTGCAGCAGCAGACGTGATTATAGTAGGTATTCCTTACGAAAGTGCATTATCTGGTAAAAAGGGTTCATCATACGGTCCCAGCGAAATTCGTTTCGTATCCAAAGATATGCAAACAATGACTAGAGATGGTGAAGATCTAAATAAACTGGTTATTGCCGATGTAAGTAACATTCCCGTTTTTCCGGTTGAAGGTTCTGAAACTCGAGAAAGCATATACAAATATTACTTGCATATACTCGATAATACGAATTCACCTATTTTAGCTCTTGGTGGTGATCATTCCTCAACATACCCCATGCTTAAGGCTCTTTCTCAAATGGGCAGTGTTGCAATAATTTGGTTTGATGCACATAGGGATCTACTTGGGGAATTGATAGGATCGAATTACTCACATGGAAGTCCCCTTCGAAGAGCTATTGAACTTGATAACGTTGATCCCAAAAACGTTTTATTGGTGGGAACTCGATACATGGAGCCAGAAGAACAAGAAGTAGTCGATGATTGTGGGATCAAAGAATTACGAATGGTTGATCTTGAGAATAACGATTTCAATATTGAAGAATTCCAAGAATTAGTTAAAGAGATATCCTCTGATGTAGATTATCTTTATGTTTCAATTGATATTGATGTTCTAGATCCTGCTTTTGCCCCCGGAACAGGTACTCCTGTTAGTGGTGGTATGACAACTAGTCAACTAATGAAATTAGTGAAAAGTATACCTGGAGAGATCCGTTGTGTAGATATCATGGAGGTATCTCCACCATTAGATAATTCTGGTATAACTGTTAAAGCTGCCATGGGTCTGATTACTGAGGTATTAGGGAAATTTAATAATCAGTAAAATTTGTATTATCTAAATAAATTATCCCAAGTTAACTTGATAACAATTGATGATATTAGATTAAAAATGAGTATATAATTGGTTAATAATTAAAAAAATGCTGAATAATAATAATATTATTTGTTACAAATTATATATTAAAAAGATCGAAGATTGGAATTTGCTAATTTATCGAAACTTAGTCAATGAATAGATATTTAGGTCATCCAATCTTCTCACCGATTATTTTCATAATCGATTAGTTGGCGCGTCTCCTATACACTGCAATTATTGAGACGAAAAATAATGCAGAAACCACTGCAAATGTGCTTACAGGTGCATCGTCATCCGTATTCACATCAAGCGTTTTGGTATCTACCACGTTTTTAGTGAAACCTGTGAGTTTTACCAACTCCCATTCTTGAGCGGCTACACTGATTAATAATGAATCAATTCCATCAATATCATCGTTGAATCCCCAGTGGGATTGTGCGTAAAGAATTGGTAGAACCGGTATTACCTTATAAAATTCAGCTTGCAGATCTTTTGCTTTCAATAATCGTGCATCAAAATCTAGCTCAGTAAGATAGGCTGTGGTTAATGCTCCAACTTCAGTTTGATCTTCATCCACATCGAAATTGTAGAAGTTACCACAATCACCGGTATCACATCGACCAGATCCAGTATAAAGTCCAGATGGATTCCAATCAAGGTCCCAGCTATATCCAACAAAGAATACGTCAAATCCTCCATCTGCATATGCGGGAACGAGTGTACCTCCAGCATAATTGAATGTACGTGGGGCGATTTCACCCCAACCTGTAGAGACGTGCTCCTTGACACCGATACCAATCTTGGGTAATTCAAGGACATAATTTGCCGACCATTGATTACGTGCGGGATTGGTGTTTGGAGACATAACTGTTACTGTGAAGAATGGATTACTCCATACACCTGAGGTGTCTTGAGTACCTGCATCAGCATAATCGAAACCAGCATCTTCCATGTAACCCATCGCAGTTGTAACTGAGAAATTTCTGGGGATGAGGGTTGCATCCCAACCAAGTGAAGCAGCAGGCATTGGTGTCGATGCTGGTAAGGCTAGACCTTCCATGATTTCATCGACTGCGAACTTTCTGTCTACAACGTGCGTCATTGCTTTACGAACTAGTAGTGCATCAGCCAAATCTTCAGCAGTATTCCCAGGAATTGATTCTCCAGTTCCAAAGTATGGATTAAGGTGGTTCAGTGAAATTTCTTGGTGAGCAGGATCTCCTATGAAATCTTCTGTTACACCGTCAAGATCTGCTAATTCATTTAAACCGGGTATGTATTGTGAGTCCAAGATATCAATCAAACCACTAGCTAACGCAGAGATAGCTGCATCTTTGTCAGCGATTTTTTGGAAGATTATTTTATCTGTAAACATATCATTGGCACCATAATAGAATGGATTAGCCGCTACTGTTACGATTTCGTGTACATTATCAACGTCTGATACCATATATGGTCCAGCACTTATTGCATCACTACCATCGGGATTGTTCCAAATACAATCTTCAGCTACCCCTTCTAAACATCTGTCATATCTGTCTCCAAATACTTCTTCATCAATTATTGGGAAGCTTAACAACCCAAAAGGAAATGCATAAGAGGTTAACATTGTGAATTCTACTGTCTTACTATCTTTCACAACGATAGAAGCATTGTCAAAAAATCCAACATAAATTCCATAAAAATTGGTATTTACTGCAGGTGTTAAAGCTGCTTTCCAACTAAGCTCTACATCACTTGTAGTTAATTTGTGCCCATTAGAAAACTTTAGATCATCCTTCAATGTAAAAGTATAGGTTAATCCATCAGAACTTTGTGTAGGCATGCTGACTGCTAAATCTGCGACATAGTCTCGATCAGCGGCACTGGATCGTTTAAGCAATCCTGCATAAACAGCAGCATTCCATTGAGCAGTTGCATACGAATTGGCCGTATAGGCGCTGTATTCATCAAAATCATAGGGCATTGCAAATATTACCACATCAGTTTCCGCATTTGATGTAAGTGCGGTTACGTTTGGTAACATAGAACTTCCTAGACTGAAAATCATGCTAAACATGATTAGTAAATTAAGGTATTTTCTTTTCATATTATCACTCCCGATACATAATGTACCCGGATAATTGATGTATTTTATTCTTATATAAATATTTAATCCACATGTGTTATTACAGTTAGATTCAAATCTACAAAAAATTGACAAAACAAAGATATACAACGATTATAGAAATATTGAACCAAAAATTTCCGTAATAATTCAATATGATAAAAAATACTATAATGCAAGAATATTGCACATAATCTATTTTTTAAGATTTATGGGTACAGTTTCTGCATTTTTCTCACTAAATACAATTTATTGATTGATATCACGATAATATTCAAAAAACGAACTAATATATAAAATATCTGAAAAGTTTGACAACCGTTCGCATATCCGAACATTCACAAAAATGTAGTGAAAAAAGCAATTAACACCGAATAGATGGTGTATATACAATAATCAATAATATATGCTGCGATATAATTATTTATAGTAATAATCATGAAAACGTAGTGAAAAATACATAATTGGCCATATTGGTGGATCGGGTGTCAATTCCAAATCCTCACACAATCATTTTTGAATAAATAGTCTCTCTATAATGGTTCTATTTATTGTAATTTGAAAAATTAAAAAATCCATAAAATAGTTATTGATTTAATTTGTGCATTAATTGTATTATTATTAAATGAAAAATAATGGTAAAGAAGATTGGAAGGTTAAAATTGCTGTAATAGTCAATGATAGAGAAATTTTATTTTCCAATCTTCAATAGTGGAATTTAATTTCTTCTCCTTCTGTATATTGCGATAAATGAAGAAAACACGAGTGCTGAAATAATTGCAAATGAATTTACAGGTATTCCATCATCGTCACTGTCATCTGTTATCAGATCATCAGTATCAACTACATTTTGAGTGAAGCCATCAATTTTGACTACTTCCCATTCTTGAGCACTTACACTAATCAGAAGTGAGTCAATACCTGATATTTTGTCACTAAATCCCCAATGGGATTGTGGGTATAGAATGGGTAAGACTGGTATCCATTTGTAAAGCTCAGCTTGGATGGCCTTTGCTTTAGTCAAACGGAGATCAAAGTCTAATTCACCTAAATATGCGGTTATTAGTGATGAGACATCAGTCATGGTTTCATCTGTATCAAAATTAAGGAAATTACCACAATCTCCTGTATCACATCTTCCAGCTGCATCATATAATGATGTTGGATTCCAATCAAGTGACCAACTATATCCTACAAAGAATACATCGAAACCACCAGAGGCATAATCAGGTACGAGTGTACCCTCACTATATCCAAAAGTACGTGGGACAATTTCACCCCAACCGGTTGAGACGTGTTCTTTTACGCCAATACCAATCTTAGGTAATTCAAGGACATAATTTGCAGACCATTGATTACGGGCAGGATTTGTATTTGGAGACATAACAGTTACTTCAAAGAAGTTGTTGTTAAAAGTTCCATCTGAATTTTCAGTTCCTAAGGTACTATAGTCGAAACCTGCTTGTGTCATGTAATTTCTTGCAACACTAACAGAGAAGTTTCTGGGAATTAATGTAGCATCCCATCCAAGTGCTGCAGCAGGCATAACAGTTGAAGCTGGTAGGGCTAGACCTTCCATAATTTCATCGACAGCAAATTTTCTGTCTACAACATGAGTCATAGCTTTTCTAACCAATAATGCATCAGCATCATCACGAGCTGTATTTCCAGGAATAGATTCACCAGTACCGAAGTATGGGTTCAAGTGGTTGAGTGAAATTTCTTGGTGGGATGGATCTCCGACAAAATCTTCTGATACACCATCCAAATCTGCTAGTTCATTTAAACCAGGTACATATTGTGAGTCCAATATATCAATTAAACCGCTGGCAAGTGCAGAAATTGCTGCATCTTTGTCTGCGATTTTTTGGAAGATAATTTTATCAGTAAACATTTCATTCGCTCCATAATAGAACGGATTTGCGACCACAGTAACAATTTCATGTACATTGTCAACATCAGATATCTTGAATGGACCCGCACTTACAACATCAGATCCATCTGGTGCATTCCAACTACAATCTTCTGCCACGCCTTCCAAACATCGATCGTATCGATCTGAGAATACCTCTTCATCAACAATTGAAAAGGCTAGTAATCCATAAGGAAATGCATAGGCGGTATCAAGTGTAAATTCGATAGTTTTTGAATCAACTACACTTACCGAATCATTTGTCATGAAACCAACATAAATGCCGTAGAAATTAGTGTTTATAGAAGGGGTTAATGCAACCTTGAAACTGAATTCTACATCACTAGTAGTTAATTTGTTACCGTTTGAGAATCTCAAATCATCTTTCAAAGTGAATGTGTATTTCAAACCATCTGTACTAACAGTTGGCATATTTGTGGCGAGATCTGCAACATAATCTCGGCTATTGGCACTGGATCTTTTTACCAGTCCTCCATATACTGCAGAAGTCCATTGTGCTGTAGCATAGGAATCTGCTGTATAGACTGAATATTCATCAAAATCATAGGGCATTGCGAATATTACCACATCATCACCGTCCGCACTGGTTGTTAGTGCCGTGGTATTGGGTACCATCGAACTTCCTAGACCGAATATCATAGTTAAGATAATTAAAAATCTTAGATTTATTCTTGTCATTTTATTTTGTTTCCTGTACATAGTGTACAAAGTGTTGATTTTTGATTTTTCTGTCTATATTTATATCTGACTTTGCTATCATATTAATGGCTTATTTTAATATAGAAAAAGGATATTAGTAATAAATAAATGATAATATACTGTTAATATGATGCGATCGCTATTATATACACTCAAATCGTATTTATTGTCACAAAAACATGAGAAAATTAATATTCTCAATAAACTGAGAAAAAAGACAGTATTAGCCCCAAGTTTAATCATACTCCCAAATTGGAAATTATATGAGTTGATAAATACCAATAATAGAGACATATGCTTCAATTATTGAGATGGGCACGTTTATTATTGTATCAGCCATACTAAATTCAAATTAATAAGTAATTAGCTTATATTATTGTAAATCAGACTTTGCCAAGGAGATTTTCAGGATTTAATATTAAATTTGGATCGAATGTTTTTTTCATTATCCTGATATCAGCAAGACCATCTTCCCCATATTGTAAGTATAATGCAGGTTTATTATTGAATGATTTTTTGCCTAAACCATGTTCTGCAGCAATTGTACCCCCCATATTCATTATTTTAGTCATTATTTTAATAAGTATTTTATTACCGAACAATGCCTCCTCATCATTACTCGGGAGTAATGTCAAATGAACATGGCTATCCCCAGCATGTGCAAAGAAAACATAACCTAATTTGGTTGTTACCTGTGATCGTTCAAACTCCATTCCCATTTGAATGCAATAATCGAATAATTCCCGAAATCGATTTGATGGGACTGAATAATCTGTCACTTGTAAGGCCTGGTTGTAAGATTTTGATAAAGCAATGACATTTTCAGGAACCCAATGACGTAAATATTTATGATGTTCAATTTCAGTATAAGTCTGAGCCACGTTGGTATCTACGATTTCTAGCTCATCAAATATATCACTCCAAAATTCTAAGGCATCTTCTAATTCATCATTAGAAGCAGTATCTTGTTCAAGGATCACAAGACCACCAGCAACCTTTGGTATCCTCTCATCTTTACTTCTCATTATTGTTACAGCTCTTTTATCCATGTATTCTACTGACATTGGAACCGGAAATTGTCTTGACATCCGTTGTTTTTGGCAAATTTCTATTAGATCTAATGCTTGGTCCATTTTCTTGCAATAAACAAATATACTTGTTATCTGCATCGGGGGTCTAATCAATCTTAATGTAATTTCTGTAACTACCCCAAATATCCCATTTCCTCCAATAAATAGATCTATGGGATGATAGTCATCTTTGATTACAATGCCAGCCACATTTTTGGAGACATCTGGATTTTTATATCTCGGACGCATAACACTTATTTTGACTCCGTCGACGTCCACAGTAATCTCACTAGATTTTATATGACCATTATTTTTTATTCTGTCGAGCTTGATCATTTCGCCGGTTGGAAGCACGACATTTAGCCTTTGTACCCAGCTCCGAGTGGGTGCAAATTTAAAACTCCTTGCACCAGAAGCATTAGTTGCGACGTTCCCACCTATGAAAGAAGTCCGTTCTGTGGGATCTGGTGGATAAAACCATCCCTTCTCTTTAACAAAATTTTGGATGGATTCTACAGTAATGGAAATTGGGACAGTTAGTAATCCAGATTTATCATCTATTTTTTCCAAATATAGTTGGTATTCTAATCCAGTTTCTGGATCTTTCCAATTCTCTGAGTTCTTAGTTGTAATTGAATTCATTTGATCTGTAGCTATTATCCAACCCTCTCGTGGTACTCGACCGCCTGAAATACCTGTACCTCCACCAGAAATTGTTACAGGTATTTTATCATTGTTTGAATTTAATATTATTTCAGTCACTTCACTTTCTGAAGTTGGAAAGAAAATTCTATCGGCGTTCCCGTCTGCTACGATCCCTGATTCATCTGTTAGATAATCAGTGTACTCCGTACCTACTGATTCATAATATTTTACCAATTACTCAAACTCCATTTGGAACCTATTTAATAAAAAATAAATTAAGGTAATTAAAATTCTTCGTTGAAAGGAAAGTTAATACTAATTTATAAAATTTCAATTCGACTATACATAAAAGTAGTCATTAATTAGGATTCCAAGCAGGTAGTTCCATTCTCAATGGTTTATCCACTCGATAACCCATAGCATATTGACCTTGCATAAGTTCTTGGATTTGGTCGGTTCCTTCATAAATTCGAGCACCTCTAGAATTACGCCAATGTCTCTCTACAGGGTATTCCGCACTGAATCCGTAAGCACCATGAATTTGTATTGAATCATCTGCACATTGTGAAGCCACATTTGTTGCCATCCATTTTGCCATGGCTGTCTCACGGGTGTTCCTGCGTCCCATATTTTTCATCCATCCAGCCTTTAATACTAACAATTCAGCCGCATCAATCCCTTGCTGCATATGAGCTAATAATCTTTGCACTAACTGTTTTTTACCAATTGGCTCACCAAAAGCTTGTCTCTCGTTAGCATACTTAACAGCAGCATCACGGGATGCTTTGGCAAGACCAATTCCACCTGCTCCAACAGTGAATCGACCATTGTCCAAACAACTCATTGCTATTTTGAACCCCTCGCCTAGTTCCCCAACTAAATTTTCCTTTGGAACTGGAACATTATCAAAATTAATCAAACCAGTGTTACCTGCCCTTACCCCTAGTTTATCTTTTATGCTACCAGTTGACAATCCCTGATATCCTCTTTCTACTATGAAGGCTGAAATTCCTCTACTACCCTTGGAAGTATCTGTTTTCCCAAAAATCAGAAAATTATCCGCAGTATCGGCTAATGAAATCCACATTTTATTACCATTAAGAATGTAAAAATCACCATCTTCCTTTGCCGTAGTTCTCATTCCAGCTACATCAGATCCAGCATCAGGTTCAGTCAATCCATAAGTTGCTAATTTCTTACCCTGAGCTTGGGGAGTCAAGTACTTTTGTTTCTGTTCTTCATTACCCCATTGGTATATTCCCATTGAGTTTAATCCATTATGAACTGATATGACAACACGTAACGATGAATCTACATATTCAAATTCTTCTGAGACAATAGCTGTAGAAATGTAATCCATTCCAGAGCCACCATATTCTTCAGGAATTGAGACACCCAAAAATCCTAATTCTCCCATTTTTTCCATTACACCCCGGTCATATTTTTGTGCCTTATCTAATTCTGGTATTTTTGGAGCAACTTCAGTTCGTGCGTAGTCGCTAACTGACTCACGCAAAATCTTATGCTCATCAGTAAATTCAAACGAAATAGTCATTTGATGCAGAATTAATTATATGCTATATCTAAAATATGATAGAGTAGTGTTTTTTTTATCTATTTTATTGCTGAGTTTCTAATGTTCCAATATTAATCACATCTGTGACACCTTTTTTACAATAACAATTAAACAACCTTGAACTTGGAGATTCTACTGGTTTGAAATTGATTTAACTCAAACTAGTTTTAATTCGAAAAATTTGTGAAATTATACAAAAATATTTGATCTACGACATTAAAATATCAATATTTTCCACTTTGTGTGGGCAAAAACAAATCTTTTAATTTATCATCAATGTTCGCTACTTCGATCATTATGAAAATAGTTGTGCTACTCAAGGTAGTGCCTGATACGGAAACTCGATTTCAGTTGAACTCTGACTCGAGTGATGTTGTATGGGATAGTAGTATTGAATGGGTCATTGGACCCTATGATGAGTATGCAATAGAAGAGGCAATAAAAATCAAAGAGAAATTTGGTGGTGAAGTTGTTTCAGTAACTATTGGCCGCGGTAATGAAGAAAAATCAATTCGGAAAGCTATGGCTATGGGTGTTGATAGTGGCATACTTATCAACAGTGCAGAATTAGCCAATTCTGATCCTGTATCTATTGCGAAGGCTTTGGCAGAAACTGTGAAACCACTGGGTGCCGATATCATTCTCACCGGTAAAATGGCAACGGATACGGCAGATAGTTTTATTGGTCCTGCTTTAGGTGAATTATTGAGTATACCCGTGATCACGGAGGTCTCTTCTCTTGAAGTAAGTGAATCAAATGTAATTGCTACAAGAGATGCATCAGGAAGAAAGGAAAAATTTGAATCATCTTTTCCAGTTTTGATTACTGCAGATAAAGGACTAAATGAACCTAGATATCCTAAATTGCCTATGATCATGAAGGCAAAGAAAAAACCTTTAGAAATAAAAGATACAGCCGGTACAGAAATTACGAATAACGTGACCCTTACAGTTGTCGCCTTCCCACCAAAGAAGGAAGCAGGTGAATTGATTACAGGAGATCCAGATACCCTAGTTACCAAACTAGTTGATGGTCTTCAAAATAAGGAGAAAGTGATTTAAGTGAGCATTGGTGTATTTTTGGAAAGTTATAATGGCCGAATTATGAAAGCAGGTATGGAATCGATCACTGCAGCAACGAAGCTAGCAGAACATACAGGACAAGAAATATTTGGGATCATTATTGATGATTCTGTCGATGAGTTAGTAGCTTCTGCAGGAAATTATGGAATTACTAATGTTAAATCTGTCTCTGGAGTCAATTTATATCATCCTGCTCTTTACGCAAGATATATTGCTAATGCAGCAAAAGATGCAGAATATGTAGTGATTCCTGCGACAGTTTGGGGTCGTGAGATTTCTCCTCGAGTTTGTCTAAAATTGAATGCTTCACCGGTTTCAGATATTAGTGGAATTGATGATGCAACTACATTTAGGAGATCATTGCATGGTAATAAGGTCCAGGCAACAGTTAAAACGAGTGGGAAACTTGTTATTACGGTAAGACCGTCAATTTTTGACGTTCCTCCTGAAGTTGGAGGTCAAGCAACTAGCGAGGGCATATCCTCAGAAATGGTCGATTCAGATAACATGATGAAACTTGCAGAGGTTTTAGCTGCCTCAACAGGTAGAGTTGAACTCACAGAAGCTGATATTATTGTTTCTGGAGGTAGAGGTGTAGGGGATCCAGATAATTTCCATTTAATCGAGTCACTTGCTGAACAATTAGGTGCAGCAGTGGGCGCATCACGAGCAGTCGTTGATGCGGGTTGGAGAGCTCATTCAGATCAAGTCGGTCAAACAGGTAAATTTGTTTCTCCAAAAGTGTACATTGCTGTTGGGATATCTGGTGCCATCCAACATTTAGCTGGTATGAGTACCTCAGAAATAATTGTTGCAATAAACAAAGATGAGGAAGCCCCTATATTCAAAATAGCTGATTATGGTCTGGTTGGTGATTTATTTGATGTTATGCCAAAATTAACTGAGGAAATAAAGAAGATTAAGACTTTATAGGTTAGATACACATAGGATCAATTTATTAAATTCATTCAAAATCCACGAATATGAATAATACAAAGATTATTAAGTAAGAATCATCAAAATTCATATGTAGAATAATGGTAAGTACCAC
>JAAFKL010000122.1 GCA_021399405.1 Candidatus Heimdallarchaeota archaeon | reverse complement strand
TTCGGATGTTAGACAATGGAATTAAAAGAATATATTGATTGTCATCTTCATTTCCACAGTCCAAAGATGACAAAAAAAATTATCAAAGACATGATTTTGTCAGAGATCCCAACATTGACTAACTTCTTTGAAAATCCGGGGGATAATGGTCCTGTAATTGGATTTCTTGACGCTCTTAATTGTAAAAAAGCTTGGATTATAAACTATGAGAGTCCAGATGTTATGGGTTACACAATTGAGACCAATGAATGGGTATCAAATTTCTGTTCAGGTACTAATAATCGTTTGATCCCAATAGGGAGTGTAAATCCTGCATTACATGAAGATGCAGCCGAACTATTGAGAAATTATGTAGAATCAGGCATGATTAAAGGGGTAAAAGTTCATGGCCCACATCAATTGATTAAACCAAATGCTTATCTCGATGGATTAGATTCACAAAGAAAATTATATTCGGTTATCGAAGATTTACAAGTTCCAGCGATATTCCACACAGGAACATCGATTTTTCCTGGTGCGAGGTCAAAATACGGTGATCCCATGATGTTGGAAGATATTTTAATTGATTTTCCTCAAATGATAGTGGTAATGGCTCATGGGGGAAGACCTCTTTGGACACGGGAAGCAGAATATTTAATGGCAAAATTCAGAAATCAAGAACTCTACATGGATATATCTGGGATTCCTCCTCAATTAATTGGAACCTACTTTCCACGATTTGAGAGATTTGCACATAAATGCATTTTCGGTTCGGATTACCCCAGTCCTGGTGTTCAAAGCTCAAGGAAAAATGCCGAGAGTATTGCAGATCTACCTTTACCCGATGAAACTCTTGAAAAAATATTATTCAAAAATGCTGAGAAACTAATTCCAAGTTAGATAAACACGCCAGTTCCCATATTTTTTGAGAAACTCAACTCAGTGATTATGTTTGAATACACGATATTAAAAATTGACAATCAGATGTTAATTTGAAATGCCCCATAATCATAAATCAAACCCACTTCATCATTTCGATCCATTTGGAGCAACCTCACCCCTGAAAATTTTAACCGAATTTTCAAAAATGGGCGTATTTGGTGGGGGTTCCCTTGGGAAGGCATTTGACATACTCAAACAGGCAAAATCAGAAGGTGCAAAAATTTTTGTATCCATGGCAGGTGCAATGGTACCAGGAGGGATGCGAAAAGTAATTGGTGATGCTATGAAAAATGGCCTTATTGAAATGTTTGTTACAACCGGTGCGAATATTACACATGACTTGATTGAAGCTTTTGGTCATCCACATATGAAAAATGTTCCGTACAAAAATGACCTTGAATTGAGGGACAAAGGCATTGACAGAGTATACGATTCATTTGTTGATGCAGAGGGCTTTCCGACATTAGAGGATAAAATGCAAAAACTAGTGATGGAATATTATGATGAAAAGAATGAAGATGGGATTCTGCATACATCTAGCTCAGAATTCATGAAATGGTTGGGTCCAAAAATTGATGATCTTGATAGTATTGTTAGAATTGCTGCTGACAATAATATTCCAATTTATGTTCCGGTGATTGCTGACTCTGTTCTTGGATTACAAATTTGGTTGAAATCTCAATTTCACAAAATAATTTTCGATGAGATGAAAGATTTGACTTCAATTCAAGATTTCTATGCAGAGACTGATAAAGCATGTGCTTTCATCATTGGTGGTGGTGTGCCCAAAAATTACATGCTCCAATCTTCCCTAATGAGTTCAAAGGATTATCAATATGGCGTAGCAATTACAATGGATCGAATTGAAACTGGTGGATTATCTGGAGCAACACTTGAGGAGGCTGTTTCATGGGGAAAGATAACATGGGAAGCACCAAAAGTCACAGTATATTGTGATGCAACAATTGCTCTTCCACTAATTGTGAGTGCCTGGATAGAGACTTATTCTGAAGAAAAATAGATTATATCAAATAAATGTTTAAGGCATCAATCTTAATTGCTCTTAACTGATTTAGAGTTGTTCTTCAACTGATTTTGTTATCTCAGATTGTACTTTTCCTGTGTGTTCCGTGGATTTGTTCTCAATTAGCATAATATGACATTCCTCCGTTGAAGAAACTCTATGATTCAACCCTTTTTTCACTACGAAAAGATCACCTGGGATCATTAAAATACTATCTTCGTTCTCAATTTCAAGAAGCAATTTACCTTCAATAACATAGAATAACTCATCGTCATTCTCATGGTTATGCCATGGAACCTTATCACCCTTGATTTTGGCTACTTTGATGAATACATCATTGACTTCATCAATCACTTTTGGTGAAAAGTAATCCGTTACACCCGAAAGATGATGTTTTAAATTAATTTTACTCATTCCAGATTTCTCATTTCATTCAAATTCTTATATTTTTGTTTCGAGGGTCTTGTTGATGTCCTCTATTGCAAGTAAGATTGGATTTTATTATTTATCAATTGTATTCACTAAATTTATTTAACAAAGGGAATATCAAGATCAAACCAAACTTTGTGTATCTTTATTGAACATTTCACGAATTATTAGTGTTGAAGCGATAAAAGCTGCGATTAGTCCGGTTGAGATTATGACAAAGAAGATCATAACTTGATACACCGCTGCAACATATGGATTTATTCCACCAATTAATAAGCCAGTCATCAAACCGGGGATGAAAACTAAACCCAATGTCCTAAGGTTATTCATATTAGGTGTTACTCCCATTCGCATACTGTTTGAAATAATATTTAATTCCTCAAGAACTGCATTAGGTGTTAATCCTAAACTCAGAGCTGTTTCAACTTCATCCTTTCGGTTTTCAATTTCATTTTTGATCCGATTAATAGTTAGGTACGATATATTCATGGCATTACCTGTAGCCATTCCACCAATTGGTATCCATATTTCTGGATCCTTAATCGAAATTGCCTTCAAAACAGTGATTATGATCATTATTGAATATACAGCAAATGCAAGAGATATCAATTCTACTTTGAAAACATTGTTAATCTTACCTAATCGCTTAGATGCAGTTTGGGCACCAAATAATATCATTACCCCGAGTATTAAAAATTGAAAGATAATAAAAGATACTGAAAATATATAGGATAAAATTGATGCTAGGATTATTAATTGAATAAATCCTCTTATAGCCGCTGTTATAATTCTTTTTTCCAGTTTCAGTCGTTTTATAATTGAGACTCCAATTATTATCCCAATCAAGAATAGAGAGGTTATTATCTGATAAATCATCAATGACAATTCTGAGTCCGTTAAATCAGGCAATAATCCCATTCAGTTCACATCTCCCGTTAATTTATTTATTAATTTTTCAAGCATATCACTATCCTTGTCCTTAACTTCTCCTATCAGGCTTTTTGAGAAAAATAAATCGGCTTCTTCTTCCAGAAGTAACTTTCCCTCCTCAATTAAAATCAAATAGTCTGCAATATTTCTTGCTTGATTGAGATCATGAGTCACTATAATTATCGTCAATTCTGGATTTGCAGATTTTAATTTGACAATCATTTCCTCAAATTTATTTTTAGAAATTACATCCAATGCCGAAGCAGGTTCATCTAATAATAGAGTAGATGGATTATTAGAAAGGGTCCTCGCAAGGTGAAGTCGTTGTGTTTGACCAACAGATAACGATTTAGCTTTTTGATTCATAATGCTTGGATCTAATCCAACCATAGCAATAAAATTCTCTAATATCTTTCTATCAATATCCATTTTATGATATTTTCTTGAAAATATCATATTATCTAATACTGACCCTCGAAAAGCAACTGGGACTTGACCCACATACGCTAGATCTTTTCTTAATTTGTCAGCAGGGATTCCTCTTAATTCTTGATTATTATATAGAATCGAGCCAGTATAATCCCAAAATCTACTTATAGCTTTGAGAAGAGTACTTTTGCCTGCACCGCTTCTACCGATAATTACTGAAATTTTCGATTTAGGGAAATTACATGATATATTTTTTAAGATAGCTTTATCATTAATTTTTGTTGAAACATTTTCTAAATTCAAATACTCCATATAATCATGATTACAAATTACATCCTCAATTTCTAGGTTATTATAATACCATGAATAAAATTTATCATTTCATGAATTTATACTCATTAAGCCATTTTAGTAAGAATTTCGCTAATGCGAGTCTATTATCTGAATAAGAATGGCTGGTGCTAAAGGTTTTAGTAGTTAAATTATGCTTTGAAATTTCTGTTATCGAATTTACCAATGGTGTATGGTGAAATTTCATCGGCAGGACTTCATCATTCACAGCTCCTGTTAGACAAACATCTTTTTTAGTGATTTTTTCAGCCAAATCTTCTAAATCCCATAACCCATGCTTTGTATGTATTTCATTTAATAGAAGTTTTCCCGAAGTGCCTTGTAATCCCCCTAAATTATCAAACAATTCATAAAGCTCTGTATCTGGATCTTTGTTTTTCTCTAACCACTTACCGAATTTCCCAATGTTAAACCCAGATATTGACGCAATTTTGGTAATACGAGGATCAATTACACCTGCAAATAGAGCGACAAATCCACCCCAGCTATGACCGATTAATATGATATTTTTTGTATCAATCCTATGAGTGATAGCTGTTGTAGGCTCTCTAATGTGATTTAATACAGAAACAACATCATCTATACAATTTTGAAAACAATAGTTACCTCCACTTCCCCACGAACCGCGGTAGTAGAAAATTAATACATTATAGCCCGCTCGGCGGAAAATGTGAGCAAGATCAAAATTTTTCTCATTACCTGGGAATCCATGTAGTAGGATAATTGTAGGGTGAGGGCCTTTTCCTTGTGCAATTTCTAAAATGGCATTCAAATTAGATCCATGAGAATCAATCGGAAAGGTTGCTTGACTCGCAGGATACTCTTGGTCAAATATTGGATCATCTGTAAATGGATCAAAGGATACCACATTATGGTATTCGTCAATATCATTAAAACAAATTTCGACAACGTACGTGTGAAATATTTAATTATCATATTTCTCTTGGCAAGGGATGATATTATACAATAATTTTATTTCATTTTATTGATTGATTTGTGTTATTTGGAGATATTTATAGTCTGTAACGGTAAATATCATCCGTGGATAAACCAATACAAATCGGTATTATCGGTACAGGTTATGTTGGACTAGTTAGCGGATGTTGTTTTGGCGAACTCGGTTTTAATGTAATTTGTGGAGATGTTATCGAAGAAAAGGTTAACATGATTAATAACGGAATTCCCCCGATTTTCGAAAATGGGTTAGAAGAACTTCTTAATAGTTTATTGAAGAAAAATCTAATACGAGCAACTTTAGATATCCATGAAGTTGTGAATAGTTCTGATGTTATTTTTATTTGTACGGGGACTCCAAGCAGAGATGATGGATCGATTGATTTGAAATATATTGAAAGTGCAACTAAATCGGTCGCACAAGTGCTAAAGGATTCGAATGAATACAAAACAATAGTCGTTAAGAGTACTGTTGTTCCTGGAACCACAACTAATTTCGTTAAAGGACTGCTTGAGGAACATAGTGGGAAAACCGCAGGAGTCGATTTTGGGTTAGGAATGAATCCTGAATTCCTAAAGGAAGGTCTTGCAATCAAAGATTTTAGGAATCCTGACCACATTGTCATCGGTGCGATTGATGATAGATCTTACAATATGATTGCTGATATATACAAATCATTCACCTGTCCAATTCAAAAAGTCAATCCTTCTACGGCAGAGATGATCAAATATGCTACAAATTCATTTTTAGCAATAAAAATATCATTTATAAATGAGATAGCAAATATGTCTGAAAAAATGGGTGTAGATGTAAACGCTGTTGCAGAAGGAATTGGTGCAGATCAGAGGATATCTCCTAAATTTTTACGACCTGGTGTTGGTTTTGGAGGATCATGTTTTCCAAAGGATGTCAAGGCTTTAGCTGCTACTGCGAAGTCCCTAGGTATTAATGCAAAGACCCTTGATACATCAATTCTAGTAAACAAACTTCAACCTCTTAGAGCGGTCGAATTATTAGAGCAAATGATTGATGTAAAAAATAAGAAAATTGCATTACTCGGACTCGCGTTTAAACCAGAAACTGATGATATGAGAGAAGCGCCTTCAGTAATAATTGCAGAAGAGCTTATTCGCAAGGGTGCTAAAGTCGCTGGTTATGACCCTATAGCAAAGGAAACTGCCAGAGCTGCCATGCCTTTAGGAACCGAATTTTGTAATTCCTTATCAGAAGTCTTACAAGATTCAGATGCAGCAATATTAGTTACAGAATGGAAAGAATTTGTTTCATTGGGTCATGCAGATTTTGCAAATATGAAATCTAAAATTATTGTTGACGGAAGGAGAATTCTAAATTGGCAGGAACTAAGTGAAAATGGGATGGAAATCAAAGTTTTAGGTAATCCAATTATAGTTTCTTAATAATTAGATAAACGGAGTAATTAACATTCTCAAACCTGCAACACATGCTACAGACCAAAACAACATGAGGACAAATTTCGAATCAAGCTTCTTAACCTTGGTTGATCCATATCTCGCTCCAATTACACTACCTATGATTAATGGAATACCATAATTAAGCCATAATTCAAAATCGAATGTACCATCACCGATTCTAGCTCCTGTTCTAATAAATACTGCTATAATTGAAACAACAACAATCATTGAAGTAGATGTTGCCGCACCGATATGGATTGGTAAACCACTTATTGAAGTTAATAATGGGACATAAACCAATCCTCCACCAATTCCAAGTAAACCTGCAACAAATCCGCCTAAGAATGCTAAATACTTACCTTTTCCGACATCTACAAGATATTCATGGGTATTACCATCGGAGTCAACCAATTGACGAGATTCAATTCCAGGACCCTCTTCGGTAATTAAGTTATTATTGTTCTTGGAATCCATTTTCCGAGCTTTCAGAATTCCACGTATACCCGCAACTACTACTAGTATTCCAAAAAGCTGTCTGAGAATTTCTCGCGGTACATCATCAGCGAAAGAAGAACTGATTAAAACACCAGGAACTGCATACATAAGATATATCCTTGCAGTCTTCATATCGATCCGATTTTGCGATCGGTAACTTAGAAAGCCAGAAGTACTGGTAAAGACAATAACAAATGAACTCACAAATGTAGCATCAATCGTTTCTAATCCAAAACCAAAATCTAAGGTGGGGACATACAGTAATCCACCCCCGATTCCAATCATTGAAGCCAAAATGGCATAGAAAAATCCCAGTACTATAAGAAGAATAAATGTTAATGGTTCCATTGGTTATTAGCTCAAGAGATCAAAATTTAAAATGTTAATTAATCTTTATTTCGAGCTCGATTTCATAGTCATTATTATAAGATCATAATTGAAATATTATCAAGAATCTATTAAGTCGTTACCCTCTAAGTGATACTTACCATTCTACGCCCTGCAAATCTTCAGAAGAAATATCTACACCGTTGAGCTTAGCAGATATGCTTAAACCTCCATGGAATTTAACTTCCAAATGGAAATGGGATTTGTTTTCAGTACAATAATATTCTTTCATTCCCTCACCAGCAACGACTTCAGATTTGCATGTTGGACACACACCTGTTTCCAATACTCCTTTTATTTTTTCGGAAGTCATAGTGATTTGTTTTCAATGAAATATATGTAATTATTTATCACCAAAACCATTTCAAGAACGTTTTTCTTTATCTTTTCTTGCATTTATATATAATTTAGCTCCAAAGAAACTATGACAAAATACGAACTAGTTCATTTCCAACATCAGAACAACTTGCTATACCACCTAAATCATAGGTGAGCACTTTGTTGTCTAAAATGATTTGTTGAATTGATTTCTCTACAGAATTTTTTCCTTCAATTAATTTTTGATCGTTGTGTTTTTCACCAAGATACTCTAACATCATTGCTGCTGAAGCAACTGTTGCAATAGGATTTGCTTTGTTTTTCCCAAAATGTTTCGGTGCAGACCCATGAATAGGTTCAAACAAGGCATGTTTATCCCCAATATTGCCTGATGGAGCCATCCCTAATGAACCTCCCATAACTGCAGCTAAATCCGAAGAAATATCTCCAAACATGTTTCCTGCTACGACTACATCAAAATAATCTGGATCTCTAACTAACCATTGTAAGTAAGCATCTATATACGCATAATCCTTTTCCACATCAGGATAGTCTACTGATACTTCATTATATACCGATCTAAAGAGTCTTGATCCTTGTAATACATTTGCTTTGTCAACACATGTCAATCTCTTTTTTCCATCTTTAGGTGCCCCTTTCCTTTTATTTGCTAATTTAAAGGCATATTCCATGATGCGTTTTGAACCTTTGTAAGTAGTAATTTTGGTATCAATTGCTACTTCTTCCAATCCACCTCGCCTTAGACTACCTCTTATTGGTGCGTAAAGCCCTTCAGTATTTTCACGCACAGTGACTAGATCAACTTTACCTGGTTGCCATACCTGCTTGATTTCACCATGAATCTTATGCATAACACCAGGGTACAGTTTGGTAGGTCGAACGTTAGCATAAAGATCCAATCCAAATCTTAACCCAAATACAATTCCTGCTCCAGCAATATTACCATCGGGTAAATCAGCACCAGGCCAACCAACTGCTCCTAACAAAATTGCATCAACTTCATCCCGACATATCTCAAAACTGCCGTCATCCCATTCCTTACCAGTTTCTAAATAGTATTGTCCACCACCATCGATATTTATAAATTCAAAATCTATTGAATAATTTGAGCTAATCTGCTCTAAAACGTTTAATGTGGCCGGAACTACTTCACGTCCAATGCCGTCTCCGGGAATTACTGCAATTTTGTAACTTTTTTTTGACATGTCCTATGCCTACATATTGATTTTAACTTTAATAGTTTGAGAAATCTCTCTCCAATTAACTACTACATGGTTGAAATTTTATATAATTTTGCAAATTCATTTTCAGTTGTTTAAATACGATATCGAATATTCATTATTGAGACAATTGAAAGATTGTACATTACACTTACTACCTTTAGTAGCTAAAGGTGTAAGAGGACTAGGTAAGCATCCACCTGTCATTTCTTCCTTGGGGAGA
>JAAFKL010000121.1 GCA_021399405.1 Candidatus Heimdallarchaeota archaeon | reverse complement strand
ATGATAATTTATCACTTCAAAAATATTTTTACATCCCAAACTAATCATCTAGGTAGCTGAAGTTGATAAACAATATACATAGAAACTTCGTTATTTAAAGATCTGAATTCTAATTGTGTTATTTCTTAAGGAGGTAAATTATTGTAAATTCAAAGGGAATGGCAGAATTTGTTAAATATTTCAGTGACTACTGACTACAGTATTTATTAGAATAAATCATAATTTTGTAGTTTTGGAACAAATGGTAGCTCAACGGGATCAATAACAAAAGTCTCTACACCATCAAAATTAAAATCTAATTCGGTCGATTCTTTGCCGACCAATTTTAAAGTTTCAATTGCACCTAGACGATTTAATGGTTGATTGTTATTACCACAATAGTAAGAGTATGTACAACGAGGGCAACCATCTTCTCTTTTACATGGGCAATCTTCAAGAATCTTTAACGATCTAGCAAACCCCTTACCAAGTGAATCAAACAAAAGATTGGAGAGCCCTGAACCACCTTCCGTCCCATCATAAACAAATATATGTCCGGTATCTGCCATAGAGATTCCTCCAATTTGATTTGCTCCACCACCAGTCAATGAATTTCCTGATTCTATTAATATGTGTTCAACAGCGTGGAAGCTTCCCATAAGATATTCACTTCTTTCAGTCGCGTTCATGTGACTGATTTCTTTGTATGGTTTTGGCATGGAAAGTATAAAGCCCATTGTATCGAATTGATATGAAATTGGTTCTTCAAGTAAATGAGATCCAATTAATCTATTTGTGAATATGTCCTTGGTTAAATATCCATCAACTGTCTCAGTTAGATTCAATTTGCAATATGAAGCACTTAAACCTTCAATTTCTTTTTCAAATTCTATTGATTCGATCCTTGGCCAAATTTTACGTAGTGCTTTGGTTCTGATATTTTTATTAGGTACTGCACGAACTTTTGATGTATGTAATTGCGAGTTATATGTATCGACGTAATACGAATTCCCACCGTGTAAATATATTGCCCCAGGATGTAATTCAGACAAACCAATTGGTAACACTCGTTCACCAATAATTTTATCTTCATGAAGGATTGATACATTATTTCCTATGCCCCTGATAGAATAATTCTGTAATTTCTCTTGAACTTGGTCTCTGCTTCTTACTCCAACCCCATAATTGGTTTTAATAATAAGCTCTTCCTCCAGCAATTTTGATAGATATTTGTCATAGAATTGAATTTCATTGGGTGTTAGTGGTTTATCCAATAACATTGCCAAAATCTGATAATATGATACTAAAGAATTGTTAGGTTCTACAAAAGCGGGCTCCATAGCAGATAAGTAATCTTCAGGATTCCTGGCATAGTAAGCTGAAATTGGATCATCCCCTCGAAGTACAAGAGTTGCATAACTCTGTTGACCTTGGCGTCCTGCTCTTCCTATCCTTTGCACAAAACTAGTAACACTTGTTAGCATAGAAACTACACTATCAAGACTCCCAATATCAATTCCAAGCTCAAGGGTAGGTGTTGAGACTAATGCATCTAATTTGCCAGATCTGAATGAATTCTCAACTCGTTTACGGTGGGATACTGGAAGACCAGCTCTATGAATTTGTGATTTATATCCATATTGCTTCAAAATTAAATTCATACTTTCAGCACTCAAATGACCATTTCCAAACAATAAAGTCTTGTATCCTTCTTCTAAGAAATAAGTGGATGCTTTTGCCATGGTCGAGAGATTTGATCTTTCTTTGGGATAAATCATTGTGAGGTAAAGATCAGATTTACGTGCATTCCCCACACTTAACAGTTGAACAGGACCATCAAATAAGGTTTCAGCAAATGATTTGGCATTTGAGATCGTTGCACTTGCGCCTATTGAAATAAATTTAGGAGAAAATCTCCTCAGTCTGCGTAGAATCCAAATAATATTGGTACCGTAGGAACTTACACAGAGATGAATCTCATCCAGTACAATGAATTTAAGAGTTTTAATCATACCTTGAATTGAGAGATTCCTCATGAGATGATAGTGAATCATATCAGGATTTGTTATCAGTATATCAGGTGGTGATTTGTATATTTGTTTTCTCGCTTCTTGGGGTGTATCGCCATCATATATCGCAACGGTAACACCTAATCCTTTTGTATAATCATTGATTTTCTCAAATTGATCAGCAGCTAGGGCTTTGGTTGGATAAATGAACATGGCATAGATGGTTCTTGTTACAGGATCCAGTTTCCTATAATCTAAGATTGATTGTATTATCGGGAGCAAAAATGCTTCAGTTTTGCCCAATCCGGTAGGAGCCGTAATGATCAGGTTGTGATTATTTCTTATTATGTTGAATGCTTCTTGCTGATAATTATATAATTTTTCAATTCCCTTGTCAACAAGTTTTGTTACTAAACGCGAGTCTAATCCTAATTCATTCATCTCGTTATCTGATTCTGGAAGAGTTTTGGGAAAATGATTAATGTAAACCGGCAAATATGTATGATCATTGATTATTTTTGATAAGACAGTCGGGAGAGAAATGTCATTCAGAAGAGATTTTACTTCTTTAGCATTTTGATTTATAATCTGATCTTCCTCTAATTTTTCTGATTTGGAGATGGTGTATCTGCGTCTTTTTGTTCTTGTTGGAAATGATTGAGTTCTTTTTTTAGATGATTGATTTTGCTTATTGTGTGTGTCCAACATACTCTCATATGCCTTGTTTACATCAAAATCGCCACTCACTGAGGATTTAAAACCACATCCTTGACAAGTAAAATCAATTAAGGTTTTAGCTTTTGAAACAACTAAGTCATCTGAGCAAAGTGGACACAAAAAAGATACTTCAATCACCAAATATTATTTAAAATCATCCAAAGTATCATCATCAGAGGTCATATTCCTCAGATATGACATAACCTCGTCTCCGATGTTTTGCTGTTCCTTCATTAGTTTCTTTTGTTTTTTCATCTCTTGAGTTTGTGCGTACTGCATGGCAAATACATCACCCATGAGACACGGATTACATATTTCCGGAGTTTTCTTTACATCTGGAAAACGGCAAGGAAATTTCAGTTCCTGAGGTTCCGTTCCTCCAATTTTTTTCAATGTAGGCTTCCAAATGCAGATCTTAGGATCTGTGTTGTCATATGGATTGTGGGAGGAATTTTCTTCTGTCATCAATATATGATTATTTTCCTAATACAAAAAATTACTTTCTTAGAATAATTTTTGATATTAATAGTATCGAATATTTGGTATTTTATTCATTTGTACCAAGCAAAATCAGTATTATTCAAAGCTCATTTCCTAGTCGTTCTATTGAACTTACTAATCGTTCTATCTGTGTAATTAGACGACTAATCGTAGAACCATTCTTTGAGGAAATCGCTAATAGACCACCTTCAGCATGAAATATAGTGAAAATTGAACAATACAGATCCCCAATCTGAATCATTTCAGTTTCTACCTCAAGACCAACTGTACCTTCATCAAATTTGGTTTGCAAATAATTATATAAATCACCAAGACGCTCAAATCCACCTCGTCCGGAATATAACTTATTTATCCACCCATCATTCTTTATCAAAACTAATGAACCTGCTAAGGATTTTTGATGTTCGATCATAGTTCCAATCATCTTCCTAATTCTTACCCAAAACTTGTTTTTAACGTTAACTTTGGAAAGATTCAATGTTTCTATCTGATCTGAAGTTGCTTTTGCAGATTTCAATGCACTTTCTCTTATGGCTTGGATAGTACCCCAATCAATTGTTTTACCCCGTTCTGAAAATAAAGTTTCTAATGAAAGTTGTCCTTTGATGTCATCAGCTTTTAGTGCTTCAATATCTCGGAATCGTCGCATAATCTGATTTATGAGCCATGTCCCTTGATCATCACTCATTTGATTATTCACATCCATTACAATAAGATAACCGCTGTTTTTGTCTTCTGAGAAAACAAATTTGTGTTCCTCCAAAGTTGCAGTTTGAATTGCACCTGCTTTTAATTCCTTTGCATAAACATTTACGGCGGTAAATAAACCGGCGTAAAGATCTGATTCTTGTGTCTCTGAGAGAAAATTCTCATAGTGCTGGAGTATTCCAGATGAATCAATTACAAAGAAACTTCGAGATTGAGACAGTAAACTCTCAATTCTTTCATTATCAGATAACTCTAATGCCATGGAAGTATAATTTATCTGATGAGTTTTACTTATAATTCTTAATCATGACACAATGAATTTTCGCAATGAATATGATAAATTAAATCTCTGAAAAATTAGATTTGATCGTAATTTAAAAAGATTTCATGGGATTACAAAAATTATTCAAGGATAGCCGTAAGATATAAAGGTAGTTGACCTTACATTAAAATGGGACATATTGACTGAAGAAAGAAGCGAAATGTTGTCCAAGGTATTAGGATACCTTGATGAATTCGAATGGCCACCTGAAAGTGTTGATGATAAAGAGGGCCAAGTTACAATTACCTTGATTGCTCAACTTGACATAAAAGAAATGAGGATCACAATAAAATTCTCTGAAGAAAGTCACTGGATATACTTCTCCGCATTATTTCTACCTCCAATTACAAATAACGAATCGAATGTATGTAAAAAATTATTAGAAATAAATTATTCCACTACACTAACCAAATTCGGTCTAGCACCTGATGGATCTGTTTATGCATTGACTGAATTACCTTCAAAGAGTTTGGATTATGATGAATTTCTTTCAGCATTGAGAAGATTAACCAATGATGTTAACAAATTTTTCATGCCTATAGCAAATCTCAGTAAAAAAGATGATGAAGAAGAAGAAGAAGACCATCTTTAGTTAGACCCAATTTTTAGAACGGGCAACCGCTTTATTCCATTGCTCAGTATTACGTTCTATAATAGATGGTGCCATTTTGGGTTTATAAGTCTCTTTGGTAGGATTAAGATTTCGTAATTGATCGAAATCATCCCATATATCATTCATACCAGCCATCATCGCCACACCTAATGCAGTTGTTTCAATATTATTGGGTTTCTCAACTACCAATTGGCTAATATCAGACTGTCTTTGAAGAAGGAATTTCGATTTTGTTATTCCTCCATCTACTCTTAAATTTTCAATATTCAATCCTGCTTCAGTCGACATCAAATCGATAATTTCTTGGGTTTGAAATGCAATACTATCTAAAGTAGCGTTAACAATATGGCCTTTTGTCGTACCTATGGTGATTCCAATTATCAACCCCCGAGCATAGCTATCCCAATGCGGGGCACCGAGCCCTACAAGTGCTGGGACAAAAACTACACCTCCTGAATCTTTTTCGGTTTCAGCAATTTGATCGATTTCCTCATAAGAAGATATGATTTGTAGTCCATCACGCAACCATTGAAATGCGCCACCAGTCACAAATACACTTCCTTCTAATGAATAACAGGTTTTTCTATTCAATTTCCAGCTAACTGTTGAGAGTAACCCCTCATTTGAGCGAGTTATATTTGACCCTGTGTTGAGTAAGATGAAATTTCCTGTACCATAGGTAGATTTTATTTGTCCTTGATCAAATCCTGCTTGACCAAATAGTGCAGATTGTTGATCACCCAATACGCCGCGGATGGGAATTACCTGTTTTTGATGCTTATAGAAACCAAAGGGCTCATTTGATGCATTTTCAACGATTCTGGGTAAACTTGACATCGGAATTTTAAGAATTTCACATAATTCGGTATCCCACAAACCGTTATTGATATTGTAAACCATGGTTCTGGAGGCATTTGAATCATCTGTACTATGTTCACCTGTTAATTGATTAATTATCCAGGAATCTATAGTTCCAAAGGCCAGTCTATCATCTTTTGCTGCCATTTTGATCTTATCAGAATTTTCAAGTAACCATTTCATTTTTGTACCAGAAAAATAAGCATCAAGTACTAATCCTGTTTTATGCTGGAATAATTCCTGGTAATTATCTCTCTTCAATTCATCAACGATATTTGCAGTACGTCTACATTGCCATACAATTGCATTATATAATGGTAAACCTGAAGATTTATCCCAAGCTACAATTGTTTCCCTTTGATTTGCGATTCCAATAGATTGAATTTCTTCCCAACTAATTTTGGCTGATTCTATCGCCTTGGACATTGTATATTTGACTGAATTCATTATTTCTAAAGGATCATGTTCAACCCAAGCTTCTTGAGGGAATATTTGATTATGCTCTTTTTGAGCTGAAGCAATCACATTTGCGTTTTCATCAAATATTATAGAACGAGTGCTACTTGTCCCCTGATCTATACTTAGGATGTATTTCATAAAATTATGACAAAATCTCAATTTATCTACATTTCATAGTGTAACTGGAGGAATCATATATTTTTTCTTGTATTTATTACAACGCAATTGCTCGTTTTGTCTGAGGAACAAAAAAGGAGACTATGACTAATACGATGACTGAGAAATTGAATATAATTGAATAGGTTAGACCTATGTCATCCCAAAAACCTGAGGCTTCTAACATGTCATATTGAAAATAACCAATTACTGTAATTATTGCACTTAAGATACCTAAATATGAAAAGACGATACTTAGTTGTAAACTGAGTATCTCTAGCTGTACTAAGATAATATGAGTGAATGTTCCAAGTACAAGCATAATTAAGCCAATAAATATTATCTCGTTATTTTTGAATCCTGAATTATCAGATACAAGAATTAATGACAGGATAAATGCAGATATTGTTACTTGTAGTACATCTGTAACTTCTCTTTCAATTTTCATGATTTCACCATTTATTTTTTACGAAATGTAAACGTGGCCTCGTTTTGCATTCCAATTGAGAAATCCCATTTATGGTTAGCAGTATTAACCCAATCACTAACTGAATCATCATTGTGATCGTCCCCATAATGTCCAGATTCCCCTGGTGAAACAATACCCCATACATTACTCCAAGTATTTTCCACTTCCACAATCAATCGCATACTTTGTCCATTGGTTTGAGTATATTCAGGTCCTTCATCAGTCCAAGTGGGAGATCCACCTGCTGCTTTGACGGTAAATGATGAGCCACTATTTCCTGTATTACCATTGTTAAAGTTGATTAGGGGGGCATTATCTGCTATTGGATGTTCAAAGATAACTTTATGCAATCTACCCCATTTCCAAGAGGATACGTCTTTTCCTAGCTTGTCCCTGAGAAATTCGATACTCGCTGCAAATGCTTTTGAAGCGATTTCAGCTCCTGTTTCAATTGTGTCATCAGTCGAAACATCATCAAACCAAGTTGAGGATATATTACCTGCAATCTTCGGCATCAAGTATCTCGCATATACTGCATATTTCTCATAGAGATATGGTAATTCAGTTATTGTATCAATCTCATCTTTCAGTGAGAACTCCTCAAGATAAATTCGAAACGTAGCAAATATAGTTGCCCCTACAGAGTCTTTATCCATTAAGTGATCCCATTTGGCTAATTTCAAGTAAGCTGATTCCGCCACAGATGACAATTCAGAAGGTACAACACTTTGATCAATATGATTTAGCAATGGATCTATTATTTCTATTGCATAAAGATTCAATACATCACTTTGTAAGAGAAGCATATCGTCAACTGTATAATCTTTATTTTGTTTTAGAAATTGTTTGATTCGATCCGTTCGATGATCGGTAGCATAAAGATCAGTTATGTAAAAATTATCAGTCGCATCAATTTCTGCATTTGCCGTCACAAAATAACCTTCAGATGGATTCTTGACACCATAATGTTCAGAAAAAGGTACATATCCATCCCATCCAAATGCAGAATCACTTCCATTTTGAGGTAGGACACCACTACCAACTACTTTCCTAATTGGAGCAAATCCTGTGTATTGATAACCAATATCTCCATCCAATGTCGCATATACTATATTTTGACCAGGGACAGACCAGAATTTGGTAGCTTGAATAATATCATCAGCATTTGTCGCGAAATCAATACCTAGAATTGCATCAAACAATCTTGAATTATTGCTAGGTTCATGCAAGGTCCAGCGTAGTGAGTAAACTTTGTTATCTGATACATTGAATAATTCCTTGTCAAGAACAGGACCATATACAGTCGATTTAATTGTGAATTCTTCATCAGATTCTCCAGCGACTGGAATCATATGAGTTTTGAAATCAAAATCCTTCCATTGATTATCATGAAAGTACTGTTCATTTCCATTAGATTCGGTTCTTGTATTGAAATAAAATAAATCTATCGAATCAGTTCCAGTATTGGTTAATCCCCAAGTTACATATTCATTGTGCCCAATTGTAATACCTGGGGTACCGGGTAAAGAATATCCTTCAACATGAAATGATCCATCAGTTGAATATAGGTGCACTTGCCACCAGATACTAGGAGTAGCCAGACCTAAATGAGGATCATTTGACAATATTGGGTTCCCACTTTCTGTAAGATCTCCAGACACAACCCAACTATTAGAACCAACATCAACTCCCAATGCTAAACTTTCAAGGAGGGGAAAAGACCGTAAATATTCTCCTGACTTGGTTGTTAGTGGATTTACGCTTGAGTTAAGAAAATATGCCTCACCCTCAGGACTGTGAACGGGAATAAGATCAATTGCTCTTTCTGCACCCAGATTCAATAATAAATCTTGTCTAAGCAGTTCTCTTTTAGCTGCATCATATGATAAATCAAATGCCATCACCCCTTGCAAAGCAAACACATCTTGGGGTTCCCATTTTTTTGGCTTCAGTGAAGTGAAATCTCCGCCAACTACCCGCCCCAGATCCAATAACTCGAATTCCAGAGGTAAATTACTTGCGTGAAGTTCCATATACTTGTTTAGACCTGCGATATAGCTATCGACAATTCTTTTCGTTCTCTCACTAGTTTGAGCGTACTCGAGATCAGCCGATTCTCTTAGTTTTAAAGTTCTCAAGAATTTATCTGAATCTAACAGATCAGGACCAAATAGGCGAGATAATTCTCCATGAGCTATAGAGCGATAAAATTCTGCTTGCCAAAGTCGGTCTCTAGCATACTCGTAACCTTGAGCAAAGAACAAATCATCTTGATTGTCTGCAATTATAGTTGGAACTCCATATTTATCCCTATATACGCGCACATCATTGGTTAATTCATCAAAACTAAGTTCAGAAACAAAATAATCATTCGTACTCTTAAATGATAAAAATATACCAAATGAAAGCGATAAAAGAATTAAAATTAGATACACTAGAATATTTTTGACTACCTTGTTCATTCTACCACTCCATGATTTCTTTGATGATTTTTTTAATGTACGCCACTTGTTATGTAAATTTCAAAAATTACTGAAAATTAATGATATTATTTTAATAAATTCTCTCTTTCCTTCAAAGCTAGATCTGGTTTGTCAGTAATGATAGCATCAACATTGTATTTTAGGAACTTTTGAATCGATCCAACACGATTAACTGTCCAGGGTTGAATCTTGATTTTTCGTTTCGAAATCTCAAGTATTTTTTGTTTACTAAGAATATAATGTAGTGGGTTGATTGTGTAAAGATTGATTCTTTGATGCAAATATTTCCATGTTTTTGTTTTAATAAAAGGCGTAATCCATCCAAGTCTGATTTTATCTGATGATTTTCGAACACCGGTCAATGATTTGGCTTTAAATGATGTAACGTAGTGATTCTCCAACACACACCTATCTTCTAAAAATTTTCCAAGTAACTTCCCTGTGCGAAACGAATCAGGTTTCAATTCAATATTAATTAATTTATCTGGAAATTTGTCCAAGACCTGAGTCAAAGTCGGGAGTTCAAAACCTATTTTACGCGCTTTATCAATTAGTACAGTTGAACTAGTATTCTTGATGAATAGACCTGCCAATTTAGAATCATGGTAAACAATCCATTCTTTATCTTGGGAATAGTGAACATCCAATTCAATGCCATCACACCCCAAATCGAACGCTGACTTAAAAGCATGTATTGTATTTTCTACAATTTTGGCTGAGGGATAGCCCCGATGTCCAAATATCTTTGTCTTGAGCAACAGTTTATATTTCTAAGTTCTCTTTATTACTCAATTCTTTTGAAACCATTATTTCGTGTAGTAAAATAATTCTGTTATTTATATGAGGGTGACTGGGCGATTCAAGCACCATACCCATATTCGCAACTGTATCAGGATCATATTTCACTAACTTAGTTTGTTTTAATTTATCTACTAACAAATTGATTTCATTTTTCTCAAGGTATTCACTTTGATCCAGATCAACGTCCTTCCAATCTAATATCGAGAAAGGAGTTTCCTGAGATTTAACCGATTCCTGATTAATTAGTATATTGTTGAGATTTGTACAAGCTTGCTCAATCATAATATTAAGATCAGATTCGGCAATAGAGATTTGTAATCCGCGCAAAGTATCACGAAGTTTGTATGAAACATAATTTTCGATAACATCTTTCCTCACATGTTCAGTTGCGATTTCAGTTGAAGGGATATTATTTATTATATTCCTCAAATGCATATTTGGATGAATTTGATCGGTTTGTTCTGTGAGCCATTTCAGGTCATTATGGATTGAACTCACTACTTCGGCTCTTCGAGCAATCTTAATCAGAGCATTTATTAAAATCACGCCGTCACCCATAAGTTCAGCAGCATATATATCCGCAAGGAGCTCTGAATTTCTCCTAAATGCATCCGTTAGATATTGTACAATATTTAGTGATAATCTAATAAATACGAAGAATATGAAAACAGCGAACAATCTAAATATCGAGAAACCAGCTAATCCCTCATTAAATATTATAAAGGACATTCTATAGAAGACGATAGACCAACCAAAGATAATTATCCATTTTGGAACAGATATGAATGTATTAAGCCAAGAATCATATCTAGCAGCATGACCGACTTCATGTGCAATAACTGCTTTAACTTCCTGGGGTTTTAGTATTTCAACTAGATTTTTATTTATTATAATCCAATCTTGACCTATAAACGGAATTGGTAATACGCGTAAAGTGAAGGCATTTGGGATATTTCTATCACTCATGAATACCTTCTTGATTGATTTAATTCCAGATTCCTCAATTAATTGTTGAACCAAAGTACCTATTGCATATAACAGTGATAAATTCTCTACTGTTCCTGATGGTTCACCTTTAGCTAGATGGCTGAAATATAATTGAAGGTTATCAGGTGTTTTGTCATATTGCTTAAACTCACCTGTTGTAAAAGCAACATCGACTGCATTTCTCAAGGATTTTGGACCCAAGATTTGAACAAGATCAGGTCGTGAAGTATTATTTATTATTCCAATATATGAGAAAGCAAGTGGTGCTGCGATAAGATAAAAAATAGTTAAGCCGTTTAGACTTAGATCATCACTGAATGTAAATTTATATCCCCTTACTGCCAAATCGGACGATTCAACTTTTAATTTTAGGATTAGAAATATGTTTCCCAAATCGAATAAAGTAATTAATAAAATAGAAATCAGTCTCTTGGATTTGATTTCAATTAGTGAAGTCACAATTATCTTAATAGAATGTTAATTCAAAAACTATTGGTCAGTTCTAATTGAAACCTAGTAATCGATTTTAATACTAATTAGTAATGATTGTACTTCTTGAAAACTTAAAGATTATAATCATCTAAATTTACATTGTTTATTATTTTAATTTAGTTATTTTTTCGTTTGTAAATCATAACCAAAGAACTCATAGCAAGGAATAACCCTAAGAATCCAAATCCGGGTAAGAATGATTCGTCTTCTGAATTTCCTTCGCCAACAATTAGTGTAGCTATCATACCAGCTTGTCTGTGTCCTACTACGGAGCAATAAATATCAAACTCAGTATCTTCAGCAGGTGTTTGAATATGCATGGATTTTACACCGTCTAAATCATGACCATCAGTGTTATTGGCTAGATGGATGTGGACTTCTTCCAAACTATCATGTACTTCATCAATACTTACATCATGTTCGATTGTCCCGACATTTACAAATATTAATTCGACGCATGTATCTTTTGGAACCTTGTATTCATTATTGTCATAAATTATTTGATCACCTTCACCACCGGTAATCGTAATTTCAGTTGTTGGAGTGGTGCATTGATTCACAGCTTCATGGTCACCAACAGTTTCATCATGACCTTCTTCGGCAAATGCAATATTTCCATAGAACATCATTAGCATTAATAAAAATACAGTAAATATTTTCGCTTTCATTTTTGATTCCTGAGAATTTTCTTCTCATATTATCAGTTCCGCTATAATTTATATACTTTTTTGTTTTACTACATGACGTAGTAATTAAACTGTCAATAAATTGGGTGTAAATTAATAACATAGTAATTCACAAGTCCCAAATATTGACAGATTTCGCGTTTAACACATTTATTGGCATTTAGTTAAAAATATATACAAATATTAAAAAACTACAAAGCGTAAGATTTATTGTGAAACCGGGAGATCTTAGAGACATTGTTATTGGTGAGCTTAACACGCAAATAGGTCTAAGTATTAAAGAAATCACAAAAAATGTAAACGAGAAATCTGATAAGGAATATGCCTATACCACAATATCTACAGTCTTATCTAGATTAGAAACTCAGAAAATTATAGAAGCTCGTAAAGCAAAAATTAATGGAAGAAAAATTAATCTCTATTATTTATCAGAACAGGGCTTCAAAAAGGAAGTACAGAAACAACTACAGAACGTAATATTAAAATTTGGGGTTGGAGGAGTAAAACATCTAGGTGAATTGTTGGATACTGAAATAGACGAAAAAGATCTAGAATCAATCCAAAAACGCTTGGATGTCAAAAATTAAACTTAAAGTTGATTTGAGTGGTTCATATAGCACAATTGATTCTTCCATTTGCCATTGCGGCAACATTCCTTATCATTGGGATACTCGGTTTACTCTTGTTTGAAAGAAGAGTAAATTATTCGAGATCAATTGTCTTAATGCTTGGATCCTATGGATTAGTTGTGTCTGAAGTGTTCATCATACTGTATAGTATGGCACATATACACTCATGGTATAAATTTCATTTTCACATACCGAGTATCGGTGATCATGATTATTTTTCAAGAAGTAATCCCATTGACATCCCATCAATATTAATTTTAGCTTTGCTATTTACACTCACGATTTTCTTTCTAGCATTAATTTTTTCACAAATTTCTCTCAGAATAATGTCACGTAAATTGCTTGAAAATTCAAACAGTGAAACTTCAGATGGGTTAAAGGCAAATTATAGTTGGTTGTCTAAAGATTATCAATTAATTGTAGTTAACGATAACCAACTTGATGCGTTCACCTTTACGTTATTAAGATTAGAAGGTCGTAGATTAAAAGCTGAAAATTGGATTATAATTACTTCCGGCCTCATCGAAATACTGACAGAAGAAGAGATTGAAATGGTACTTGCTCATGAATTTTCGCACACCTTTGAGCATGATACCAGATATGCCCATTTAATTTACACTATCGCCACAATTGTCTTTTTTGACCCGATGCTTAAACTATTCAAGTATTTAATACATGAAAAACATGAATACAACGCAGATTTACATGCTGTGAACTTGATTGAAAAGCCCCGAACTCTAGCAAGTGCATTGTTTAAAATGTTGAAGACACAAATCAATATCACCAAAAGGAGTATTTCAACGGGAATAATTTCAAGCAAAAAACCTCTAATAGTTAGAAGAATCGAAAAACTATTGGATTATGCGGAACTAAATAAATTAGAAAAATAATTTCAACCATACCAATAAAACTACACAAATCATGGTTTGCGTATAGGGAAGGCTATCCGCAATTATTT
>JAAFKL010000120.1 GCA_021399405.1 Candidatus Heimdallarchaeota archaeon | reverse complement strand
TTGGAAAAAGCATTGAGCCACATATTCATTCCTCATTTAAAGATCTATTAAAGTTTATTTTTAGATCTCTAAATTTTATTAACTCTATATTATATTCGTCATATATAAAGACTAATTACAGACCTAGGATATTTTTTTAGATCTCTAAAATTTTTAGTTCGACACTGTAATTCTATCACGAGTTAGGTATTCATAGCTTTATAACTTAATCAGAGGTCAAAATTTTTCATTTTCTAAATATTGATAATTAAATCTTCATTGTCAATAATTTCGTTATATTCTGAAATCAATGATACAGGCCCTTTGAGAAGTAATTCCTTCAATTTGCTTCGCCCAAATTTTTGATCTATCACTTGACAAATAAAAGCTCCAGGAATATAGTACGCCCTTCCCTTAATGCATTTTTCCAATATTAAAGCATCTAATTCAATCTCACTTACATCCCCAATATTGTCCAATACTTCATTAATATCATTGACTAATCTTTTGACATCATTCATGTTCTCAAGTAAATCATAATCTTTCTCATCAGGTGCAGGGAAAATTGAAAGTGCTTTGTATCCCACATATGTACAGATCCCTTCAGAAATTATTTGATCCATGACCTCATACGTTTTGTCCTTAAGTGGGTCACGATGGAATGTTCTACAGTAACTATATCCAACATGAAATACTTCATGTACAATGGAGTTGATCATATTATCTACATTATTGTTCCAGTAATCCGCATTTAGATTGAAGATAATATCTTCATTAGCAAAACATCTTGGTGGTATAAATGCTGTAAACAAAATTTTAACATCCAGCTCTGCATCGTGCGGTAAAAACTGACAAATGTGGTTTAAAGCTTCTTGAACTATCATATCCTTCCTATTAAGTATTCTTTTCGAATTTTTATAGAACTCTTGTTTTTCTCTTTCTGGCAAAGGTAAATTTGCCCAACCACTAATATCCTCTCTCCATTTGTTTATGTCAATGGAATATTTGATTGTGTGAGACCAAGTTTGTGTTAGTTTTTGAGACCTTTCATTTTCCCAAAAATCCTCCTCATTCTCTAATATTAAACTGGGTTCAAAAATAATTTTTTCCAGTGTACTGGTGTCAAATTCAATTTTCGATGATAAACATCTTGACATTAGACATAATTTCAATTAAGAATTTAATATACTTTGTTTAGCTATTTGGGTGATTGATAAATGATTATTGAGATTTTATTCTCATTTCAGAGTTAAGAAAATTATTGACTATAATCAATAAAAATCTCGATATACTATTTCTAGTATTATTATTCTAAATTCTCGAGAAAAATAATAAATTTAGATTTTGTGATTTATCTTTTTTATTATTAATTTTTTGCATTCTCATCCTGTGATGTTCGTAATAAGATATTTCCTCATTTTTAATAAAATTTTCATTTGTAGTAAATTTTGGAATTGACCTATGGTTTCTTCTTTTTGTTATTTTCTTTATTTTATTTATATTAATTAAACTCATATTTTCACCTTTGAATTTTAATTTAACTTAGATTTCTGTGAACGTACTTCATGTATCTAGAGCATGTAGCACAAAAACTTCAATTCTAAGATTTAAACCACTTAGAGGGTCTATTTTTTGTTGGTCAATTTGGTTCGATTAGTGATAATCAGGAAGTTTCTTTCCTTACACCTATAGGATTTCCTACTTATTAAACGGTTTGGTGTAAATCTTCTGTAGATATTTTGGTGGATAATTTTGATATAGAAATCGAACTCGAGCCTCTTAACTCTCTTTTACAATTAACCTTATTACAGATGTATATATAGTCGATTTATGGCAAACTGGAGACAATTGTTACCCATACTAACAATTAATTTTATTTCCGCACTTAGCTTTTCAATTGTATTACCCTTTTTGGTGATCTTAGTACTTGATTTTGGAGGAAATGCATTAATCTACGGATTACTGGGTGCAAGCTTTTCTCTTTTCCAGCTTATAGGGAGCCCATTGTTGGGGAGTTGGTCTGATCGGATTGGACGGAAGCCTGTTCTTTTAATCAGTCATCTAGGAACAATACTCTCATGGATTGGATTGTTTATTTCATTATCAGTCGATGTAACCGAGGTAAAAAGTATAAATAATCAAACACTTGGGGCGTTTTTGATTACAGTACCTCTCATAATTTTATTTCTATCTAGGATTATTGATGGGGTTACAGGTGGCAATATTTCCGTAGCCTATGCTTATTTAGCTGATATTTCAAGTGAGGAAGATTTATCTCAAAATTATGGATACATGGCAGTTTCTGCTAATATTGGTTTTGTTGTCGGTCCCATGTTATCTGGGCTTTTAGGTGAAACGTCATTAGGATTGAAATTACCAATACTTATTGCTCTTGTAATTGGAATTATTGGATTGTTCCTAATATTTTTTCTACTACATGATATTGAAAACAAGAATGATCAACAAGTCGATACTAATGACTCAGCAAAGACCACTCATTCATTCAGAGATATATTATCAATACCTCACATTACGATTTTACTTTTCCTAAACTTTCTTGTGTTTTTAGGATTCAATTTCTTCTATGTTAGTTTCCCTCCATATGCTCTAGGTGATGAAGTTGGTTGGTCACTTCGTGAACTGGGATTCTTTTATGCGATCATCAGTTTAATGATGGCAGTTACCCAAGGTCCAGTGCTTAGTCGTGCAAGTAAAAGATATTCTCAAGGATACTTAATGATCGTTGGAAGTTTAATACTTGGTCTTGGATTTTTAGTTATTGTAATAGGATCTACATTTGCAATATTCATGGCTGCATTAGCAATTTCAATTGGAAATGGTCTAATGTATCCATCATTATTAGGTGTCATAGCATCCCATGGTAAAGGAGAAATGCAGGGTAAAGTGCAGGGTGTAGCAACAAGCTTTGGTAGTGTTGCTAGCATTATTGGTCTGATATTTGGAGGAATATTATTTGAAAATATTGGTAACAAGGTTTTTCTGATCTCAGCAGGAATTATGATATTTCTTGCCATCTTATCGTTAAAATTTACAGTAATGGAACAAGATCATGAAGAAGCTCAAGTTCACCATCATATTACTCATAAATTTTTGGGATCGCATTATTTACATCATTTAACTCGTAAGAGTACTAGTCATATCAATGAAGAAAGTTCAAATTAATTTTTTTTAACTCCTTTATTTTGTCAATTTGTTCAATACTACACGGTCAGTACTTATTATTTTTTAAGAATTGGAGATGTCAGCATCATGGGTTCTCAAAATCTCCCCATATCAACTGACTTTGAATTTAAATATTATTTATACGAAGAGATTCAACAATTTCTTGATAACTTAACTAGTAACTACTCAAATTTGATCCAAGTAGAAGAAATTGGCAAAACTTACGAAGGAAGGACAATGTACTGTGCTAAAATTACCAATTTTGATAAGCTTGATACTGAAAAACCTGCTTATTATGTAGAGGGTAATATTCATGCTGGAGAAGTAACTGGATCAACAGTGTCTTTGTATATCATTCATTATTTGTGTACACAATACGGGAAATCTAAAGATATTACGTCTTTATTGGATAAATTTGCAATTTATGTAGTTCCCCGAATATCAATCGATGGTGCTGAAAGATACCTAACAACACCTCATAATTTGAGGAGTTCGACAAGATATTGGCCATATCCTGAGAAACTACCAGGCTTCCACAGTGAAGATCTAACTGGTGATGGAGATATCCTTATGATGAGAATACAGGATCCATTAGGAGATTGGAAAGTTTCTGATTTAGATAAACGAATTATGAATAAAAGAGGAATGGACGAAAATGAAGAAGGGCCATATTATCGTCTCTTTCCTGAAGGAAATCTTCACGATTGGCAAGAAGGTGAGCCAATTATGGTTACTCGACCTCCAGAAGGATTAGATCTAAATAGAAATAACCCTTCAGGTCCTTGGGCACAAGAATATATTCAACAAGGCGCAGGGCCATTTCCATTGAGTGAACCCGAAACTCGTGCTATTGCAGATTTTTTTAGAAATCATCTAAATATTTGTGGAGTTCAATCGTTCCATACATTTTCAGGAGTGATTCTAAGGCCATACTCATTTGTAGATGATAAGGAGATGGAAACCCATGATCTTGAGGTCTACCAAAAACTAGGAGATATTGGTGAAAAACTAACAGGTTATCCTTGTATTAATATTAACAAGGATTTCAAATACGAAGAAAAACAAAATCTACTAGGTGGATTCCTTGATTGGATATTTGAACATAAAGGAATTTTCAGCTTCAGTACAGAGCTTTGGGATATGATCAAAGAAGCAGGAATTGAGGAAAGAGATTATATCAAGTTCCTAATGTACGATCGAACTGACGAAGAAGAGCTGAAATTGTTAAAGTGGAATGATGAGATTTTAGATGGAAAAGGGTTCTCAAATTGGAAGGAATTTGATCATCCCCAACTCGGAAAGGTAGAGATTGGCGGTTGGAGATTCAAATATACTTGGCAAAATCCACCAATCGGAAAGGGCTATCTTGAAGATATCTGTCACAATAATGCGTTGTTTGCATTTGCTCATGCTCGGATAAACCCTCGTGTAAAATTTGATTCACACACTGTTGAAAAAATCGAAACAAATGGAAAAAAACATTGGAAAATATCTTTATCCATTGTAAATGAAGGCTTCTTACCTACTTATGTTAGTGGTCAGGCAAACCAGAGGAAATTCATCAAAGAAAATGAATTAAAAATCGAATGTGTTGGTTGCGAACTTGTTGCACCAACAAAGAGAACTGTCAAATTTGATCATTTGCAAGGGCGATCTAACAAATTACGTAAAAGCATGTTTTTTGGATTTAGTCCAGAAGATCAGAAATGGGTGTATGATTTTGTGGTAAAAGGAGAAAATGACTCAAAAGTTAATTTGTCTATTATAACAGAACGCAGTGGGACTGACGAAATTTCTATTTCTCTTAAATAAATTGAAAATATCTTACTATCCTTAGATATCACTGTAGATTTTTTTTTTCTGTGATTAATTCATTTACAATAATAAACCATTATCTAACTGAATAAGAAATATCAATTGTACCTTGTATAAACCTACTCGAAAATACTTCATCGTTGAAGATTCACAATTCACAGTTGTAAACATTGTAAATATTATTGAAACCGAAGGTGGAAAAAGTGAAATAACTGTATTTGAAAATTTAATTGATTTTGAAAACAATATGATGGAAAAAGGTATACAATGTGAAATATTAATTTTAGATTTGAATTTTCCTGAAGGAAGTTCATTAGAATTAATCCCCAAAATCAGAGAATTAAATAAAGAATTAATGATAATTGTGAACTCTTCGCAAACAGATATAAGAACTGCATTAGCATGTTTAGACTATGGTGCTACTTTCTATGTCTGCAAGGGAGAAACCTATAGTTCAGATTTAATGGTTTCATTGCGTTCTGCTAACAGACAACTTGAATTAAGAGAAAAAAATATTTTGCTAAAACAAAGTATATTTTACCCTGAGAGTTATCCAATGGTTCTTTTCAAAATTACAGAAATGGGTGTTGAACCAATATTTCGAGATTTTGATAATTTTCCAGAATTCCTTAAAAGGTCCACACAAGAATTTTTAATGAATTTAGGTATATCATTCTCCATGCTTTTGAGTGATGATATGGAATACTTTGAGGGTGCTTTCATTCTTCCTGCTGGCTCTTCAAAATTCTATGAAATCCTTTTATTATCATTTCGTATTCCAGATAGATGGGCAGCAGATAAAAGATTAGAGCTTGGTTTCTTTCAGCTATGTATATTTGTTCAAAAATCATTCATAACATTATTACCTCATTCTGATGGGATGTCTTTTTTGGTTGATATAATAAAAAGTCAAGTTATAGATGCTGAACAATTCACGCTTGAATTATTGAAGGATCTTAAATCCCAGATACTCTCTGAATTAATGAAATTAGTTTAATTTAATTATTTTCTAAATGAATTTCATGCAGTCTGAGCAGAGGTTAAGAATGGGATCAGGATATCGGTATATTTAT
This sequence comes from Candidatus Heimdallarchaeota archaeon, assembly GCA_021399405.1. The sequence continues at coordinate 6,242 of JAAFKL010000120.1, read as the reverse complement.
TGAATTCATTTAGACCTTCAGGAGTCAAAGTGTAGGTTGTTACAAATTTAGTATCAAAGAATTCCTTTCCTTTATGAACATATCCAGTTTCTATTAATTTCTCACAATGTTTTCCAAGGTTGCCAGGTGTCATTTTGGTTAATTCAATTAATTCTGTAAAAGTTAATTTAATATTTTTGAGTAATGAAGTCACTATTAGTAATCTGGGTAATGAATGAATGATTTTATTCAGAGATTTTTGGATTTTATGAGGAAAGGCTTCCTTGGTCATTACCAATTGTTGATTTTGTTCTTTGGTTCCATGATGATCAATTTCTTTAAATTTATATCTCACATTAGTTAAATCGTAATTTCTGCATATCTCCTCTGCTTGGTTGAAATAAGTTGATGCTTTAGTTACATCAAATTTTGAAATGGCAATAAACCCCATAATATTGAAATGACTGACCTTTAAATCTGGTAAGTTCTTAGTTTCTGCGATTTCTCCGATAGAATATGCGTATTCTTCAATCTCACTAAAAATACCTTCTACTTCATCAAGTAATTTATCAGGGCCACCCAATTCTAATTGTTTGATTTGCTCATATAATATGTCTATCAAATGTAGATAAGCAGCAATTGTATAGGTAAATTCGGTTATATCTGGTTCCTCAATTACACCTCTGAGCAGAGTTTCCGCTTTAACTTTATTACGAAAAATCTTACTATCTTTAAGGTAAACAGCCTCTGCTAGCTGATATTGCATCTGAATTCTTTTAGTTTTAGTTCTGTTTAGAATTCCTTCTAACTCTTTGAGATATTTTACTGATTTGTCTCTTTCCCCTATTTCTAAATATGTTGTAACTAGAGCAAAAACTATTGAAGCTGTATGAGTATCGTTTCCTAGATCGTTTCGTATTTCATATGATTTTTTAAAATTATCTAAGGCCTCTGAGATACTATTTTGCTTCAATTTTACTAATCCAATATATTCATAATTGAATCCCATTCCTCTAAGTTCTTTAATTCGTGTGTGTATTCCCAATGATGAGTTTAGCAGCTCTAATGATTGGTCCAGTTTACCTTGATAAAGATAAACCAATCCAATATTATCCTCAATATGACCGATTAGATGAATACTGTTCATTTCTTTGGCGATAGAAAGTGCTTCGTCTAAATATTCAATGGCCTCTACATATTCTCCTAATGAGAGGTATGTACTTCCAATATTTTGCAGTGAGGAAGTAATTTTTTCTTTGTTATCTAATTCTTTGGCTATTCCTAATACCTGTTGTAAGTTATCTAATGCTGAACCATACTCTGATAAGAAAAAGTTTAATCTTGCTAATTCGTTGTAACTTTGTGCAACGACAAGTTTTTCATCTTCAACAAGTGTTGAAATCTCAATTTCTTCAAGTAATTCTGAAATTGTCGTAATCCGCTTACTACCCTCCTTGTATCTTCCCATATGAGTAAGTACATCCATTTCGATATTGTGATAACTAAGTTTACTAATGGTTGAATCTTTTGGGAGGAATTTGATTGTATCTATGATTTTTAGTGCTTCTTCATATCGACCCAGTTTACGTAGAGCCACAATCCGCATATTCTCAATTGGTAGATTTATTTCAGCAGAATCCAATTTTTGAACTTCTAATACAATTTCTTCAAACTTACTATTTTCATATAGTTCAGTTAAGAAATCTAAAGAAGCCACAAATTACAAAATGAGTTCTCAATTTTAAATGTTTTTCAACATGAAGATGTATCCTTATTGCAACAAAATGATTCTATTGATTTGCGTTTAGTGACAGCTATATGAAATATCAACTTCCATAATCTTGAATTTATTTCATTTCAGCCTTCAAAAGGTTTTTCTAGAGAAAAAATACTTTTCCTTTGTAAGCAATGAAACGATTGAGTGTAAGCCTTGTTAGTATACTTTTACTGACAACAATTTTCAATGGGTTTGGAAATATTAATAACAACCAAAATCCGTTAAATATACTTGTAGTATTCCCAGCTTCCAATCTAGGTGAAGGTGGTATTTCAGGAATTACCAAAGCAAATGAAGCCCTTGATAATCTTGAAGTTGCTAATCCAAATCAAATTAACATTACAAGAGTATATCCGAAAATGCATGAAGATGGAGTTTCTGCAATAACAGAAGGTACCAATTTTGAATATGATCTAATAATTGCAGTTGATCAATTAGTTTCTAGCGGTATTTATAGTAGTGATCGAACCTCATACAGTTATGCTGTGTCAACAGGTATTGGGTTAAATCCTGAACAACGTTTTCTTCTCTTAAATGGCCTAGCAAGGGTTAATTTTGGAATTTCGTTAGCCAACACCAAATCTATTCTCTATTTGGAACATGAGGGTTCTTTTTTAGCTGGTGCACTAGCGGCAATGGTTTCTCAAAATAATACTATAGGATACTATTCGGAAAGTAGGTTTGATGATCGCAACAGATACAAATTTGGCTTTTTTCAGGGTATCAATTTTATTAGCGATAAGTTTGGTGAAAAATTTGTGTTTCTCGAATCATATTCTGACACTGTAGACAGCTATAATGCTACAGTTGAATTTATTCAGGATGGTGCAGATATAATCTATGGAGCAGCTGGAGAATTAAATCTAGGTATTTTTAATGCTGTCAGCGATTACAATTCCACTCGAAATATTAATCTCGATTTAGGAATCGTTTATGCAATTGGTTCTGATAACGATCAAGATTTTGTCAAACCGGGGCTGATACTAACATCTATGGTGAAAAAGATAGAAATTGCACTCACCTCTGAAATTACTAAATTAATTAATAGGGAATGGGAAGGTGGTGAGGAGTTTTTGGGGATTGAAGGGGGCCATTTAGAACTTTCAGATATGACATTTACACAAGATGAAAAATTTGTAGTTGAGGAAAAATTGAATGGTCAAACCCGAGATGAATTGATTCAATATCTTGAAACTGCTATTATGAGTGGAGAAATTATTGTCTCTGAAGATAGTACAAATGCAGAAATCAATCTCAAAGACAATAATCCATTCAACGAGAAAGAAGAAAATTTAATTGATCAACTTGCGGAAAACCAATTATTGGTTGGTTCCCTAATTTTTACAATTGCTACTGTGACTGCGATATTCTTGTTACGAGAACAAATTTTGAGAAAACTACGAAAATCAGAAAAATCAAAAGCGATTGACTATCTGGAAACTGCTAGAAAAATTGCGGAAGAGCCTGAGGATTAATTAGATTAACAGATAGCAAAGAATAATTTCTAATTTTACATTCGGGTAATTTTTGATCAAAATAAAAGTATAAATCAAGAAACTTAAATCTTGAAATTATAAGCGTTGTATGTGCACAATTACATCAAGGTAGACGAGAATAACTTAGCTATTAAATATATGTTGAAACATGTGGATTTCAAAGGTAAACATGTACTTGAGATTGGTTGCGGTGATGGTCGGATGAGTTTTCAAGTAGCTCAACATACCGAATCATTGATTGGAATTGATCCAGATCATGAAGAAATAAAACTTGCTCAAGAAAATATGGAAAACCTAAATGTTGTCAGTGCTACGTTCCACGTTGGGAGTCTAGAGGAGATGAATTTTGATGATAATGAATTTGATATAGTTTTGTTTTCATTATCATTGTGCTGTATTAGAAATACAGAAAATGCTCTAAAAGATAAACGTGAGTTACTTCATGATGTTTGGAGAATCTTGAACCCTGGTGGCATACTGATTAATCAAATGTATAGTATGAGATTTCATCTTACAAATCCTGAAGCACTCATAATGTATATTCTCACAGGTGATGATATTCATCTAACCACATATGTTGGAGCAGAAAGATCTGATGCTGCATTGACATATGCCACTATGATTGAAAAAAAATTCAAATTTGTCGCCGAAGAAATTTACCCAGTTGATTGGTATTTGAACGGAAGATTGGGTGCAATTAATCAGTATGTTGGATTGGATGAATATGAGAAACTGGATGAAGAAACAAAAAGGAAAATTGATGAGATCATTGAAGGTTGTTTGACAGTAGATGGAGAATATCTTGAGAAAGGATATGATTCGCTTACTATTGTTGAGAAAATAAATGGTTGAGAAAAAATTCAAATATGATAGAGTGTATAGTAATGCAAGAAAGATTTAGTAAAGTGTTGTATATCTCATGTATTTTGGGAATCTATCTGAAGAATTGTTACTCTGCGTATTAGACGCAAGAACTGGTAAAATTAATTCAAGAAATCAGAGGTTGTCAGTTGCCTTAGTTGGTGGATTACTCATGGAACTCATTCTTCACGGTAAATTAGCAATTGTAGAAGATAATATAATATTAGTTGATGAAAACCTAACAGAGGACGAGTTATTGGATGAAATTCTAATAAAAATTAAAACAATTGAGGGTGATCATTCTGCCTATTATTGGATACGTGTTATACAACAAGAATTTAGGCGTATTGAGGATCTTATTATGGATCGGTTAATTGCAAAAGGGATTATTCGTGTTGAACCCAAAAAAATATTGTGGATATTCACTCAAAATAGATATTTTATTGAGAATTTCAATGTGAAGGAACTAATACGAAATAATATTGTACGAATTGTAATTGAAAGAGAAGAATCAGATCATAGAACACTTGCTTTACTAAGTTTATTACATGCTATTGATTGTGAAAGTGAAATTTTTACCCCCGAAGAATTGGAATTATCTCTTGATTCAATTAAAAACCTCATTGCTGGAGACTTAATAGGACAATCAATTCGTACTTCAATAAATAATACGGCAGAAGCTCTTATGAGAAGTTTAGTTTTAACAACAACATATTGATATTTCAATCAGCCTATCGTTATTTTTTGTAAATCCTTTTTTCAATAAAAATAGTCCGCACTTTGTTACCATATGTGGATCCAGTACAGAGAATACAGTATTTTCCCTGCCTCTCGATATCAATTCCGCAAACTTTGCAGTAAACGTACTGAATTTTTTCAAAATGTGCCTCTAATCTAGACTTTCTGGCAAATGGAATATGTTTAAAATGTTCTATATCCCAATCAGGTTCATCCAACCGCATAACCATAAACTAGGATCTTTACCTTATTAATGGTTTGCAAAACAATATGTTCATCCAATGCAAAGGACTTAGAAAATAGATAAAGAAAAAAATAGGATTTTGGGATTTGAACCTAGAAATTATAATTTATTGAATATTTTTCCTACATGCGATTAAAACTTATTTCCACTAATTAATCAGAACCATTGTTCTAACATTATTTTGTTTTTCTCAAAGTCAAGTTTTTCAAGCATTTCCATAAAGGGATTAGTCACTACTTTTTCACCACATATATAGACCCTATCAGCATCATTTAGAACTTTAAAATTATCCATTTTATTAATATCTTGAACCATCTCAAAGCTAAATTTTGTAGAATTACTTAGCCTAGTCAATTCCTTCTCGAATAGTATATCCCCATATTTCCACATATAATACATTTTAACATTTATATCTAGTTCAGATGTTTCTATAAATCGCAACATACTGATGAATGGATTAATACCAATATTTACTGCAATAAAAACCAGTGAATCAATATTTTCTGTATCAATAAGTGCAAATTTACCATATGGGCCTCGGAATTCAATAACATCTCCAATGTTGTATGAGGTTATAATATGACTAGTCACGGGATCTTCTGTTTTTTGGATATTCAATTCGATTATATTGTGATTTAGTGATGAGCAAACCATTGTATATGCACGAACAAATCTTTTACCTGCAATATTATATTCAACCAGAATATATTGACCTGGGTAATATTTCATCTTTTTATCCAGTTTAAGATGAAAGGCAAAAACATCATTTTCAATTTCTTCTTTGATAATAATCTCGCCTTTTCTTGTTCTAATATCAAGTTCTTGGAAGCTTGGGTCTTCTCTATAGGCCATATATCAGACCTAATTTTCTGATATTAATTAGTCCTACTTCATTGTTTGAAAAATTCCATATAATTCCTTTAATTTTTCTTTAAATAATCTTCACCAAACTACACTCCAATAAGTTCATCACGATGAACAGTTACTTTGTAATTCATCTGGGGGAGAATTAAAAGGAGAGAGGTTCTATTAATCCACATTAAATTTTATAAGTACAAATAAATAAGAGAAGAAAGTCGGGTTTCGGGGATTTGAACCCCGGACATCTCGGTTTGTGCTATCGGACAATCATCGTTTCCTCAGTCCG
>JAAFKL010000119.1 GCA_021399405.1 Candidatus Heimdallarchaeota archaeon | reverse complement strand
CGTTAATTATGATTACCTATACAAAAATTAAGGAAAAATCAATTAAATATACTACAAACTAAATTTAGACAAAAATATTATATGGCTATCTATTTTAAATTAAATTATGTGTGTTGCAATTCCACTCAAGATAATTAGTATTGAAGGCACACAGGCAGTTGTTGATCTAGGTGATGATAAAACCACCATTGTTGATATAGCAATGGTTGAAGTTGAAGTTGGCGATTATGTAATTGTGAATACTGGATTTGCTGTCAGGATGATGGATGAAGAAGAAGCAATAGAAACTATTGAACTTTGGAAAAAATACCAGGAGAAAATGGCATGAGAGGTAAACCAATAAAATATGCACCAGGACAATTGAATGTAGATGCTCATTTTCTAAATCATGATCCCAAAGTAGTAATCACACACGCACCATACAGGGGCCAGGTGGATGGGCTCATAGGGGTTTTCGGATTATAATGCATGAATATGGTATAACCTCAATGCTAGTAGAAAAAATAATCAGTATTGCAAAGAAAGAAGGAGCTAAACAAGTGTTACAGGTAAATATTGAGATTGGCGAGTTTTCATTTCTAAATCTAGACCAGGTTGAATTCTGCTACTCAACACTAATTCCTAAGACTATTCTGGAAGGATCATCCATACATCTGAAAAAAATAAAAGGCACTGTTCAGTGTAAATCTTGTGGATATCTGGGGCCGATTAATGTTATTGAAGATGAAGATACACTATTCTATGGATTAGTATCATATGCATGTCCAGATTGTTCTAAGATGACTGAAATTGTTGACGGAAGGGCATTCACAATTCGAAAAATAAAATTTAAGAATTAAGATGAATAAAAAATCAAATACTTTGGTTGTTTTACTGTTTTTTCAACTCCAATCCCACTATTTCTGCTACCTTGGTTGCGGCTTTTGGTACCATTTCCTCTAGTTCCAGGGATAATTTCATTGAGAGATCACGTGGTATTTTTTTCAACTGACATGATATAAATAAAATTTCCATTCCAAGATTCATCAATTCTTTGAAAGTATCTCCATCTGGAAAGAAATGAGATGAATAGGAAAATGTTGTATTTATGAATTTTATTTTCTCAGGGGTTAGGACTCGTAATGTTCCTGGTTCTAAACCCATATCGAGAACATCTATGATGATTAATTTTTCTGGTCTATGATCATCATGGATTAATGGGGCAATCCACTCTCCACATGCCATGCCTGCATCCACCACCGCTATACCTTCAGGGATATCATAATGTTGTTCTAGATGGGATGCAACTACTGGACCAAACCCATCATCCCCCTTCAGAGTATTCCCACAACCCAGTACCTGAATTTTTGATCCAATAAAACTCACATGATCTCAAATGTATTAACACTATTAAGTCTCACCTGTAAGTTTGGAGCAGGTGATGAAAAATCACTGGAATATATTATTCATCAATCGATAAAATTGATATCCTGGATGAATGCCTAATTTCATGCGAAGCTATAGCTTTACTCTTACCCGTTTCGATTTCTACCACGGTAAGATTATCCAAAGGATCAATTCCTGTGTCAAACAACCGGGAAATGGTAGGTAACCACCTTATATCTGCCTTGAGCATCCTTTTAATTGTAGGGATGAAATTGGTTAAACTTGGAATTGATATTCTAAGCTGAGATATTTGTCCATTATCATTTGTTTGTATAAAATATGTAAGCCTTCCATTTGGTGCTTCGATATTAACAATTGCTGTAGCATTAGAATTGAGTACCTGTGAAAATTCACGCTGATCTCCTTCCCAAGGATCACATTTTTTTAGAATTTGAATTATTATCGAAATGGAGCATTCCACCTCTTTCAATCTAATTTTAACAATTTCTTGCAATGTCCCATCCTCACCAACCACAACAGGTAAACTCATCTTGTCATAAATAAGGTATGGTTGTTGAATTCTTAAATCGTCCTTAACTCCAGCAGCACGTGCAATTGGACCAACTACACCATATTTTATGCTTTCTGCATAACTAAAAGGTCCAATTTTATTCAATAATCTCAAGCAATCCACATAATCTAGGTTTTTAGATACACTTTGAAGTTTAATGTTTAAAGCTGTAATTTCCACTTCAGTATTCTCTATAAGCTCTTGAGATAGATTATAAGCTGGATTATTGAATACTATTGATTGCCCAGATCCAATGAGATTATTCTTTATTTCCTCCGCATTCTTTTGTAGATGTAGTACCTCTAAGGATAACTCGCGTCTACCCATACCCATAAACAACATACCAAGCCATAAAAGATGGTTAGTGATTCGTTCAAATTCTGACAGTAACATTCTTGCAAACTTGGTCTCTGTATTAACCCGAGTGTTAGAGAGCTGTTCAATTACAGCTGCAAAAGCAATCTGGTGTGCAGAGGTGCAGGTATTAAATAATTTGGAAATATCTGCCAGTATTTGAATAGGGGTACTTAATATCAGATTATTTTCAATATTGCGATAATTGTATCCGAGGCCTACTTCCACGAAATAAATCTGTGAAGATTTTTGGTGAATATTAAGATCCAATGAATTCTTGGGAATTACTAATTTGAAGGCTTCTTCTACAATTCCCGATTCAATAATAAAGCCATATTGGATGTGAAGCTCATATTCATATATCTCCGCTACATTGAAATATTGCTTGATGCTTTGAATTTTTTCATTCTTACATTCTACATTCAAAACCTTGTATTTTATCTTGTCATCTGGAATCAGAAAAACATATGAGCAAGTAGATGTATCTGGTGCGTAGGCTATAGTGAGTAATTCTCCATTGTTTTGTAATATAGATTGGCAGTACTTGTTTAACTCATTTACCAGATTAGATTTCATATTTATCTGCAGGATATCTTCAATTATATGATGTTCAAATGAATCTATGCCCATGTATTACAATTATTATAAAAAGCTGAGATTTTTTTATGTTGTTCTCAAATTCATTGGTTATAGTTAAATTTAATAATTTATCTTTGTTTGAATTGATAAATTTATTTGGCTCCATCTATTATATCTTAAAAGACGTGGATTGCTTATTATAAAGTAAATATATTGCGCAATAGTGTATAAAAATATTGGTATCCCTATATTTTTTGTAATATTTAGCTCTATAAATATCCAAAAATCAATATTTTACGAAATTGCAAAGACTTATATATTATTTTTTTTGATTATCACATATATTTATCTTTTGTTATTCCAATTTGCACAAGTATCTTTGAGGAATTGAACATACATATAACTGTATTCTAAAAAAATAATGATTAATTTTGATTTTTTCTTTTCAAAAAATTATAAATTATATTTTTAATTCGAATCAAGGAAGATAAAAAAATTATGTGCAGAAAAATAAATAAAAATGATACAAACATACAAATTTTTTCAATAAAAATACTATTTTCGCACTAAAAAGTCTGAGAACACACTCTTTTTCAAGTTCGAATAATCGATTTTCGGTCTGCTAGTACTACACACGACTCTGATTTGAAAATTACGCGATAAGTATATATTATATAGTAAAATCCCAATCACCAATGACAAATTCAGCTTTAGTAATCGGAGCCGGAATAGCCGGGATGCAAGCAGCCTTGGATCTCGCGGACTTTGGTCACAAGGTTTACTTAATTGAGAAAACTCCCTCTATAGGTGGAAGAATGTCCCAATTGGATAAAACATTTCCAACCTTGGATTGCAGCTCTTGTATACTTACTCCGAAGATGGTGGACACTGCCAATCATCCAAATATTGAAGTTATGACCTACTCTGTAGTAGAAACCATTTCTGGTGATATAGGAAATTTCGAGGTGGCTATTAGACAAAAGGCAAGATATGTGAATATTGACACATGTACCGGATGTGGTATCTGTGTAACCAAATGTCCATACAAAATGGACAGCAGATTTGATATGGGTACAGGCAAACAACCGGCAATTCATTTTGAATTCCCACAGGCTGTACCCCTTGTTCCAACTATTGATTCAGGTGCTTGTATTTATTTCAAGAATGGCAAATGCAAGGCATGTCAAAAATACTGTCCCGTAGAAGGATGTATTGATTTTGACGACACCGAGAAATTTGTGCACATCAAAGTAGGTGTAATAATATATGCTACAGGTTTTGACCTTTATGATCCAGGAAGGAATAATGACTACGGGTACAATGATTTCCCAGATGTGATTACATCACTAGAATTTGAAAGGCTTTCTTCCTCTACAGGACCTTTTGGGGGTCATTTGTTGAGACCCTCAAATGGTGAAATCCCAAAAAATATTGGCATTATATTATGTGTCGGCTCAAGAAGTCAACTTGAAGGTGAAAATTTCTACTGTAGTCGATTTTGCTGTATGGCCTCCATAAAACAGGCAATACTCATAAAAGAGCATTATCCTGATACGAACGTTTCCATCTTCTACATGGACATCCGTGCATTTGGTAAAGGTTTCCAAGAGTTCTATGAGAGAGCAGAGAATCAATACAAGATTAATTTCATTAAGGGAAAGATCGGAAGAGTCACTAATGGACGTGATAATCTCACCCTCAGATATGAAGATATTGAGAACGGAAAAATATCTGAAATAAATTGCGATCTTGTGATTCTTGCAGCAGGAGCTGAGAATTCAAAGAAAAAATATCCTGTTCCACTGAAAATTCAGGATGATGGATTCTTGCAATTGAAGGATTTCCACATTGATCCTGTATCCACCACAATAGATGGAATTCTAACTGCGGGTACCAGTTCTGGACCAAAAGATATTCCAGATACTGTAGTTGAGGCGAGTGCTGCAGCTATGAAAGCAACAATCATTTTGGAGGGAAACAAATGACTGAAGAAATAAGAATTGGTGTATATACCTGTCATTGTGGGGTAAATATTTCATCTGTCATAGACATTGATGAAGTAGTTAATTACGCAAAAGCCCTTGATAATGTGGTGCTCTCAAGAGATAATATCTTTACTTGTTCAGCACCTGGTCAAAACTCGATAATTGAGGATATTAAAGAACATGGTCTGAACAGGGTGGTTGTCGCTGCTTGTTCTCCTCATATGCATGAAAGAACATTTCGTAATGCTGCCGAGCAAGCTGGTCTGAACCGTTATTTAGTTGAAATTGCAAATATCAGGGAGCAATCCGCATGGGTACACCCCCAAAATCCCATTGAAGCAACGGATAAGGCAAAAACTCTTGTTAGAATGGCAGTTGCAAAGGCTAGACTCCTTGAAGCAATCGAAATCACAAAGACTGATGTAAAGCAAAAACTGCTGGTGATAGGCGGTGGTGTGGCAGGTTTAAAGGCAACTCAAGATGCAGCTCAAAGAGGATTGGATGTGACACTAGTTGAACGAAGCCCCACCCTTGGTGGACATGCTGCCAGGATAGGTAAACTGGTTCACACCAATATATCTGGTTCTGCCACAGTTAACGAGTTTGTAGATCAAATATCGGTAATGGATAATGTAACGATTCTCACCAATGCCAAGGTAACTGAGGTTAAAGGAAGCTTTGGAGATTACTCAGTTTCAATCAACATCAAGCCAAGATACGTTAAAGGTAGTATTCCAAATCCTGAGAAAGGATTGGAAGCTTGTCCAGTTCTTGTAGATAATGAATATGAGTATGGAATTGACAAACGAAAAGCCTTTTTCAAACCATTCACAATGGCATATCCTAGCAGCTATGTAATAGATATGAATGCATGCACACACAATATAGATGGTTGTGATAAATGTGTTACGGCATGTGGTGAAAGTCATATAGACCTTAAAATGCCAGATAGTAGCAGTTCTGAACAATTCGGAACCATTATTGTAACAACAGGATTTGATCCCTATGAACCAAAGGTTGGTGAGTATGGATACAAGGAGAACGAGAAAGTAATAACCCTTATGCAGTTGGAACGTTACTTAAGTGATGATGAGATAGATTTTAAGAGGATTGGTGTAGAGGATCCCCAAAATATAGTATTCATATCATGTGTCGGATCAATGAATGATGAAAATCCTGAATGTTCAAGAATGTGCTGTTCATCTTCGTTCAAAAATATGATACGTATTAGGCATGTATTCCCTAATGCAAACATATTCTTCCTTTATCAAGATATTCGAACCTATGCCAGACGTGAAGAACTGTTGTATGAAACAGCATCTGCTAAGCAGGTCATGATGCTGAGATGGGATAAAGAATCTCCACCTAAAGTTGATGTCAATGGCGATATGAATGTCAAAATTTACGATTCTCTAATTAGTGAAGAATTACTGATACCATCAGATTTGATTGTGCTATCCAATGGAATGCTACCTCGAGAAGGTTACAAGGAAACAGCAGAGTTACTGAAACTTCCATGTTCTAGTGAAGGGTGGATACAAGAAGCGCATGCCAAACTTAGGCCTGTGGAACTACCCTCGCCAGGAGTGTATGTGGGTGGAACTGCGCAGGCTCCACGGGATATAATGGAAAGTATCACCACAGCAAGTGCAGCCACTGCAAAAGCACTTATCCCCATCTTACAAGGACAGGTTGAGCAAGAGGCTCAATTATGTTATGTGAATGAGGATGTTTGTGGAGCATGTGGTGTATGTATAACAACATGCCCGTACGAGGCAATTACAAAAATTGACCTCCCGGATGACAGACAGGTAGCAAATGTTAATGCAAAACTCTGCCATGGGTGTGGACAATGTGCCGGTGCCTGCCCCACAGGGGCAATGCAACAGAAGAATTATCGTGATGATCAGATTTATGCGATGATAAATGCACTGATAGTAGGAGGAGATTGAAATGGTTATAGAATTAAAGAATAAAACAGAATTTGAACCCAAAATTGTTATGTTTGCCTGCAACTGGTGTTCTTACAGTGGGATTGATCTTGCTGGAACATCACGCATGACCTACCCCCCCAATGTTACCATAATACGAACAATGTGTTCAGGTAGAGTAGAGCCATCATTTATCATGAAATCATTTGCAAATGGTATGGACGGTGTTATAGTTTCGAGTTGTCATCAAGGGGACTGTCATTACATTGATGGAAATATGAAATCCCTGAGAAGAGTGAAGCTCATGCAGCATTTACTCGATGGGTTTGGAATCGAGCGTGAGAGAGTAAATTTTGTAGGGATCTCTGCTTCAGAAGGCGTTCTTGCTGTTGATACCATAGTTGAAATGGTTGAAACCATTCGCAAGCTCGGTCCCCTTGAACTGGAGGCTGGTAGATAATGGCAGAAGTTGCAGAGAAACCTAAGGTTGGATTCTATTGGATGGGAACCTGTGGTGGCTGTGAAGAATCAGTTGTGGATCTTGCAGAGCGTATTCTTGATGTGATAGCAGCTGTTGATATCATTTTCTGGCCTGTTGCTTTGGACTTCAAGAAGGAAGATGTTGAAGCAATGGAAGATGGATCAATTGCTGTGAGTATTATCAATGGATCAGTAAGGAATTCAGAAGATATCAAAGTCGCATCCATGTTGAGAAAGAAATCAGGATTAGTTGTTGCATATGGCTCCTGTGCACATATGGGTGGAATACCCTCATTATCAAATTTCCATACCAAAGAAGAGACCTTCAAAAAAGTGTATCTAGAAGCTCCAAGTTTAGAAAATCCAGATATGATTATACCTCAACTTAAAACCGTTATAGATGGTATTGAGCTAACACTTCCAAGTATTAACAACACCGTGCAGAAACTGGATGATATTGTGGATGTGGATTATTATATTCCCGGATGTGCACCGCATCCAGATCTCTTGATGAATGCAGTACTTGCAATTCTCTCTGGTAACCTACCTCCAAAAGGGACAATACTAAGTCCAAATAGGAATATGTGTGATGCCTGTCCCCTTGAAAGAGAATCAGATAGGATTGAGGTCAGTAAGTTCACCCGCATCCATCAAATAATTCCCAAGGAAGGTCAATGTTTACTTGAGCAAGGCATTATGTGTATGGGTCCTGTGACCCGTCAGGGGTGTAATGAAGCCTGCATGCGTGTAGGTATGCCATGCCGGGGTTGCTATGGTCCAACAGATGGAATAACTGATATGGGAACTAAGTATACCGGTGCTTTGGCATCAATTTGGACTGCAACAGATGAAGATGCCATAGATGAGATGGTTCAGTCCATACCCAGCTTTGCTAAAATGGTCTACTACTTCAGTACAGCATCAAGCATGCTAGTGAGAAAGAAAATGGAGGCGTTCAAATAATGCCAATTAAAGATAGCAATACCATCGTAATAGACCCCGTGACCAGGCTTGAGGGGCATGGAAAAATTACCATTCACCTCGATGATAGCGGAAATGTAGACAATGCATTCTTCCAGATACCTGAACTCCGAGGATTTGAAAAATTCATAGAAGGGATGCCCGCGGAGGAAATGCCAAGGATTACGCAAAGAATTTGTGGAGTATGTCCAACAGCACACCATATGGCTGCCACCAGAGCTTTGGATGACCTCTATAAGGTAGAACCTCCACCAGCAGCACATAGAGTGAGAGATTTTGTTTACAATAGCTTCATGCATGAAGATCATACACTCCACTTCTATTACTTGGGTGGACCAGATTTTATTGTTGGTCCAGATGCACCTAAGGAATTGAGAAATATCGTGGGTGTTATTCAGACTGCAGGAATTGAGGCTGGTAAGAAGGTAATTGCCATGAGGAAAGAAGTCAGAGAATTGATGACCAAAATCACGGGTAAAGTTATCCATCCAGTTTTTGGTCTTCCTGGTGGAATTTCCAAACCAGTCTCAAAAGAAACACAGGATCATGCTATCAAGGTTTCTGAAAGAGCAATTGAATTTGGTCAGTGGACACTAGGTCTCTTTGAACAGATTGTCCTTGGTAACGAGGATTACATGAAGCTCATCATGTCTGAAGGCTTCAACTATCAGACCTACTATATGGGTCTTGTCAATGACAAGAACCAACCTGATTTCTACAGGGGTAAACTCCGAGTGGTTGATCCCGAAGGTAAGGAATTTGCCAAATTCGAGGCAAAAGACTACCTTGATCATATTGCTGAGCGTGTAGAGCCTTGGACCTATGTACGCACAACCTACCTCAAAAAAATAGGCTGGAAAGGCTTTGTAGATGGTCCTGACAATGGTATGTACCGAGTCAATCCCCTGGCAAGATTAAATGTGGCAGATAGTCTATCAACACCCTTGGCACATGCAGAAATGGAAAAACTATACTCCACACTTGGAGGTAGACCTGCGCATGGAGTTCTCGTGTGGCACTGGGCAAGGTGCATTGAGATCATCATGGCTGGTGAAAAGATGCTAGAACTGGCTTCGGATCCCGAATTTATTGATAGCAACGTACGCGAATTACCAACTAAGACTCCTACCAGAGGGGTAGGTGTGGTTGAGGCTCCCCGGGGCGTTCTCATCCATGATTACAATACCGATGAAGATGGTATAATCACCCAGGGTAATCTGATCGTAGCAACACAGGCAAATGCTGCGCCTATAAATATGGGAATTGCAAAGGCAGCAAAGGGTCTGATTACCAATACCACAGTTGATAAAATCAGCAATGGCACCCTTAACAAGGTTGAAATGGCATTCCGTGCCTATGATCCTTGTTTT
>JAAFKL010000015.1 GCA_021399405.1 Candidatus Heimdallarchaeota archaeon | reverse complement strand
GGTCTAGAGTAAAAATTAAATTAACCATGAAATTACAGTTTCTAATCAATAATCCGAATTATTACGAATATTGACTATATAAGTATTGTGCATTTTTTCAATTCTCTCACTTAAACTATATAAAAAGAAGTAATTTCTATCTACGCATGTCTGACCAACCCAGTGTGATTAGTAAGATCAAACCTTATTTTATTTTAACAAGGAATAGCGAGGACCTTCCTGATGTATCTAATTTTACTATTAAATTATCATGGATTATCCTAGTTTCCGCAGGTCTTCTTGCGTCATTTAGAGATTTTTTTGTATATGCAATAACAGAAAGAAATTATGGTTACAACAGTTTTGAACCAATAACCTACAATTATGATGAGGCACTCCTTCATGCAGTATTTGAGTTTTTCATGGTAATTTTATTTTATAAATTTGCTGGTTATGTTTATCAACTCCTCTATCTCAAAAATGAAGGGATACAACAGGAGATTAGATGTGATATCTTCTATGTGGTCCAGTATTCCATCATCAAGGATGTGATATTTCTCTTATTTGTAGGAGTAAGGGCAATTGAGAACAATATTTTTCCGAGATATGATATTTGGTTAGACAATCCGCAAGAACCCCTTGCCATATACTGGAATATTTATATGATATACATCTTGCTTACTGTGATATATTTCATGAGAGGAATTGTAGAGAGAATGAAACTTTCATATCGGAATTTCAATAATCTGTTGGTCGTCAGTCATTTCATTTCATTGATCGCACTAGGTATCTGTTGGTTTCTAGTGTGGATAGTGAGATTACTATTATCCCTCCCATTTGGGAAGGAGTTCTATTCGTGAGGTGTTGATATGAGTGTACAGACATGTAAAAGATGTAATTATGGATTGCAGGATGACTGGGTTTCTTGTCCAAATTGTTCTACAATGATCAATGATAAAACTTACTGGGTTAGTTGTAATAGATGCTTTCAGATTATATATGATAGTAAACCTAACTTCTGCCCATTCTGCAGGTATCAACAGGTGAAAAAAGTAAGTGTTAAGGGCGAAGAAGTAATCGAAATTGATGTGGTAACTCCATTTGAGGAACCAGAAAGAGTATCTATTGAGATACATGATGATAAGATTACAAAAACTGAAGTAATCAATGCATTAAAATTCGACACTGATGCCCAGTTAAGAATCGCAGGTAGTACATTTATCAGTAAATATAACAGACTGATCATCCTTCTCATAGGAATCTCAGGAGCGACCTCCTTTCTTTTGGCCACTGCCATATTTCCAGGTGGATCATTCACAGATGGAGCGAAATTATTTGTCATCACTGCAGTGGTATATCCTTGTGTTCTTTACGTTGTAGCATTTACACTTAGAGAGTTGATGAAAATGGTGGGATTGACACCAAGTCCAAATGCATTCAAAAATGTCATTGCCTCAACTGTACCAGTATTCATTGTGAAAGACATTCTGGCTGTTTTAATAAGCACTTATGTGCTCATATTCATGGGGAGCACAAATAATGAAGTGGCTGTTGGCATATATACCACTCTAACTGGCATTGCGATGTTGATACTAGTTGTCCAACTGTTGCTTTTTGTTAAGAATGTGATTGGAACATCTGGATTGCTCTCATTTATACTCATCCTCATATCATTACATGTAGCTGGTATCATCGGGGGGTACTACATTGGTAGGATAGTGCTTTTATTACTAGATTTGATAATATGAGAAAATTTCACTAAACCTAATTAATTTAATAAAATATCTACAATAAAGATGCACGAATTATTGGGTAATATTTTTATTCGAAGTCTGTCTCAACTCATCCAAAGTTGGGTATTTTGTATTTGTCCACACGAATAGGATGGTTCCGAAAACATAGATCAATGCAGTAAATACAAAGGATGTCTGGTATCCCAGTTCATCAATTATTTTTCCTGATATTGGTGAAAACCATGCCCATCCAACCCACCTGACATTTGTTGCAATGGCACTTCCTGTGGCCCTCACCCTGCTATCAATGTAAGATAATACTCTTGCTTGGCTGATGGGTGCTGTCATATTAGCAAATGTACCCCTGAGAATATAGAATAATGATGCCACATACAGATCCTCAGAGAAAACCAGACTGACCAGAAACACTGTTGAGAGTAAGGTGGCCACTGCAAACACTTTCAACTCCCCAAATTTGGATGCCAATGGTGCTGATAATTGGGTCATAACACCCATCAGTAAATTGAGAACTAGAACTAGCAATGAAATTTCAGTGGGTGTTGCACCAAGACTCTTCAAATACGGGGGCAGAAAAGGCAATGTGGCCCCAGCTCCAGCACCAGTCATAAAATTTACCGCAATCAGGAGTAGCAAAGGAACAAAAATTATTGGTGCAAAGAGAATCCTAAATTCTGTAGTTATTCCAATATTTCGATTTTTATCCATTTTCTCGGTTCTCCTATTGAAATGCAACATGAAAAAGAAGAGAATTTCCCCAAATACCATCACGTACAAAACCAAGATAAATATGGAAGAAAGATTATCTGCCGTGTATTGAGTGGTTTTTTCAAACCAATATGCAGAAATAGCAGAACCAATCGCGGTAGGAATCATCCAAGTGGTAGAAAAGAGGGCAAAAGCAGCTATTCGTTTTGTTCCTTCATTTTCTGCTAAGATTGCAGCGGCTGGACCACTTGCAGATGCGAAAGCTAGTCCCACAAACAAATAAAAATAATACACAGCATCTGTACTCTCAAGGTTAACTAAAATAAAACCTGCAATGATTGCAAACAAAGAACTTAGTTGTAAAACCGGTACCTTACCGATCTTTGAGGAAAGGAGTGCAAAAGGTATTGAAGCAATCGCAACTAGTAACCACCTAACCGCAAGGATTGATCCTATCTCCTCTGATGACGATCCAAGTACTTCAAGGTAGATTGCAATAGTGGGATCAAGGATACCTGCTGCTGTATTGTAGACTGAAGCCCCCAATACAACGATATAACTCAATCTAGTCAACTCTAA
This sequence comes from Candidatus Heimdallarchaeota archaeon, assembly GCA_021399405.1. The sequence continues at coordinate 510 of JAAFKL010000015.1, read as the reverse complement.
GATATCAGCCACATCCCATATTTTAGCAGTATAATTAAGAAGATTTAGCTTCCTCTAATATTTGATTTAACAATTCTTGTGTTCATAAACAAAATAATTGTCCAATTTTCGAAATATTACTTTCGGGGACCTGTTACGGAAAGATTCAAATATTATTTTGTGGTATGCTTCTTATTGTATCTCGATCAGATGCAGTATTGTATTGAATGCTAAACCGATACCAACGGCGATGTCAATATAATGAAAGTAGTCCTAAAGGATGTGTTAAAACACATTTAATGGGATAGTAGCGACATCATCTCGCAATAGTGTGTGAAATCTATTTCACAACTTGAAGAAAATTGTACTATTTTCTGGTGATAAACAAAATATACATAAAACTGAAATCAATATCCAACATTCGAAATAATAATATATCACAATTGACATATAAGATATATCAACTAATTAACTATCCATTACATTCTATTTCCAATTGCTATGTAAGAATCAAAATATACATAAAGTTAG
>JAAFKL010000014.1 GCA_021399405.1 Candidatus Heimdallarchaeota archaeon | reverse complement strand
AATACTCGCAACAGATTCTTAAAATATTAACAATGATTCTAGCAATTAATGTCAATAAACCTAGAAATCACAGACGAGAATAAAATATTGAATAAAACTTTGATTGTGAAGGAATTGCTCAATGGTAAAAAAGTCGTTGTAGCTTTCTCTGGTGGCGTGGACTCTTCAGTTGTTGCATTTTTAGCCAGAGAATATGCAGCAGAAACACTTCTTGTGATGCAAACGGGTTCATCCGTTCCTAAGAGCGAAGTAGACATTGCTAGGAACCAAGCATCTCAACTGGGACTCCAAATTAGGTTTATTGATTATAATGAGGTTGACTACAGTGCTGAATATGCTTTGAACGATGAAAATAGGTGTTACCACTGCAAATCTTTACTTTATAATTTTATCTCGAAGATAAAACAAGAAATTAATTATGATTATATTCTCTCAGGAACAAATATCTCTGATCTCAAAGGTCACCGACCTGGGCACCAAGCTAGTATGGAGAACGAAGTCCTAAATCCTTTGGTTCTAGCAAAGATGAACAAATCTGAGGTTAGGTTCATTGCATTAATGAATGAATTGCTAACTGCAGAGAAACCAGCAACTGCATGTCTAGCATCACGGATTATCACAGGAGTTCCTATTACAATCGCTAATCTTTCAAGGATTGATAAGGCTGAATATATGCTAAAAAGAAAATTTAATCTTAGTATTCTCAGAGTAAGAGATCATGGTGATTTGGCGAGGATAGAGGTTGGAAAGGATGAATTGGAAAAAATTATGGGTGATGATTCAAGAGAATTTATTTATTCAGAGTTGAAAAAATTGGGCTATCACTATGTTTCTTTAGATTTGCAGGCTTACAGACCAGCAGTACCCTTAGGATATGCAGATTAGTTATGAAAATATCAATAATATTCATACTTTGAGTAAGAACAATTAACAATCGTATTATTATCCCTAAGCTATGTCCCCTAATTCTCAACGAGTACTAAGTGAAGAAGAAATATCTGGATTGTACAAACTTGATAAGCCAAGATATGTTGCTTGGGTACTTTACGATGTGGCCAATACATTTTATGCATCCGGAATACTTACCTTAATTATCCTAACCCTGGTGTTAGTAGTGGCACAGAATAACGGGTATTCCTATGCAAGGGCAACCTCTATCTATAATGTGGTCCTAGCTGGGGCATCAATATTTATGGCAGTGATGCTTCCAATTTTAGGAGCCATTAGTGACATAAAACAACAACGTAGGAACTATGTGATACTGTTCAGTGCAATAAGCATCTTCTCCACCGCTGTTTTTGTGTACACCAATAATTTTTGGGTATTACTTGTTTTCTTTGCCATATCACTCATTTCTTACCAATGGGCTCAAGTTTTTTATGACAGTATGTTACCCGGGATTGTCCCACCTGGAAAAGAAGCTCGTCTTTCTTCGATTGCGATCGCCCTGGGATATTTTGGTGGCTTTTTCATCACGCTGTACGCTTACTACTTGAACACAATTAATGAAGCACCAAATTCTAATCCAGATAATGGACCCTTAACTCTAGGATACTATCAGTATCTCTACATTCCTATTATCATAGGTTTTGCACTTCTCACCATTCCGATGGTTTATGTGAAGGAAACAGACTGGAGTAAGATCACAAAGATAGTTGATTTAACTGTAGATGATGGACAACTCACAGAAGATGATTTAGCTGCGATTAAGAGTCTTGAGGAGGTGTCCATTATTGCTGCTGCCAAAAAATCCTTCAAAGAGCTTTATGCAACTTTTATTGACATTAAGAGAAATAATATCGGTATGTTTTATTATATTATAGCTTACTTCATCATAGCTGATTTGGCCAATCTTATCGTAGGAATAAATATCACCTACATGAGAGATGCATTGAAACTTGAGGAGAACGAAATTTTCACAATTTTAGCTATCAGCGGTTCAGGGTTGATCTTTCTTTCCTTCTTTGTAGGTCTGATTTGTGATCGGTGGGGGGCAAAGAGAGGATTTCAGGTAATTGGTGTACTTTGGGTAGTTGCACTTAGTATTTTGATTCTTGAAGGGATTTTCTTGCCCCAATGGACATTATATATTGCAGCTCTTTTATTGGGTCCTGCATTATCTGGTGTATGGATTTCACAGAGGCAGATGGTTCTGGAATTGGTTCCAGACGAACAATCACTCGGTAAATATTTTGGTTTGACAAAATTTTCGGGAAAATTATCAAGCGCTATCGGACCTCTTGTATTCGGATTTGTTTTTATATTATTCAATGAGAGATTCAATGAAACAATTGAGACATCTTACCGGATTTCCATATTTATCTTAACACTATTTCTCATAGTAGGTTTTCTAATTCTTCATTATAAAGTACCTAATAAACACAAAGAGTTTATGGAGAAGAAACAGCTAATGTTATCTATTTTGAAGAAAGTTGATTAATTCTTACTCGATAACTTTGTATCCAATCTGATTAATTGCAGCGATAATTTTTCCTTTATTCTCATCAAAATCCCCACTAACATCCATTTTACCACTATCAGTTTCATGATCGATTGAAACATCTGACGTGAAGTCAAATTTAGATACTCTTGCTGTGATGGCCTTGGAGCAGGATCCACATGTCATTCCTTCAATTTT
>JAAFKL010000118.1 GCA_021399405.1 Candidatus Heimdallarchaeota archaeon | reverse complement strand
GTTAAACTATTCCAAATATACATAAAACTAAATATTAGATAAAATTAGTATTGTAACGTGTGATATAATGACTCGTTGTGTGTTGGGTCATTTGGTGAATTTGCCAAAAAAATATTTTTCAGATAGATTCTAATAATCTAAATGAAATCACCACTTTCCAATTTTGTTGGTAAGTAATGATTGGTTATATATTGTGGATCTTGAGCATTTAAAGCCTGTATTTCTGCTTTTATTTTTAAGTCCAAAAGTTTCTGTATTTGCATCTCCCAAGCTGGCTTCCTTTTAACAAATTCTTCTTCAAGTAGCAATTTAGTTCTGTGTTCATCACTTTTACTCATCTTAAGGTGAACTGACTTCGGAATACCAAATCCAGCACTTTCTTCGAGATCAGATGGTAAAAGACCTAACCATTTAATATTTGGTACTGCTAGGTTGGATGATTCAAAGCTGAGTGCTTTTGAACCAACTGAATACACACGCAAAATTTCGAAACCATAGACATCAGCATCCATAATTGCGAGTATAGGGATTTTAAGTTCATCATCAATTTTCTTTAAGAACATACGGGTTGCCATATCTGGTTGACCTTTAGCCGTAATAATGATGGATGGAATATAATCATAGAACTGGTCTTCGGTTAATCGGTTGAAGATGGCATCTTTTTCCACAACTAAGACAAATTCAGCATCACTTTGAAGATTATCAATATCATCAATATTAGGGGAGATCGATTTACCACTCCCAATCTTTCTGCAATCTATGAAATCTCCTTTTTCTGTGAAATCTATATGTCCCACAACTACACCTTTCGATGATGCTGTCACATTCATAGAGCTCCTTGCTACACCTAGCATGGCCCCAAGATCCTCTATTAAGTTGTCGCTTATGCTTTGTGTCTCAAATATATTCACATCTTGATAAAATAAATCACGCTTAGTGGAATGGATATCTCGTAATAAAACTTCATGCAAAATTTTCATCAAAGTTGTAAGTTGTTGGACTGATCTTACTGATCCCAAACTCCGGAACTGACGTTCAATTCTTTGCTTGCCGAGGAGAACTAATTCTGATTGCTCATCAAACCCAATGTTATCACCAGATCTACTCGGTATTGAAAAGGAAACATTACTAGGATCCCTTAAAGCATCATCAATAAATTGTTGTGCTACTTCAACTAAAATTCTTCGTGTTTTCTCAGAAGACACCATATCTACCTGAAGGATCCCATATGGAAAAGTGAAAATCCGTTCCTTTATCAGAGCTTGTTGAAGTTCTTCGACTTTGTTAAGATTCACTGTTCGCTTCATATCAAGCTGTAATTTTTTACTATCAAGCGGAAAATCTTGTAACAACTTTTTCGTGTTATCAAGTTTGTGCCATTTCTTATCCTTTAGAAATAGAATGAAATTGAGATTAGGTAGATCGAATTCATCTTTCAATTGCTTTTTGATTTCGTGTATAGTGTCAGATGTTTCTATTTCTAGAGTTTGCGAAACTGTTGGTAGTTCCATTGAGTTTCGACATAAAATTTGCTTTGTTACCATTTTTCTACCACCATTTACCTCTTAACTTTCTTTTTTGTACGCTTCTTGGTACTCTTCTTCTTCTTTCCAGCTTTTTTCGAAGTAGATTTCTTTTTGACCTTCTTTTTGACCTTCTTTTTGGCTTTCTTTTTAGCTTTCTTTTTAGTTGTTTTACTGGTGGTCTTTTTATTTGTCGGTTTCTTCTTTTTCGTTTTTTTACCCGCTGTAGCTTTCTTAGTCACTTTTTTGGAGGTCGTTTTACTTCCAGACCTTTTTGGTCTTTTGGATGGTAAAAACAACGAATTATTGAATTCATTTATTTCCTTATTACTAAGCCCAATTGATTTAAGTACAGAATCAGGTGTAATAATTAATTCATCTAATGACTTGAATCCACCTTTATTGAATTTATCAATTATTACTGGAGTCGTATTTAACTCTTTGATTTCAATTGTCCCCAAAGATTTCCAATCTTCAATACCATCGATTAATTCCAGATCTTTCGTATCAATTTTGAACCCTACAAGTATATCAGTGGGTGATCTAACCCCAAGCTCATTATATTTAGAAACATCAGCAATTTTTATCTTGCGAGAGAGGGATAGCTTGGATTCTGAATGTTTCCCACCCTTATTTAGATTGCTTTTTGTTAGATTGATTAGTATCGATTCCAAATTTTTACCCAATATATTCTTGAGTTTAGAATTAACCAAGATTAAGTCAAAAACGGTATTGACTCCTGATTTAACCAACTTTTTCATAGTTTTCAATCCCAGAGCACGGAGTTCAAGGAATTGTGTAATAGGAATATTAGTTGATTCAACAATAGAATTTACCGTCTTGAGAGTTATACCCTTAATCCCATAAAATTCCTCTTCCGTAAACTTCCCTAATACTTGGTTCCAGGAGTAAAATCCGGCTTCGTTCAATGATACTTGTATTGATGAACTAACTATTCCTAATTTGGGTATAGGTGTTCTAACAGATTCTAAAGTGCCAATCTCATCAATAACCTTCTGGTGAAGACTTTCATTCAACAGTAATCTTTTGATTGCTGTTCCTTCCGCACTAACTAATAATAAATCCAACACGGTAGTGATTTCAGATTCGTATCCTGAGATTATATGTAAAGCTTGTAATGAAGGGATTATGTCAAGAGGGACAAGTAATTTCTGCAATAATGATGTATTATCATCTAATCTTCCACCATAATATTCGTAAGCAAATTGATGAACTGTATAATTCTTGAAAGCAGCAGCATCTATCCATTTACCTAGTTTTACTTCGTTGATAAATTCTTGCTTAAGAGCTGATTTCAATAAGTTTGAACCAAGTTTAGGATTCTCAAGAAATACATCTCTAATTAATTTATATTTGGCAGCTAGTTTCCATTTATCAATCTTAGGAAGATCCCAAAAGCTTTGAAGTTTATAAATTTCCATTCCTACTAGTGTTACATATTTTGATATTATACCAGAAGCTGCTTTGTCTGTGTCTAGATATTTAGATAATAAACCAACGCTGTTCATTTCTGATGCAGAAAATAGTCCATGAGATAATAATATTTCACCATCTTCAGGAGTTGCAGTAGAGAATGTTAGTTTGACCTTCTTTAGGATAGTTGTAATTGAAATATTCTGCTTTTGTTCATCTTGTGCTTTTGAAGATGACGAACAAAACCCAGCTAAAATGGCGGAATCGGTGTTTAGATACTGCCAAACTCTAATTATATTATTCCTCTCCAATTTTGGAATCCACTTATTTGAAATTTTCGGGATTTTACGTATTGATTGATGAAGGAAACTAATCAGAATAAGTAAATCATTATCACCTTTCTTGTAGAGCTTCATTCCCTTGTTTGTTTCCAAAACATCGCCAAGTGTGAGTATCTGATTATCGATTAGTATATTTGGTAAAGCGAGATCTGAATAGAATTGCTTGAGTTCTATTGGTTTGATGATCGAAATTTTCTCAGGAAGATCTAATTGCAGTTTTAGGGATAGTAATTCTGCAACAGTTTGTACTTTAACAGATGAAACCGTTGATCTGGTGTTTTCAGATAGACCTTCAACATTTTGCCAACCCACTCCCAAAATATACGGAATTTCTTCTGCTTTCGCAGCAGCGATTTTCATTTGAAGTAATTCATCAATGCCAGTCTGTTGCAGCTGAATAAACGTAAACACTCCATTTTTCACCAAAATTTTCTCATCATTAATACTAAGTAATTCTAGCATTGAGAATTTGCTTGCATTATCTCTGAGTTCTATTAGCTTCTTTGGTGTGAAATTATCAAGTAAATCTCTTTGATCCTTACTTAGTTCATGTCTTGAATTGAAAATATCACGAACTAAATTCATACCCATATCATCTTTTAATTTAATATAATCATTAAAAGGGAAGAGTGGGCTTTGAAGCATTAATGAAGAATCTGAATTAAGAATTTGAATATAATTATTGATTTGGAGTTCATCATTTCGATTTAATCCGCTAGGTACTTTGTCTCTAATATCTAGTAATGAAAAGAAATTATGTTTGCTTAGAATTTCAAGTCCGGATTTTGATATAACCTCAATTGTACTAATTTGTAAGGGGACATTCGAAACTGTCTCTTGAAGGTTTTCAAAATTGATTTTTGTTAGAAAATTGAGGTAAGTTTCTTTTGTGTCACCCAATAAAGAGACAATATTTCCAATAGGAGCAATAAATAGGTCAAAAGTTGAATTAATACCATTTTTACTTAGGATTGCAATTTTATTTGCTTCCATACTCGTATAGGATAGAGGAAATTCGAGTTTTCTAAACCATTCATAATTGTTTATTTGCAGAACCTGACTCACAAAATTACTAATTTTGTTTTCGTGAAGGACTTGATTAGTGATTTCTGTAGGCAAGGAGAAATTGTTTAATTCTAATTCCTGGTCTACTGTTTTTTCAGATTTCTTAATAAGATCCAATCTTTGATTTAGTGAGGAATATTTTTTGGGTAATTGTGGCATCTTCTCAGGATAATTGAAGAGGTCAAGAAGATTGACAATTCCCAATTTCAGTAAAATCTTTAAATCTTCAAACTTCATGTTGTTTGCAATATCAGTTAACCCAATTGGTGCAAGGAGGAAATTCTCCATATCCTTATCAATAACAATTTCAGGTAGCAATGGATGTCTGTTACTTGTTTTTAATACTACAATACTTGTCTCTGTTTGAGTAAATTTGTCAACTCCAAATACCCCACAGATCTCTCTAATATTGATACTTGGATCCGCTACACCATCGATAATCGCTTTCATAGCGAGCGATATAACCTCTAAAACCCTTTTCTTTGTAAAATTGGGGTTCGCACTTATTATTTTTTCGGGGGTAAGAATGATATCTGATAAACAATAAACATTTGAATTGTATAATCCCCAATATTCATTTGCTCTCAATTCTTTAATTGATAAAACAGAATGTGAAGAATTCGAAATTAATTGTTTAATGTACTTAGCCGGTTTGTTGTCCATGTTGCTAATTGATGTAGCTCCTTGCCAAGTAGCTGTCCAAAGTTCGTGGAAACCTGTGACAGGGATATTCATTGCAGTTTCTGCGGCTAACTGAGCCTCTTTTGGTATCTCAAGATCTTTGATAACAATAAGTGAATCTGAATGCAGCCATTCTCTTAATTGCTCACCCATTTTTTTGTCTTCACGATAAATAACGGGGTAATAAAGGATTAATTCATCGAGCCTCATAATCTTTTGAAACACTTCGAGATGAGTTGGTAGTTGGATAAGGTCATTATATAGCCGACTCAATGGGATTTTTAGAAGCAATCGTAATTCACCAAGGAATTTTTGTTTAATACCCTTGTATGTATCTGCAGTTCGGGGTGAGGCAATTATATCCTGTAAGGATAATTGCGAATCTGCTAATCTATTATGCAATTGTTTGGAAAGTTTGCTTATAATTTTAGTGTCAAGCTCAAGCTGATTCTCAATGATCAATTCGCCACTTTCTTTTATCTGTTTTCTGATCTTGATAATTTTACCCATATTCATAGGTGTGGTGAGGGCTTCAATAATGCTTGAACATCGATTAACTTGCATTAATTCAATCAGGTCATCCGAAGGCAACGATAGAAGAAGAACTGATTTTGCATACGTAGCTGCAACTGTCGTTAAATCTTTTTTCACAGGAGAATTATGTGAAACGTAAGTAACCAGATCTTGCATAGAATATATCTTCAAATCTTCACAAGTATCTACGATATTTTTTGGTAATACAACAAAATTTTGTGAGTATGCTGTCCACGCTAATGTTACCATTTCAACAATTAATTCATGATTTGCTCCATGTTTGCGTAAAGACAATATTGCTTCGATTATGTTTCTTGATCCCATATTTTCTGCAATTTCTTTCTCTCCTGGGGTTCCAATTAGAAATAGAGTTGAGCTAAATATAAATTTGTGAATTTTAGCTATTACTCCCTCAGGCTGCAAATATACACTTATCTGGTCAACATATTCAAGGTCCTTTTCTTCTAATTCTGCAAACTCATCTGAACTGAGAGCTAAATTGTTTAGTCTTATTCCCATATTTTTTAGTTGTGTCAGAGAAGACTCTGGGTCAAAATTTTCTTTTATGCTTTTCCAATATTTCTGACTCATGTTTGATATAGTAGACAATCTTTTGTCATCCACTAGAATTATTTTCTCCATTGATGAGAAACCATTCTCTAGCAATGACCTGAAGGAGTTCGCCTCAAGATCCAACGATGTTATTGGTGATGACCCTTCTCTTAGAAGTTTGATTAAGGAGCCTTGAGTCTTTAATTCGTTAATGAGTAAACTGTTTGGATGCCCTTCTGGGGCATATTCTAATAGTAAATCTGCAAATGTCTTATCTACGATCTCTGATCTGTTACCAGTATACGATTTGTAATAACTTGTTAATCGGATTGGCATACATAGCAATGAACGAATATTTCTAATCGATCGTTCATGAAGTTCATCACTGTTATCTAACCAGACATTAATTAAAACACGGGTGTCCTCAGATTTTTGGACGACATGAGCTGGTAATTTTGCCATCGCAACAAATGGACTCAAATCCTTAATTGATACTGATACATAGTTTAGAGCCTCGTTAACTCGAGGATCATTAGTTGGCAAATCATCAAAACTAATGAGTAAAGTATCTGCGATGGTATGGATCCCCTGAGAGTTCAATAATTCAACTTCTTCACGATTGAGATCACTAATTTTTGAGAAAGGTATCCTACATATGGCTTGAAGATCAACTACTTGTTGTAGTACATAATCTTCTCCTTGGAAAATATTAGGGGCTACTTGATAAAGAAGTTCCTGTAAAGTATCAATTTCATTCATTTCAAAGATACCTGATTTGGCGACAGATCTTAGATCTGATCGACTGAATACATTTAGATCCCTCAATGGGACTCCCCTCTCTTCTTCACTTAGAAGAACACTAGTCCGATTTATCCCTTCAATAATTAATTTAGCTTCTTTGTTATCTATGCCTAAGATTTTTGCAATCTTACTAGGTTTGCCAACTAACAAATCAATAATGCGGGTTATTTTATTTTTAATGAGAGTATTTGCTTGATGGAATAGTAATCCAGGAGTAAAGAGGATTGATTTGTCAAATGCTTCAATAAGTGCACCAAAATCCAATGCAAATTTGAGATTTTCAAACCTTTCAGCAGGCAACCCTGTTCTCTGCTCAAGAATTTGATCTCCGGTTAGTAGTAAATCTAATATTGTTTTTACTTCATTGTTTATCAAGAGCTCAACAATATCGTCACCCAATTCTGCAACTACATTGTTTAATTCTAAATTAACAATATTCTTAATTGTTTGAATCGGCTCGTATGGTAATATTTCAGATTCCCAACCTTCTGGACTAGTTGTGAAGTATAAATCTTCTATTGTTTCTAGTCCTAGCTCCTTGAGATGATCCAAATGATCTTGTCTAAAGATCTCCAAATCAGACAGGTTAATTCCCACTTCTTGAAGTATTATTGTTTGTTGCCTTTCTATTACTGTTTCTACTTCCCATGAGAGAATTTTTGCAAGATCTTCAACATCAGCAGTTGCAAAATCAATTACTCGATTGATATTCTTTTTGCCTAAATTATCGAGTTCATTTGTTGTTAAAGTATAATAATGATCTACTTCAATATACTCTAGTTCGGGAATCTGCATTTGATCTTTTTTGATGCTCGCCCGTTCTATACCAGACGGGGTTGTATAAAGATCAGAATCATCGATGGCTTCAACAGGCTTCTCTTTCAGTTTCTGAACCTTTCGTTTCCATGAGATTAATACTGGTGGCGATCTTAATAATTTTTTGAATAGATTTACTATTTCCCAATTTAAGCCAGCTACTTCAAAAGTTCTTGGATCTGCAATATAATATATCGATTCGAGAGTATTATACCCATTTGAATATAATGCTTGTAAATCATCATTCGTGAAATACTCTATGCCATCAAATTCAAAAGTTATAACGGGCTTCATCTTTGAGGATGTATCTCGAATACCAATCTCCCTTCCGCCAGTTTGTAAGATTGATTTCTCAATTTTATTACTGACAATATTTTGTGTCGTTTTTAGAAAAGTAGCAATTTCACTTTGGGGAGTAAGAATCATTTGATTCAATGTTTTAATTCCTTGAGATGTCAGCATATCAATTTCTCTTGGTTCAAACTCACTCATATAAACAACCGGCGATTTTATTCTTTCAATTGCCCTATATGCAAGTATAGCATGATACAAGTCAGAATTTCGATCAATAATTTTGGAAGTAGAAGTACTTAATTCTCGATAGAAATTTTCAAAATTAGTTTTTTTAGATTTGTTTGATAACATCGCCAATAAAGTAGATTCTGTAGATCGCAAGAAGTCTAATATTGTAACTATGCCTTTAGATCTGAAATCTTCTTCAATTTTATCAAATGTCTTCTTCAGTTTCTTTTCAATTATTAGATCACTTAGAATTTCTATATCACTAACAATCAATTGATTTAATTTTGCAATTTTTGACCAATATGCCAAATTTTCAGGGAATACATCACCCCATTTTATTTGACAAATACCTGATATAGAATCGAAGCCCCAAAACTTTAATGAATTTACATTTTCCTCTCCAATTAAGTGGGCTACCGAGGTTAATGTAGCTATATTTGTTAACTTATTTTCAGTGTAATCCTTTGAATCAAATGTTTGTTTAAGTAGATTGAGCCATTCTTCTGTGTAGTTAGTAATTCTGGCTAGTTCAACACTTGGCCATACTAAAAATTTTCCAATTGTAGTCACTCCTGCATCAACCAGTAAGTTTGCTGAAGGGATTAAATTTGGAGATATTAATTCAGGTGGTAACATTAATGTACCTAACCCTGATTCAATAATTTTTCGGATTTCCGGATTTATCTTTTTGCTCAGGTATCTGTTTGGTGCCAAAACGATTTGATCTAAAGCATAAACCTCTAGTTCATCAAGGGCAGAAACAAAATTCTTAGGTAAACCTTCGAAATTAAATCCAGCTTGAGTAATTAGATATCTTGCTCTCTCCTTTGTTGCCTTATCCTTGATTTCGGGGTATTTTAAGTAAAGTTCCACTGGATTTGCTATTTCTGCCTCATCTAATTGAAGTTCAATTTCACTGCTAATTTCTTTGATTAAATTCAGTTCTCCAAGAGAATTAGACATTGTCAAATATTCAATAATCTTGTCCTTGGACTCTTCAATAAGTAATGTAACGAATTTTGCATATTTCTTATCTGAAACAATAACATCAGAGGGTGTCGCTGCTAGTTCTTCTACTGTTTTGATCCCTGCCTTTCTTAATATTGCAATTTTTTCTGTTGCATTTTCAGTTAAATAATCAGTCTCCGTGATTTTTCCTTCTGATGGTATCAAGGTCCCCATAAGACTGGTAAATAGTAATCTCTGAAGTTCTCCAATCTCGAATAAAACACCATCATCGGCTTTTATGATATCGTTTACTGTGTTTATCTTCCGTCTCTTGAATGCATTTCGTAAATATCCATCGATCCAATCTTGACCTGCGACACTAACTTTGATATCACCATATTCTTGAAAAACATCAACCATTCCACTCAATTGGGATTTGAAATTGGATATCAATGATGATGCCAAAATTTTTTCATTTATAGGATTGATCGGATGTGTAGTTTCAAACAAAAATTCAATTAATGTAGTAACCTTTCGCTTCTTTAATTCTGGTAATTCAAAAAATGATTCAAAATGAGGGAGGAGCTCTAATATATTTATTTTAACAATTTCATCAGCTTTTGGCTTTGTTTGTTCCATCTCAGCGAGAGTCTCTATTGCCGCTGCAGCTACAATTTCTTTAGTTTCTGGTTCCTCAATTTCTGGTTCATCCATTGCATCAAAGAAACTATCCAATCCTTCAAGTTCTTTTAAATCAGAAGCATCCCCTAAAGTACCAGAAGCTAAAAGACTAGATAATTCATCCACAAGCTCTGTTTTCACAGGTTCATCGTATAATTTAGTTATTACAGCAGATCGCTCAAACTCAACAAGTTTCATTGCCAAGCTCTGAACTCTTTGCAAATGGTCAGGTGGTGAAACTATGTAGTCATATGAATTTCTAATCCATCTTCTCGGTAGTGAACGAGATAATCTTGGTATACTAATATCTTTACCCTTTTCATCTTTTCCAGTGAATCGTTTTTCTGTGGCCGCATTAACTATTATGCTTGGATCTAATTTTGGGACAGCTCTCAGCTTATCCAATTCAGAAATTGTTCTACGTTTAACTACATCAATTTCTGCTTCCGTTATTTTTAGAATCTTCGCTAGTTTAGTATCACTGGTTCTGAAAAATGTAGATACCTCAAAAATATTATTAGCTTGTAATTTTGAGACTGTTTCTTGCTGTGCCCAAATTGGTTGACCCCAAATGGAACTACTCGGAGGTAAGATGCTTGAATCAATTCGTGGTATACCTGATGAAAGTGCAGCTATTATCCTGGATGGACTAACTCCTGTTGATCGATTCCAATCTCCTTCTTTCTCTAAAATTGACAATAAATTATTGACGGTTTCAGGTGCAAATCTATCAAAACGAGATTTTCTCTGTTTCTCTCTCTGTCTTCTTCGTGATCTGCCTAGGTATGTTTTGAGTTTTCTACCCAATTGCATGATGACTAATTTAACTTC
>JAAFKL010000117.1 GCA_021399405.1 Candidatus Heimdallarchaeota archaeon | reverse complement strand
TCTTGGACATCTTGGATAGCATTCTATCCATTGAGTTTGCGTTTGCTGGCATAATGTTTTATCCTATCGAATAGTTTCGATATCTAAGTATTAATCATATCTTATTAATAAATTAAGTAGTTAATTTCATAGTAGGGTTTTTCTTAGTAGGATAAAACGGAATTACATGTTAATACTCTAATTAAATAGTATTGTGTCTAATATAACTTGTTCATGTAAAATTTCATTTGAAGGAGAACTGTGACTATTTTTCTTAAGTTATCGTTAGAATATTATTCGAGGATTATTTTTAATACTTTGCTATTATATTGCTTAACAGTATATTAAATGATTGAATTGTTATAAGAACGATAAAACAAACAACAAATTAGGCATATCTCTATTAGTATCACTTAGCAATTAACGCACAAAGCTGAGATATGTTTATTTAGTTCAAATCTAGGTGGGAGCGTTTAAAATCCCACATTTTAACAATTTCTAAGTTGATGAATGAATCTAATATGGTCTGGGACTATGTATTTGTTGGGGCTGGAATTTTTGGAGTATCTGCGGCTAAATCCTTATTAGAAAGAAAACCCAATTCGAAGATTCTTTTAATTGATAAGTACTCAGCTTCTGGACAAGGTAATACTGTTAAATCAAACGCTTGTTATAGAAATGTATTTGAAACCGATATCAACATAAAATTATGTAATTCAAGTATTGATTATTATAAGTTTGTAGAAAATCATGAGAAAACTGATTTAGGCTTAAAGGATATTGGCTATTTATGGCTTTTAACCAAAGAACAGATGGATTCTAGAGATGTCAAATCAATTTCTATTAATAACCAAGATAGTAGAATTTCTCTTCTAGAATTCTTAAAATTGAATCAAGTAGAATATACAGTTTTTACCAAAGATCAACTAAACCAGATGTTTCCATTGTTAAAAACTACATTTGACACTGATTTCAATGATGATGAGATTAATATTCCTAGAAAAAATATTGAGTTTGGATTTTTAGGAAAAAACTGTGGGACTTTGAGCCCAGATCTATTAGTTAGACACTATGAATCCCAATATAGGGAATTGGGTGGTAATTGTCTGTACGATACTGAAGTAATTGAATTATTACTGAAAGAGAAAGGTGAACCTTATGATGAAGATTTCTTTCCTGCAGTTTGGCGAGATTTGGAATTAGGGGGTCTCAGAGTTAGAAATACAAGGACTGATGAAATTACAACTATTCAATCGAAAAATTACATATTAACTACTGGAGCATGGGTGAATCAATTGTTAGAACCACTCGGAGTCCGAACTACAATCAAACCCAAAAAGAGACAATTATTTCGTATTCTCAATATGGATTTGTTGGTAAAAAATTCCAATTTTGATAATCGCTTCAATACATTTCCATTTATTATTTTACCAGTTAGTGGAGTATTTATGAAACCAAACCCAGAAGGGATGAGTATTGATGTTGGGGTCGCAGATGATATAGGAAGAAGATTTGAAACAAGAGTGCCTGACGGTATTCCCAAAAATACATTGGAAAATCCTCTATTAGATAATCCAATAGGGGAAATGGATTTTTATCTTACAAATGTTCTACCTATATTAAACCAATATTTCCCTTCTGCCATTGATGAAACTTCTAAAATTGAAAAACCAAGTGCTGGAATGTATGCATATTCTATTGATAAATCCCCTGTAATTGAACATGTGGAAGCTTTAGGTAATTTATTTTTCAGTTCGGGTGGAAGTGGGAGTGGGATAATGAAAGCCGATTCAATGGGTCGGATCCTGTCGTCTTTAATTTTAGGTGAAAAAGAAGCAATTTTGTATAATAAATCAAAAGTAAATGTTAGTGATTTTACTTTAAGCAAAAGGAATTTACCTAAAGAGACATTGGTACTTTGATACTTTATAATTTACGCTAGTACTAAACTTGATAATAATTCAGAACACAAAATCACAAAGGGTTGAAACATCTCATAATAAAATACATTGAATTGGTAAGGACTTCCAATTAAACCGAGTATGGCAATCGTTTTGTTATAATGATGAATTGGGATAACATACCATGCACTATCCTCATGAATTGATGAATTGTACAATGTAAATGCATTACTCTCAAGCTTGAAATCATTAATTATCAATGGCTTGCGTAGATTGATGACTTGATTATTGTAAAATTCTAAAGTGGCTGTTACATCTTCTAGAAAATTGAATTCTTTATCAATAGTGAGGCTCACATTTAATTCTGGCATATAATACATTTGAATGAGAGTGTTGAAATTGTATCCTCCATTATCAAACTTTACGCTACTAATATAACCATATTGACTCCCCATGCTCCGCATGATCTTATCAAGATAGTTGTTTAGTAATTCGATCTTCTTATTTGATAATTCATCAAATTCAAGCTCACTCAAATAAGTCGCCATATACTAGACGTTTCGGCGAAATATAATTGTTTATGAGAATGGAAATACGAATTGATCATATTACAAAAAAATTTAATTCCATCTGAAATTTAAATATTTGAGATAATCAGACTAACATGATCGGATTTAAATATTTCGGGTGGTAAACTTCTAGGAAAACTTTCCGCATTATTACGCGAATTTAATCATTCAAAGCTTGAACTAGCCATTTATTGGGGAATTTTCAGTGTTTAATTATTGACTTATACAAGCCCTCTACGATCAATTAATTAAATTGTATTTTTTGCCTAGATTATGGATGTTAATTCCATGGCAGCAATGGAAAAAGGATCCGAATTGACGGAATTTTCCTTTGAAATCTCAGAAATCGGTCCAAATGATTGTTTAATTAAAGTACACAACTGTGGTGTTTGTTATTCGGATATCCATCTAATTAGTGATGATTGGAAACTATCCAAGTATCCACTTGTGCCAGGACATGAAATAATTGGGCAGATAATTGAAATTGGCCAAGAAGTAGAAAATCACAAAACTGGAGATCGAGTTGGAGTGGGATGGCAACGTATGAGTTGTTTAACTTGCAAAGATTGTCTCGCAGGTAATGAAAATTATTGTCAGGTAAATTTCCAAACCACTGCTGGTAAACATTATGGGGGTTTTGCTACCTATATTTCTGTCGATTCTAGGTTTGTTTTTCCTATCCCTAAGAAACTTGATTCCAAAAATGCAGCTCCTCTTCTATGTGCTGGTGCAGCTGTATATTCAGGTCTACGATCTGCAGGGATGACGTCAGGTCAGGAGATTGGAGTAATTGGTCTTGGAGGTTTAGGTCATTTAGCAGTCCAGTATGCAAGTAAACTTGGAAACAAGGTGACCGTATTTGAATATGTAAAGGAGCGTACAGAATTGGCGTATGAGCTCGGTGCCGACAATGTTGTTGTCACTAAGGATGGATTACCCAAAAAATTGGATTATCCTCTTGCAATATTGATCAATACGGTAAACAAAAGACTGGATTTACGCTCATACTTGAGATTATTAGATACTAAAGGCACACTAAATCTTTTGGCAAGTGCACCTACAATCGAAATCCCTTACAGTTCTATTGTATATCAACAAAAACGTATCATGGGTTCAGTTATTGCAGGTCGTTCACAAATTGCAGAAACTTTGGAAATTGCTGATCGCTATAATATTGAAGCATATGTTGAGGATTATCATCTCCATGAAGTCAATGTTGCAATTGAAGCTCTTAAAAATGCTAAACTCAAATATAGAGCAGTAATAACTATGTGACTCCAACCATTAGCTCTTATCTGGATATTGTATTTTATCTTCAGTAAGTCGATGAAAAGGTGGCTTATGGTCCTCAGGGAATGGTGATTTGTAACTTTCGACTTTATTTTCAGCATCAAATTCTGCCTTAGCTTTAGATCTTAGTTCTTCATTTGTCATGAAATCATATGCTGTAGCTGCCATTATTTTTGCAGCATAGATCATTCCTTTTTGTCCAATTGCCATTCTGCCTGCTGCTACATTCTGCCAGGAATGCCCCGGACTACCCATAATTTGAGTTGCGGTTGAAAATTGAGCAAGTGGAACATTCCAAGATACATCGGAAACATCTGTTGATCCAGCTAATACTTGACCATTCCCATAATTAGGAATAATAAAATCACACAATGATTTATCTACCCAATTTTGGGCTTCATCTTTCATATCGGAGGGAACCATTCCAATGAAACGTTCAAATGCGTTAGTGGGTATGGATTTACGCATTTCAAGTGCAAAATTTATATCTTCTTCACTCCATTTCACCACTCCGATTTCTGCCATATTTTTGGTAATTGCATCACGAATAACGGAGTTTTCCCTTGTGTTATAAGTTCCTGATAAGAAATCGATCTCAAGTTCAGTCTCTGTCATCATAGCTGCACCTTTTGCCACTTTGACAACTCTCTCATAAAGTTCTTCTACCTGATGTCTTTTCGGTGATCTAACAAAGTAGTAAGATTCAGCAAAGGCTGGAACAACATTAGGTGCCTCTCCTCCCCTAGAAATTACATAGTGAACTCTCGCATCAGGAATCATGTGCTCTCGTAGATAATTTACACCCACATTCATCAGTTCAACTGCATCTAATGCACTCCGTCCATTGTACGGGTCTCCAGCAGCGTGTGCCGCAATACCATGGAATTTGAACATTACCGTATTTATCGCATTTGTTGAGAAATCCCATCCTCCATTGTATGACATAGGATGCCAAGTTAATCCAATATCGACATCCTTGAATAAACCATTAACGACCATCCAACCTTTTGCATTGTATGACTCTTCAGCAGGACAACCATAATATCTAACAGTCCCTTTTAATTCGCCATCATCAATTAACTTTTTTAATGCCAAAGAAGCACCAATACCCGCCACCCCAAGCAGATTGTGATTGCACCCCTGTCCATTCGCTCCCTCTTTCACAGGGTCTTTTACGGGGCTTGGTTTTTGACTCAATCCTGGAAGTGCATCATATTCACCGAGAATTGCAATAATAGGAGATCCAGATCCATAAGTGGCTGTAAATGCTGTGGGCATATCTGCCACACCTTTTGCAACAGTAAAACCTTCATTTTCAAACATTGTTGTTAGGTATTTTGCTGATTTATGCTCCTGTAAACCAGTTTCTGCTAAATCCCATATTTTGTCACTCATCTCGATAATTCTGGATTGATTTTGATCTATCCAAGGCGATAATGTTTCTTTAGGCATTGAGAATCAAATCTAGATAATATTCTTAAGGAACAATAATTAGGCAATAAAAAATAGTTAAAAATAATCTGATATGTTTAACTCTATTCATTCAATGAATTTTAAAGTAATAATTCTAAGTTAGTTTTTTGTGATTTGATATTCCAATTGTAGAATAAAATATTGTTAATCAAAGTAAAAATTAAGATTCACTCCTTTTATTAGTAGTAGAACTATTTAATGATTGTACAATTCGAATTCTTGAATCAATAATAAGAATACCTAGAGCTATAAAACATAAAACAACGATGAATGTCGCTTTGGATATGGTACTAGAAGTGTCATCATAGCTACTATTCATATCACTACTTAGGATAAATGCAATTAAAAATAGTATACCGGTAATATATAGATAATAATCATTAAATTGTGATGGTTCAGATTTAGTATTTGATTCCATGAATTAACAAAACTTTCCTACTTGATATTTTTTGTGTGGCTTAGTTGAGAATTTCACAATATTTATTTTGGAATCTAAATGGTAGCTTCATCAACAGTAGAGCGAATTAATTTGCGAATAGCCTGCCCTATACGCAACTTTTGAATCATGGTTTTGGAGAATATAATGTTAATTTGAAGATTAAGATGATCTTTCACCGTAAATCTCAACTGGGCGGATCAGAAATACGGTAATTGCTTCTCCTTTCAAAAATTCAGTTCTAATAGAATTTGGAATAAGGATTGCATCAGCTTTGCACGTTGCAATGAAGTCTCCAGATCCCTTAATACCAATGATCTTTCCCATTATTTGATTATTGTCGTAATTCAGTTTTACTCTTAAGAATTCAGATCGACCTGAATTTAATTTAACAGAGTTTTCTAAAACGATATCCAGATAACTCCCTATTTCGAGGAATCTGTTACCTGTTGCACAAATTTGAAGAAAAGGTTCAATAAATACTTTAGTAGTCAAGAAACTAGCATAAGGTGGACCTGGTGAAAGAAAAACCAAATTTTGGTTATTAATTTTCCAAACACCAAATGGTTTTCCAGGCTTTATCCTTACACCGTGAAATACTTTCTCACTATTTTCTATCTTGTCAAGAGAATCAGGTACTAAATCTTTAGTTCCTTTAGATGTACCTCCAATTACAATTGCTACATGAGAATCTTGGAGTGCTTCTTTAACTTCCTCAATTATTAATTTAACTTCATCTTCAACTATACCTCTAACATGTACGGTACACCTTGGATTGGAAATTATCCTTTTTATCATTAAACTATTGGTTTCGACTATCTTTCCTGGTTCTGCTGTATATGTTGGTATTAGTTCATTTCCAGAAGCAATTATTGATATCACAATTTTTTCAGATACTTTAACTTTGAAAATTCCTTGCGAATTTAGAAATGCAATATCTTGAGCACATATTATTTGCCCCCGATCAATTACTTTTTCGCCAAGGATCCCATAATCTCCCTTTTTAACGATATTTAAATCTATTTCTACAGGATTCGAACACAAGATTTCGTCACCAATAACTTCTACATCTTCAACCTTGATAACTGCATCAGCACCAAAGGGGATCTGTGCTCCAGTGTTAATTTGGTAACAATATCCCGATTGCTGTAATGTTTTTTTGGTGTCTCCAGCATTGATTATGTTAACTATCTTAATTTTTGCAGGGTCTGAATTAGTCGCAGATTCAATGTCACAAGATTTGATTGCATAACCATCCATAGCAGAGGTGTCCCATTGGGGTGATTCAATCACTACCGATATTTCTTCTTGAATGACTCTTCCTAAACTACCTTCAACTGAAATTGATTCACTTTCTAAATTTAATTTGATTTGAGAAATTACATCAACAGCACTAAGGTACGCAAGAAGTTCTTGGTCCATGGTGTTAATACATTACAACAAGTTTTATTATTTTGTATTTTAATACTTCAAACTAAACAAATAATAGATATTGTAAGAAAAAATATCTTGAAGTACTCATTTTGTTAATTATTTCTATGATTTGTCGTTCTAACGATCAATATGAGTAATATTTATCCATCGTCGCAATTTTATTGTTATATGGATGAAGCATTAATACCCGAGAGGTACAAAGAAGTAAAAAAACAATATCCAGAATTGTTTGCACATTATGAGCAACTTGGAGAATCAACGTTTAAGGCAGGACCCTTAGAAGCGAAATCAGTAAATCTGGTTAAACTAGCATTTGCAGCAGCAGTAGGAATGGAAGGAGCCACACATGCTCACACACGAAAATGTATAGCTAATGGATTTACACCTGAAGAACTTAGACACGCCATAATTTGCGGTGTTACAACTCTTGGAATGCCAACAATGATGAGAGCTTTGTCTTGGGTAGATGACGAGATAAAGAAAATTAAGTAATTATTATTATATAAGCAGTCTTATAATTTGCTGTAACTTATCAAAATCTTCAAACTCATTCATATATAAAATTGGGTAGTCTAATATTTCTCTATCAAGTGTGAATTTGGTTCTGCAGACAACTGCAAGTATATTTGGTAAATCCAATCTATTCACATATAAATCATAATCGGCATTATCTTTGAGAACTATAATTACATTAGAGCCTTGCGGAGGTGTGTTCAAGCTTTCAACTAGTGCAAGATCAACAGGAGGTAACATATTTCTTAATTTAGTGAAATCAGACATAGTTCCTCTCGTTTCTTCATTTAGTAGCACAATTGTTTCTTTCGGAGAAAAACAAACCGTATAATTTGATCCTGCATTTCGGTGACGACGGGTATCTTTATAGGATGGGTCAATTGTAAATTCAGCATGATGCATGAATTTAACAGTCGAAATTGATATATCACTCATTTCTTGTATTACTTTTTCTATTAGAGTAGTTTTGCCACTTCCTGAGGGCCCGATGAAAAATAATTGATGATTATAATTTTTCATACAAATTATCCTTTGCCACCCTTAAAACTTTAAATTTCTGTTGATATGCTCTCCTAAATATCATTTTTGTAGAGATATATTTGATTAATTCATGAGTTAAGCGGAATTTGACTATGAATGATAATTTATATTAGTTAGTAGAATCCAAATAGGTAAGGTTAATTTGTTCTAATTGATAGTATATTTTACTAATCTTAACAAGGCATTTCTGCATTTTTTCGAGCATAGTAAAACCAATTAAGGACTAAGCAACTTAGGTAATATGTCGCAAATCCGTACATGGCGTACTCTGGTACGTTTTTAGCAATGGAAACACCGAATATTAATGGGATGATGAAAGCACCGTAAGCTGCTATTGCTGAAGTCCATCCTAAGACTGGACCTGCCTGTTCTTTTTCGAATATCATTGGAACCATTCTAAATGTTGATCCATTACCGATACCAGTTGTGATGAATAGCAGAAGAAAGAGAACCAAGAAAATTGGAAAATAGTCCTCTGGAGTGTCTGAGTTTTTCGCCAATGAGAGTGTATATCCAACTCCTAAAGTAGTTAGTATCATAGCAATAATATCATACTGAGTCACTCTAGCACCACCCCATTTATCGGACATCCAACCACCTATCGGTCGTGCGAGGGATCCAACCAATGGACCAAGCCATGCAAATGCAAGTGGATTGGGTGCATCAGGATTTTCAGTAGTTCCATCTGCCAGATACCCAAAGCTATCTTTGATCAATTTTGGAAATGCTGCTGAGAATCCTATGAAGGATCCAAAAGTCAT
>JAAFKL010000116.1 GCA_021399405.1 Candidatus Heimdallarchaeota archaeon | reverse complement strand
TTGCTCTTGTTTCATTAATTTTTTACGCTGGCTTATGGTTTATTTTCTGGGGCTATTTTTTTATTATTTTATCCTTTTACATCCGGAAAGAATTTACCAGACCCCTTACCACTGTTCCAGTAATTCAAGTCAGAGATCATTCTCAATACTCACCAGGCCCATTACACCGAAAAGTACTAGATGGTGAGCACATGTACTCTGAAATATTGCTAAAAGTTGTAAAGCTTTGTTGCTATCAGACTGCAAGGTTAGAGGACAAATATTGTATATGCGGACGTGCTTTAGTCTATCCAATTGATCTTGAACACTATATCTGATTTATATTAATTTTCTAATTTCTGAGATGTCAATATTATCAGCTCCAAAAGTTGCTATTATCTCATATCAAGCTGATAAATCTTTTTCGTATGAATATGTATTTTCAAAATTGAATCCAAATTTCCCATAAAATTTTTCTAAGTGAAAAACAGGCGTGATAAGAAAGGTTTGCATTGTTTTCATCCCGTGAGGTCCAAGTGCATCAACATGCGCAGATAATATACCATCATGAATCGCTACTGGATCAGCATCTGGACTTGACCATATAGG
Source organism: Candidatus Heimdallarchaeota archaeon (assembly GCA_021399405.1). The sequence continues at coordinate 9,850 of JAAFKL010000116.1, read as the reverse complement.
CGCGAATTGCCCAAGTTCTGGATTGTGATCAGATCGATGAAGATAACTATATCCAGTTAAATCATCGTTATCTTTTGTGACTTTCCAACTAGTCATATTTCCATCACTGGACTCTTTTCTTTCTTTATTTGTCAATGCCCATTGAAAGAAACCTTCGCCTTGTTTTTCCGGCATGCCCATTTTCTTCATGAAAATTTCTTTCACTTTTTCTGCATTAGTATCATTGTAGTCACTTACATGATCAAAATTACCTGAGATTTTTAAATCGTTCAAATTGACTTTCGATCTTTTGAGAATAGTCTTTGTTTGTTTAAATCCAAATTTCTCTGCAATTTGGACTGTGTTACCCATACCTTCGCCAGCAGGAGCTCTTATTCGACTAATACCCAATTCAAGAAATCTCTGTTCAACTTCCCCTAATAGATCAGAAACTATATTTTCATCATTATTTTTTACCAGGGGAAATCTTAATGTCCCATAATCTCCTTTCTCAGTATCTTTTACAACTGCTGATGTTACGTACCCTATTAATTGATCTCCTTCCAAAGCATAGAATCTTGTCGTCGGATCGAAACTCTCCGCTGAGTATGCTTGTTTAATTGAATCATAGGATGTTTGATATGGATATTTCCAGCTATCAGTAGACTCCCAAATTAAATCAACTTGATTTTCAATTAATTTTGGGTCGTATTTCAATATTTTATAAGTCATTTAACACAAGTATAATTGACATCAAAATAAGTATTAAGGAAAGACCAAATTTTGTTATTTTCAATTAATAATTAATGACGGCAATATTACACTACAAACTTAATTCAATAAATCCCCCATTCATACATAATAGAATAAATTTACACTTATATTTAATTCAAAACATTTTTTTCACGTGTAATCATATTTTGATCTTCTTGCCCCCCTATATGATCGCATAATTGGAACACGGCGACCTAAGAATTTGTTAAAAGAATTACAATTACAAAATACCCATCGATTATTAGAACCTGGTGGAGGAACTGGTAGGTTTGCACAATATTTTATCCCATACGTCAATGAAACTTGGATTTTAGATCCCTCAATTCCAATGTTAAATCAAGCTAAGAAAAATCATCCATCATTGAAAATTATTCAAGGTTATGCCGATAACATACCCTTCCCAGATAATTATTTTGATGTTATTATTGTCTACGATTCCCTCCATCACTGGCAGAATCATTATAATTGCTTAAAAGAATTATATCGAGTACTTAAAAATAGAGGAAAATTAGTTATCGGGGAAATACATCCAGATCATAGATATGGTCATTATATTAAAAAAATGGAACAGTTTTTTCGCATGAAATCGAGTTTTTATAGACCTCGTGAGTTAAAACAATTAATAAACAAAATCGGATTCTCAACTTATAAAATGAGATGGTCAAAAAAACCCACTTATCTTTTATTTGCAACAAAGAAATAATTTGTTGAGAAGAGAGGTAGAAGTAATGTTTCGGATTTCAGTAAACCTAAAGGTCGAAAACAGTCAGATATGGAAACAACCACGCAAATAATAATAATCTATGATTTCGATCATAGTTTACAGATAATGGTTTCCTTAAAATCACCAACACCAACAAACGATTTTTACATGAGTAAAGGCTACGAGCTCACCATTAACAAAGTTGCTAAGCAGCTGAAAACTAATGTTGAGAAGGGATTAAAAGAAAAAGAAGTGAAGTTGAGAAGTCAGAGTGTAGGCTTAAATGAAATAATTACACCTAAGCAAAGTGTATGGAAACTATACCTTGCACCCTTGTTTGATACTTTAATTGTTATCTATCTCATTATGACTGGGATTATGTTATTATTGTCGATCCAAGTCCCTGAAATTAGGTCCAAAGTTGCTTTTTGGTTGGTCCTTATTGCATTTAACATGATGCTCGCAATTTTTCAGCAATTCAGAGCACAGAAAAAGATTGAAGCTTTGCAACAACTATCGCCTCCGCGTGCAACGGTGATTCGAAATGGTAAAAAAAGGGAAATTATTGCTCGAGAACTGGTACCAGGGGATATAATTGATCTTTCCTTAGGTGATAGGATCCCTGCAGATGCTCGGATTATCAAATCTAGTAACTTGACAGTTAATGAAGCATCTCTCACAGGAGAAAGTTTACCAGCAGATAAAATGCGAGATGGTACTGATGCAATTGAGGATGACTCCCCCATTGGAGAACACAAGAACATGTTATATCTTGGGACATTCATTCAAACTGGGTCTGCAAGAGCAATAATTGTTAGAACAGGTAATGATACTGAATTAGGAAAAATCGCATCAGCCATGTCGAATATTGATATTGAAATACCCCTCCGAAAAAGAGTCAATGCACTAGGAAAATGGTTAGGCATTATTATGGTAGTCTTCCTATTAATTCTAATTTCATTTGTCTCTTATGATAGAATTACGTCTGATGAGCCATTTACTTCAGAACAATTTGCATTCGATATTTCTCAGGCCATTATCAATGCTATGGCCGTTCTACCAATTAATATTCCATTACTTACAACAGTTATTCTTATAACTGGAGTGCTGAATATGGCAAAAAACAAAGTTGTGATAAAGGAATTATCTGTTGTTGAAACATTGGGACGATGTTCTGTATTGTGTAGTGATAAAACTGGAACTATGACAACGTCAAGGATGACAGTCAAGTTACTATATGATACTGAGAACTATTTCTTCGTTACACTTAGGAATAATTATCGAAATGCTTTGTGTCTAATCCCAGAAGAAGAGGTTGATACTGTCCTTGATAGTCAAGTAGAAGATCATGAGGATATAGATATAATTGAGTCCAATAGTTCTTTGGATTTACTATTGGCTGGTGCAATATTAAATAATGAAGCTTCCATTGTACCATTAACAGACGAAAGGGAGAGAAAGGATAGGGAATGGGAGATTATTGGCAATCCTACAGACGGTGCGTTATTAGTTTTAGCAATGACAAATGGTCTAAACGTCGATACGATAAGAGAACGATATGTGAAAGAAAGGACGTATCCCTTTGATTCAACTGTAAAACGGATGAGTGGCCTATTCAAGGACACATTAGAAAACGACTATATGGTTTTAACAAAAGGTGCCACTGAAGTTTTACTTCCACGATGCAATTATATTGGAAATGAGTTCAATAAGAGAAAGTTAACCAAAAAAGAGAAGGAAAATATTCAGAATCGCGTTGATGGATTTGCAAATAGTGGATATAGGGTTATTTCTCTTGCTTATAAAGCAATTAATGACTTACCAAAAATGGTGGATTTAGAAGGAGAAAGAGAAATGGTTGAAAGTGATCTCATCTACAACGGATTTACCATCATTTATGACCCTCCAAGACCAGGTGTTTTGCGTGCAGTAAATGAGTTGGACAAAGCAGGAATTTTTCCTATAATGATAACTGGGGATGCTCCAACAACTGCAGCAACTATTGCGAGACAAGTAGGTATTCTAGATCCCGATGAAATAGTAATTGAAGGAAGAGAAGCAGAAGATCTCCCCGATGAGGAATTTTTCAAAGTCTCAGTATTCGCTCGTGTTTCTCCTCAGCATAAAGAGATAATTGTATCCCGCTATCAGCAACGAGGTGATGTAGTTGCAATGACAGGTGATGGGGTAAATGATGCGCTTGCGATATCCAAAAGTGATGCGGGAGTTGCCATGGGAATTACGGGGACTGAAGTGGCAAAAGAAGCAGCAGATATTATAATTACTGATGATTCATATGTCTCATTAGTTGGTGGTGTGGAGGAAGGTAGAAATCTATATGAGAAAATTCGAATGTTGATATTCTTTTACATTGCTGTAAATTTCGCCGAAGCGATTGTCTATTTCTCAACTAGTTTCATTATTGATTTTCAAATATTAAATAATTGGCAGAGAGTCTATATATTTAGTATTATACACGCCATACCAGTGTTGGCAATTATTTTTGGACCACCTGATAAGGATATTATGCAACTAAAGCCTCGGGATAATGATGCTTTGTTATCAAAACGATTGATTGTAGGTTTAACTATTTATGCAATTTCATTTGCCACGATGCTCCTTAGTATGTATTTCTTGTATTATAACGGGGACCTTCCCACAAATTCATTCAATGAAGGAGGGATATGGAAATCCCTAACTACTTTACCAACAGGAACTACTGATCCAGAAGAGTTATTGCTCCCAGAAAATCTTGCACACGCTAAAGCAAGAACTATTATGTTAACAATGATTTATATCTCTGAATCATTGCTTGTATTAAGTATTCGCAGAATTAATGTTAGCACGGTAGATGGATCCTTGAACAATAGTAATTTCCTTGTTTGGACACTTGTATTTGTAGGTATGATAATGCATTTTGCTCTTATGTATATCACACCTTATCAAGAAGCATTCAGCTCTGCTGGGATACAGGTAGAGCTTATTCGTCTAGGATTTTTTGATCTCATACTAACAATTACTGCTGCTTTCATACCTTTACTACTGCTCGAATGGTACAAAAAATATAATAGAGATAGAGAGATTCAGCTCTAATTTCAGTCGTAATTATGTAATCAAATGGAATTAGCACTTTTTGTAATGAGTACAATTAAATATATAATGGTCTACTAGAGAAATAGAGTAATATATGGTAAATCAGACTGATGATAACAGCTCCTCTATCATTGCTGCAAAAGAGAATAGGTCTGCCGCAAGAATAGAAGGAGAACCAAAAAATGCAACATTGAAGAAAGCACTTTTGGTAATATTTGCTATCTTAGTAGCTGGACCACTTGAACTTCTAATTATCCTTTACCTATAATTTACAAAGAATTTTTACCGTATTTTATTACAAATCTATGGGTCCAGAGGGAACTGTTACATCAGATTTCTTGATATTTTTTCTTGCATCTTTAGGTGAATGCACCATGATTTTAGTACCGGAGATAGTAGAAATAAAATTATTTAAAGTCTTAGAACTTGAGTGACCACTCATCTTCAATCTGAAAACCTGTTGTTTATACTTAGATGTCAAATATGTGTGTTTATTCAACAAATGATAACCCATTGTATTTGGGGCTTGATACCCACAGAAAACTACAGAAGTATTGGAATCTTCTGCTGTTGATTCGAAGAGATTTCTAGATGTACCAGCCTGTAGCATCCCTTGACCACATATTACTATACAATTATCTCCGAAATCTTCGGGATCAACAGTTGGAACTATATTGATACCAGTTGTACGACCACTACCAGAAGGACCAACAGTAATATGTAACTTTTTGACAAGTCTACCCCCCATTCCTGTGAGATAAATTTTCCATTTCTTATCTGCTCCAAGTTGTGTTAATTGAAACAGTATTTCTTGGCTCCTTCCCATGCTGAAAGCTGGAATTAATATTCTTTTTGAATTATTTAAAATGTGATTTAAAGTAATCTCGGTTTCTGAACTACTTGAAGCTCGGCCCCAATATGTACCATCGAATATTATAGAATCGATATCACTTGGGAACATTCTTGATTTGGATTCCTGCATCTTGTCAAGATTGAAATCACCTGTATATAGCACCCTTTTACCATCAATATTCAATTCAAAACCAACACTTCCATAGAGATGTGCTGCATTGTATGCCTGCATAGTAACTTTGGGTAATATTTTGACTGGCGAATGTAAATCAATCTCGTTAAAATTATTTAATGCATTATTGATATTTGAAAAATTAGAGATATGTTTGAATTCACTATTCTTAATAATTTCATCGTCTACATTCCTCCCTACAATGTTCGCTGTATCTTTCCATAACATCTCAGCCATAATTTTTGTCTCATTCTTTGCGAACCAAGGTAATTTTCGATTATTATGATAAAGTAGTGGTAAACCACCTGAATGATCCAAATGAGCATGTGATAGCAGGACAACATCAACTTTTTCTAAAAGGTGAGACCAATTAGAAAACGTGTTATTAACGACTGAAAGTCCAAAATCAAGTAATATCATACCTTCATTTGTTTTTACAATTATTGCAGAGTGACCAATATCTTTTCCACCAGGAAAATATATTTTTATTTTTTGAGAGATTTGAGGGCTTGAATACACAAATTTTGGAGCCCAATCTGAGATAAATTTAGCAGGGATGTTTTCAAAATCCTTACTCTCTAATGTCTGAGCAGGGTAGTTTGTAAGCTTTTGACCCAAGACATTGTATGATTTTGGCATCTCGTGCATAATTGTATCTGGTGATGAAGTCTTTGCGGAAAATTTACTATCAAAATCTTCATCTTCAATCGATTCTAATTCCTCATTAATCAGATAATTCGTAATCAATCGCTTATTTTTCCAACTTACCCATGGCAATATCTTTAACAGGTCTTTTGATGAAGTGTACTCAACTAATTCTTTGAAATATTCGGGTCTGTTACGGAAAGAATCAACCGAAGACGCATATGACTGATAGACTTCTGTATTCCCTTCATATATTGACTCATAAACTTCAAGAACTGTACTGAGAGCTGGGAGATAATTACCTAGCTCCTCGAATTTATCATGTATTAAATCAATCCAAGAATCTAAATCTAGGGGCTTCTCTTGATATATCATTAAATCTGCTACAAATATCTGTATTTGATCGGTTAATCTATTACCAATTTGTAATTTATTTATTAGGACTTTAAGATCGACAATATCAATGTAATCATGTTTCCAGAACAGAATTAGGCCAATGAGGATTGTATTAATATCCTCAATTTCTTTAATATCCTCTTCATTCCACAATATTTTTCTTATTAAAAGAAGTAATTCGTATTGTTCGTTAAGCTCATCTTGATTAATTAATTCGATTAAGGATGATATCAAGGGATCATCCACTTCACCATTGGCTGCATCTTGTTGAGTGAAATAATCTTTTAAAATCCGAAATTGGTTAAGATTCAATAGTTCTTCAAACTATCTAGAAATTCATGCTTTATTAGGAGACGGTAACTCGATTGAAGTTTGTCATTTCAATTAGGAAATCTTACTAGCTTTTATTCCGTCAAAATATAATGATTGATTTTTAGCCCTGCCGAAATATTATTGTTATTACATTATATCAGGATTTTATGTCTTTAGAATTGAATTCTGATGCTATTAATTTTAACCTTAAAGGAGTCGATGGAAAAAACTATTCTCTTGATGATTTTCATGATAAAATATATTTAGCTATAATTTTTAGCTGTAATCATTGCCCCTACGTCGTGGCTTCTGAGAGAGAATTCATCGATTTACAAACCAATTATACCGATAAGGGATTTCAATTGGTGGCAATCAATACCAACTCCCCTAATACAGATTACCCTGCAGATAGTTTTGAAAATATGGTGAAGAGATCTCAAGAAAAACATTTTAACTTCCCATATTTGGATGACGCAGATCAAGCTATTTCAAGAAAATATGGAGCCGGTAGAACTCCAGAAATATTTCTTTACAATGAAAATCGTAAGCTTGTGTATCATGGTAGAATCAATGACAACCCCCGAGAACAAGATAAGATTACTAGACATGATTTAAAAGAAGCCTTAGATGAAATGTTGGACGGGAAAGAGATATCAATGTCAGAAAATAATCCTATGGGCTGTTCCATCAAATGGGTTAATTAATCGCCAATCCCCACAATCCCTTCTTCAGTGATTGCAAAAACCGTTTCATTCTGACCCAATACTACAGAATCAATTATTTTCATTATACGAGCATTGCCCTTAGATTTTTTTAGATATATTCTAGTTCCAGCCCAGTGTCCAATAATATTTCCACCCACAGCACTTATAGGATCACCAAAAAACTGATTTGGATTTGATTGTACTTGGTTTGTTATAATCACAGCTAAGTTAAAACTCTCTGCGATCCTATTGAGAATACTCAAATGCTGATTCAACGTTTGTTGTCTCTCTGCAAGAGTTCCCCTACCTAAATATTCAGATCTGAAATGAGAAGTAACCGAATCAATAATCAGAAGACCATATTCATTAGGGTGTTTACTGAGGTATTTCAAGAGTTCATACACAATTGCTCGTTGCTGATCAGAATTCATTGCTCGGGCATACTTTATATTTTTCAGGACTTCTTCTATTTGAAAATTACAATCAGTTTCCCGATTAAATCTAGAAACAATATTTACAATTCGTGAGGGTGAGAATGTACCTTCTGTGTCAATGTATATGGCTTTCTTAGCGATTCCACCCAAATGAACAGGCAGTTGAATCGTCACACATAATTGATGACAAATTTGAGATTTTCCTGTTCGAAACTTACCAAAATACTCGTATGTGTTACCAGCGATTATTCCTAAATTATTGATTTCATTTATTCTCAACAACTCATCAATAGATTCAACACCATACGTAAAGGATTCTGTTATCTTTTGTTTTTGATGCAAATTGAAAGCAGAAGTGAAATACCCCCCTTCCCTAAGAATTATTGAGTCTTGATATTTTGTGGCAGATGTTGTAGGTATACCGTATACATCCACTAACTCTCTAATTGGAGTGGTATGTAATAATTCATATGACATACCTCTTTCATACATAGTCTTCGCAGTAGTTGGTCCAATCCCATCAATTGTTTCTAGCTTTTCAACCAATTTATCTCGTTGGTGATCAGGTAGTTCTTTCTTCTTTCCATTTCCAATTAATAACCCATCGAAACTGATATCTTCCGCATTTGATAAATCAACTTCATTGATCGATGGAGACATTAGTACATTAGAATTATTCGAAATTGAGTATTAAAAGTGGGTCAGAGAGATAATTAAAATTGGAAATGAAAGAAATAATTAACATATCGATATTTGATTAATTACTTCTTCCAGTATCTTAGGGAGGATGGTATTGCAATCAGCATCAAGTTTGAAATCTGCCAGTTTGTCAAGCGGGGTATCTCCTTTGTTTATTATGATTAAAGTTGCACCATTCTTTTTTGCAATCCTAGGATACCCAGCAGCAGGATTTACAACCAATGACGATCCCAAAACTATGAAAACATCACTTTGTTTACTTTCAGAATGGGAAAATAAGGATTCTTTATCGGGCATCATCTAAATTGTCCGTACAATATTTTAAACGCTGAAATTAACTAACTTCAGACGATTAGGCGAGATGATGTCGCCACTACTCCATTTAGATAAACTATTTGGAGCTACTTTTCGCATGATATTAATCGCTCCATTAATATCTGCATTTAGCTGTAGTTTACAATTTTTACAGCAATACAAGCCACGTTTTATTCGATTTGCTTTTCTTATCAGCCCACACCCTGAACAGGTTTGCGAGGAATAAGCCTCATCCACAAATTCCACATTAATTCCAAATAATTCTCCTTTACTCTGTAAATTCATCTTGAATTTACTATAAGGGATCTGCTGGAATTGCTGAGCAGTTTTCTTTCTCATTTTCAGACCACGCTTCATATCTTCCCAATCACCAATAACGATATTACCTATTTTATGTTCCACACAATGTTTGATGATTTTATTAACGCTATGAGCAATAAAATTTCTCATTACATTATATCGTTTAACTCCAATATGGGTCATCTTGTTACCCCATTTTATGTCCTGTTTATCATATTGACTCTGTAATTTTGCTTTCTTTTTATTCCACCATCGATTGTATGATTTAATTCCTCGTCCCTCAATAATGAAGGCAGTCTCTCTGGTAGTAACAGCAGTAGCAAAATTATCCAAGCCCAAATCAATCGATAAATACTGTGTATAATCAAATTCGGGAATATCTATGTCAATTTTATAAACAAATTCTATCTCAAAATAGTCCCCTTTGTATCTTGGCACTATTCTCACCATATTGATCAAGTTGTCTCGTATG
>JAAFKL010000115.1 GCA_021399405.1 Candidatus Heimdallarchaeota archaeon | reverse complement strand
TGCTTTTAATAATCCTAACACAAATGGTAGGAGCATAACTATTTTGTTTTTTAGTATTCGTCGTAACATATTTTTTCCTCAGCCCTAATTGAGCTGGTTTAGGTAAATAGTAATACTTTATAAGTATTGCTTGTTTAATTAAACACACAGTTAAGTTTTTGTCTTTTTTGATATAAAAAGAATAACTAGTGAATTTATCCTCCTTTTTGATGGAAATCGATTCCACTGGTACACTATTGAATTGGAAAGTATCATGTAAATGCTCTTTTCAGATAGATAATATTTTCACATTCTATATTGATCAGCAATAACCATTAATGCCTAGTTAAGCTATATTGTTTGTGGGTTTTTTAATGGGGTCAAGATCTTACCATCTTGGAAACAAACGAAGTTTAGGAATTGCTTTGCTAATTTCTATGTTATTTGTAACTTTATCTGGGTTTGAGAATGTTCAAAGTGTATCAAAATTTGAAAGAGAAATCGTTGATTCAATTGAAATCCAAATGGATCCCTCTCTATCTTCAAATTCCCTGGAACAACTAACATCATCTCAATCTAAAATAGCACAAACTTCACCTACTTTCAATATAAACAATTATGAAAGCTTACAAGGAACAAATTTACATTTCAGTGGCTGGATTGATTATAATAACGATAGCACCAATGATATAATCTTCGTTGTTGAATTCAATAGCACTACTTCCCCCTATGATCTTATCATTCTTGATGGAAATACGTATGAAATATTGGAAACTTACGAAAATATTGCTGAAAGTACATTTAAATATACGTTCAATACTCGATTTATACCTAATCCAACCGAATCATTACCTGATTTATTGGTCTCATTTAAAGCAGACACTAGTAATTTCTGTAATTGGGCATTTATTGGAACAACATCTAGGAATTTAGGTAGTTTTGAAGACGATTGTGAAGATTATCAATATGTGACAGATTGGGATGGAAATGGAGATCTTGAAATTGTAAGGATAGATACATCAGGCAATTTTTGGACCAACAATATTGATGAGAATATGGCTAAAGGACCAAATGGGAATTTAATTGCATTTACTGGTATTGAAGGTAGCTTTCAAAATTTGAAATTTGCAAATTTTACTGGAGATAATATTCCTGATTTTGTATTATCACAGCCCTCAGACGATGAGACAAAGACATTTCTCTATATGATTGACGGACAGACATCCACAGTTATTTCTAATACCTCTATTAATGGAAATCTTGACACAATTCTCACATTAAATATTGATAGTACGGAGGCTGATGAAGTGATTTACGTATCAGGTACAACTACTCAATTCTTTGTAATTAACTCCTCAGGGTTTGAAGTACCTTACAGCAATTTCAAATCTGGGTATCTGTATGAGATATCCAAAGTCGTTCCCGATTTGAATAACGATGGGATAGATGATATTTTACTGATCAAGGAAAAAAGTTTGTTTCTGATAATTAATGGGGCTGATGGAAATATTCTCTTAATCTCCTCGTATATTGGAGCAATAGAAAATAGTATTCCAAGTCAACGTGTTATTTCATTTGGGCAGTTAGCAATTACGTCATATTTCATCTTACAAACTAATGATCAAGGATTAAATTTTATGACATATAACGAAAATGAGGTAATATCACAACTGACTTTTATTCCTTGGAACCCTACTCTTCTCTCTAATTCTCTCAACATGAGTACCTCAGAGTACCTAATTAGTGAAAATTCAATTGATTTGAATCAAGATATTGATAATGATGGCTTGACTGCTACTGATGAATTTTTCTTAAGTACAGACGATACATCAGACGATTCTGATGAAGATACTCTCTCAGATATTGAAGAAACTCGACTAGGTATGAATCCCATTTCTAATGATTCTGATCAAGATGGAGTAGACGATCGATATGAATTCGATAATCAAATGAACTATATTTTGGATGATGCAGGTCTTGATTATGACAATGATGAATTGACAAATTTAGAAGAATATGAGCAGGGTACTGATATAAGAAATTCAGATACTGATGGGGATGGATTACCTGATGGTTGGGAAATTAAATTTGATTATAATCCGCTTCGAGCTAATCAATGGCCTGATGATGATAATGATAACCTTAGTTTACTTACAGAGTATCAACATGGAACTAATCCCCGCAAAAATGATACCGATGATGATGGAATTCCTGATGATTGGGAAATTGAAAATATATTAGATCCAAATGAATTTCAAAATTTTACAGATTTTGATAACGATGGTTTATCTGCCCTCGAAGAATACCAAAACAATATTGATCCAAGAAATTCAGATACTGATGATGATGGTTTGAATGATGGGTATGAGGTTAAAAATGGTTTAGATCCAATTAGAAATGACGCTGGTGAAGACAAAGACAGAGATTTTCTGAGCAATAGATTTGAAGAAAGACTGGGAAGTAACCCGAATGGTCGATTTGATCAAATGATCTCAATAACTATTATCATAAGTACAATTGTTGGAATGATAGTCTTGGTAATAAGCTATAGAAGATTAAGTGTTAAGGCGAAATCTGCAGGTTTCACTAATTATCTTCAAATGAGATCGATTAAGAAACACGGATTTCTAACTTTAACGGAATTTGATGAAGCCCAGAAAATGGGTTTCAATATAAAGGAGGCTCAAGTTCTTTTCAATAGTTATGGCATCGAAAACGTAAATCTAATGCAAAGCCAGTGGGAAAAATTGTTACAACGATTAGACACCTACTTAGAAGGATCTACCATGGCGAATATTATTGAAACCATCAAGGAAATTCAAATAATAAGTGATTATGAAGAAAACCTCCAATCATCAAAAGATGATGTGGATCAATTACAGATAAATATTCGAAAAACGAATCAACTAATCCATGAGATTGATACAATTATTGATTTAATCTCAAGATCCAAATTATATCCCTTCTTAAATCTTGAAATCATAAAAATAACTGAGACTAGAACTAATTTGCATAATAAGATTGGTCTATTAAGTGAGTTAGATAGTCATTATTCTGACACAATTACAATGAAAGACAAATGGTTCAAACCTTGGCCGGCATTACTAACTATAATTCAAATGACTGCTGATAGATCAAGATTAGATCTTGAGGAGATCCGACAGGTACTTAGTACTGATACTGAACATGCAAAGCAACTTATCAAAGCTGTATTATCAGATAATCCCTTAATTGGAAGCTATTCTGATGCTTCTAATCAATTTACTAAAGGTACTGGTGTAGATGATTATCTAAAATTCGTTCTGGATAGGTATGGGGAAGGGGAAACTTAAAAGATTCAATCCTGCAAAATATCAATAAATTTCCGTCTGATTCATGTTCGACGTCTCAACAGAAATGTACTTACCGCTATAACAGCTACAATTCCGACAACCAATGGTATAGAAACATCCGGAGGATCATCTCCTTTAGTGGAAGGACTGGATTGCGTCCAGCCGTCTTTGTAAAGATATCTCCAATCAATATGCTTTAAATTGAACATCACAGGGTCAAATCCTCGTATTGTACTTTTATGAAATACATATCCCGGTAAAGAAACAATGGGTACAATCGGTAAGTCGTCATAGACTAGTTGTTGAATTTGAGCAGCTAAATTTGCTCGGATATCGAAATCCAATTCACTGTCATGTTGATCAATCAGATCCTCAATAACTGGATTATCGTAATTCACAATATTAGAACATTGATCCACGGTTTCACTAGTACATAGACCTTCGGAGGTTATTCTAGCTCCAAAATTATATCTTGGACTCTCATGAAACCACCCAAAAATGGCAATATCATATCCACCCTCATCAAAAAGTGGCGGGAGAGTTGCACCAAGCGGGGTATAATGTCGGTAATAAGTGCTGCCAAGAAGTTCCCAGCTGTACGAATCATTATCAAAGGTAACTCCAATCCCGATTTTGGGAAGATCATTTGCAACTTGAAGGCCAACTGCCGATCTAGTCGGATAATTTATTCCTGGTGATAGGGTTATATTGAAAAATGTAGTGTCTCCTTGATCTCCATAATCACCATCGGCATTTGAATCTGTTATATTACTGTAGTTAAATCCAGCTTGTTCCATGAATTCTCTTGCTTTACTAATCGCAAATGGATGATATTCAAGATCTTTAAGCCCAGGGACATAATTATGGATATAGGTTGATGCTGGCAGGGCAATAAAACTGTGGTCCTCATATATCTCTGCTGCATTGTTCCGGTTAACAACATAAGAAATAGCTTGCCGAACAAGTTTAGCTTGGACTTGATCATTAGTGGAATTTGCTGAAGGGGTATTTGGTACACCTGCTCCAGTTCCAAACATCGGATGCTTGAAATTGAGGAACATATCTTCATTAGTAACTGAATCCAATATAGTTAATGTGTAATCTGGATAGGCCTCAAGATGATTAGGGTTAATGGGTGACCCTCCCACGGGAATATCTAAAACACCTTGTTCCACTGAATTGATAAATGAATCTTCATCTGGTGAAACTGTTACCACTATTCTGTCTGCCCACATAGTTTGATCATGATAATAGGGGTTTTTGACTAGTTCGAGACCTGTTGATCCTGGATAGATGAAGTCTACCATATATGGTCCTGCACTGTGGAGATAATCTCCATCCACTTCCCCCCATCCACAATCTGAAGCTTCACCTTGAACACAGCTATTGTAAGTATCAACATAACGATCATGCTCAATTATTGGAATGGTTAGAACTTCATGGGTAGTCGGATCAAGTTGTGCAAAAGTGAATTGTACAGTGAGACTATCTAGTTTAGTTATAGAAGAATTTGATGTGAGGTAATGTGTCATGAAACTATGGGTGTAATAATTGGGCGACTGATTGATCTCTTCAGTTTGAAAGGCATTGTAGCTAAATACTATATCATCTGCATCCAATGGATTACCATTAGAGAATTGTAGTCCTTTCTTAAGTTTCACAATGTAGGTGAGTTTGTCTTCAGAAATTGTTGGGGGTCCATCAGCTAGCATCGGAATCATCTCATCACTGTCAGGAAAGTAAAACGTGTATAACGAACCTGAAATTGCACTAAACACCGATCTAAGTGAATTATAATGAAAAAAAGATAAGGCTACAAACTCTCCACAACACCCCGAAAATGTGAACACCTGTTCTTCTTCCACTTGTGGTTGAACTGGTTGAAATGAACTTGTAATAACAAGTGATAAAATTAATAACAGAACTAATGACAGTGTTAACTGTCTTCCTCTTTTTGTTCCCATTAACTATAGATCCCATGTTTTATTATATAATATTTCCGTGGACACTCCATCATATATAGACGCCTTTTCGAAGAAACTTTATTATAATATTTTAATTAACTATAAAATTATGAGAAATTTCTCAAAGTGGGGAAAAGGAGCGATGCTTTTACTGGTATTTTCTATCTTATTCACCAGTTCTATAAAATATGTACATTCTCAAGAAACTGATGAGGAGCAAGTTTTCATCTTTCGTCAATGGGTACCTTTTGATACATCTGCAACTCCGTTAACTTGGAATTATAATTCCGGGTTTATAGGGAATTATTGGAGTATGCTCAATGATATAGGTGCTTCTTTGTACCAGAAGTATGCCCCTGATAGTGGACCTGATCACGATTTTATTACGCAATTGGCAGCTGAATTGCCAGTGATAAGTGATGATGGATTGACGTACACGGTTACCTTAAAAGAGGGTTTGAAATTCTCTAATGGCCACAAGTTGACTTCTGAAGACGTAGTTTTTTCTTATAATCTATATTTGACTCCTGCAATCAGTCAACAGCGATATTTTCCAATAATTGACACTATCGGATCGAATTCATCGATATCAGCATTGGATGCTCTCACAATACAATTCGAATATCTCGAAGACTCAGTATATAATTTTGAGATTCTCTCTGGATATCCAATATTTGAAAGCACAGAAACGTATAGAAATAAGTACAATAATTGTGTTGAGGGAATGGTTAACGATTGTATTTTCACTTTCAGTGGTGATGATGTATTTACCGGTGCAGGTCCTTTTATGATAGATAGTTTCGATTTTGACAACCATGAGTTTCAGTTAGTTAAGAATCCATTTTATCATGATAATGAAGTGTGGGCAGATCGAATTATACTTCAAGGTAATTGGGGAGGAAATTTTGATGTTGGTTTTAATGCCACAGAAGTGGCGGAGGATGAGGTTGCTGATCTTATTGGTATACCATTTAATCCCGCACTCTTGGATGAGTGGGAAAAACCTCATCCCTACGTGCTTCACAAATGGCCACATGCGCAGGTACTCCAGATAGTATTGAATTTTCAGCATACGATTTTCGGAAGTGGCGTGGATATTCCATTTGGAGTAGACGCAGTATCGGATAATGATGTAATTCAGGCTAGATATGTAAGGACTGCTTTGTCATATCTTATGGATCGAGATTACATGAGCAATGAAGTTTGGGGTCGAGCTGGAATTCCAACAAATTCCCTAATTCCACGAACAGCAGTAGGATATAATGAGTCGCAAGAAGTTTATCAGTTTTCATTAGAATCAGCAAAATTAAATCTAGAACGAGCAGGTTTTGACTATAGTGACATCACTGATGCAAATGGAGATGGTGATTATGCCGATGAAAATGATACTCGCTTTTTCGATTTTACACTTAATAATTTATTTGATCGACCAGATCGAGCACAATATATCGAGTACGTTGCACCTCTTTTTGCCAAGGTGGGTATAGGATTAAATACGCAACCGGATAATCCTGGACAACATATCTGGTGGGGAAATAAAACACTGATACCAACCTATGAAGAAGGGGGCTTTGATGCAGTTATGTTTGTGCTTAATCATGATCAACCATATACAATGGGATCTCTTTATTCCTCAACTGGTTTATGTGATGTCGATGATCCGAACCTGCGATGTTGGAATATAGGTGGATATGAAAATCCAGTTCTTGATAGTTTGATTTCCCAATTTGATAACGAAGGTAATTATGCTATTAGAACTAACCTATTGCCTCAAATTCAGGCCCTCATGAGTGAAGATTTACCTGCAATTCCGATTGCGTTTGGAAACTCACCAGGCCCAAGAAAGAATGATCTTATTATGCCTGATGCTAAATATTCGGATTCGAATTTAATTAGGGGAGAATTGATCCGAAAAGAAGGATGGATTGATCCAAGAACTGCTTCTGAGGATGAAGCCGGGATCGATACAGCACAAATATTTGTCATCTCAGGTGGGATAGTTGCCATAGGGGCAGGTGTCTTCTTGATCCAGCGTTACAAAAAATAATTTAAATTCCTAAATATTTCAAATTGATTAATTTGGATTGAATTAGATTATTCCTTTCTGAGCTATTTTAGATTTTTCAAGCTCTTTTATACCATTTAGGATTTTCTTTACGGTAAAGGGAGCAGGATTGAATCTAACACTCTCAGTTCTTAACCAGTATTTCCATTTGATTAAATTACCGAGTTAAATTTTCAATAGATTGAATTTCTGAATAACGAGCTCCAAATGACTTCCAATTTTGAGTAAAATCGAGTTTTCAAATATCTATACATCACGTAAAATCTCGAAAATGTTAAATTATCTCAAATGATATCAAATTTAATATAATTCCGTAAAAGATGGATGGATATATTTGACGGAAAAATGTCAAGATCTTTCAAAACTGGCCAAGGGTTCTGAAAAAGAGAACCGTATAGATGCTATTGAATTATACAAACAAGCAGCAGAATGTTTTGAGAAAGATGGGAATAGCAAAGAAAAGAATACAAATCTTAAGAATGCTGCAAAGCTTCTTACTGAAATTGCCAAACTAAGTGACAATCCGATTACTGCATTTGAGAATTACGAAAAATCTTCTTCGCTACAAAAAGACCTAGGGAATGAAAAAGAAGCAGCAAAAATAATGGAAATAGGGTATCAAAATTATTTAGACGTGGCAGAAAAAATATGGACTGAAACCAGAAAAATCAGCGACATTGAATTGGTTGAGCAAAGGCTCAGCTTGGCATCTAGATATGCCTTGTTAGGAAAAGATGAAAAACTTAGTAATCGCTTCTGGGTAGATTTGGGAGATCTAATTCGGGAAAAAGGAAAAAACACCAAGAATCCTCATGAAGCATATGAAATTTTTAAAAGAGCAATATTAAATTATAGGAAAGGAGACGCTAAAACCAAAGAATATGTAACACTGACTTATGCATCCGATAAATATAGCCAGAAAGCGGCAGAACTACACACTAAGATGAAAAACTTAGCAACTGCAATTGATTATTATTTACATGCCGAAGTAATTTATCAAAACATCTCTGTTGAAGATAAAGCCAAACGATGTAGAAACATAACATTAGCAATATGCGAAATTATTGGCATGCCATTAATTGCAATGACTGATTACATTAAAAACAAAGAGCAAGCCCTTACCCCTTTGCAAAAAAGCGAGTCTACGTTAGAAAAACCAAGCAATATCCATCAACAATTGGCAAGTGAAATTGGAAGTACCCAGACTCCAATCAGACCTTCGGAAGAGCCCGTATCCATTAATCCAATGAAAGCAGAAATTGAAGAAAAGCTTGATAAGAAAAACAAAGCGACTTCAGTACCTCTGGCCTCACCCGAACTAATAGGACATGAGAAACCCTCAATACAATTTTTAGAAGATCCAAATTATGAGCTCAATTCCAATGAAGAATTGAAAACAAGAATCAAAGAAGAAATTCGACGAGGTCCTCAAATTCCACCTAAAGATGATAAACAAGAAATTCAAAAATCAAAAGAAATATCCAAATTATTTGATGACGTACTAAGTGAAATCAAAGAAGATAGCCTAAGGGCGTATGAATCTCCATCAAGTAGTATAACTCAAGTAGCACATCATGATGATGTCGCATCAGGGAAACAAAATGAGGATTTGAAGAAAGAAAGTTTCGAAGAACCACCGATCAAATCTCAAATTCCTTCAGAAATGGAAGATAACAAATCTTTAGTCAAAAAGGAAATTCATAGTATTCATCAGAATGATGTCAAGCCCTTAGCTAAAGCATCATCAAAATTAACCAAGGATATTGAACATACAAGATTACCAATATCTCCCAGTGATATTACAAAAGAATTAGCCAATGGCTACCCTGAGTTAGAAGAACTAACAACTGACAAAAGATTGGACAAAGCCATAGTAAGTGGTCCGATTATTGATATTTTAGTTAAACAAGGCTATATTAACAAGCAAAATCCATCCTACCAGGATTTATTAAGAGTCCCCGAATATGAAATATTATCAATTGTTATAGCAGAGCATCCTATTGAACAAGAGCAAATAGAAACGAAGTCCAAGATTGATTCAATTCCTTTAGTCTTATCTAATTTACAAGCTGATGGTCTTGTTTCCCAAACAAATGATTATCGATGGACAATTTCTAGCAAAGTTCGTGATAATTTGCATGAATCGAGTTCCCCATCAATCCCACAGAAAGTGACCAGAGATCCAACTGAACACCAGATATCACCAGTTGCTAAAGGAACTACGACGGATGATCAACTTATCAAAACATTACGTAGACTTGCTATTATTCCAGATCGGGATCAGACTTTAACGACTTTACTGAAAAATCATGAATTTGCTATTATCAAAATTGTTAATGATGAGGGACCTGTGGATGTTGAGGTAATTAAGGCCAAGGTAAGTGATGTTCCAGCAGTTCAAATTAACCGAATTCTATCAAGACTTGAACTGGATGGAAGAATATCTAAGTCTATTGATAATCTCTGGAGGTTTTCAGATAATTTCATGTTAGAATTAAAGAAAAATTGAAATTAATTAGCATGTATCTTTGTAACCATTTATGCAGTTACTTTCTGAGCAGTTTCGTTTTTGGCTTTTTCCTTGATCGCATTCAATATTTTCTCAGCCGTGAACGGTGCATGATGAAGCCGAACACCCACTGCATCATAGATGGCATTGGCTAGAGCTGGTAATGCTCCATTGATACCTATTTCGGCAATACTTTTTGCTCCAAAAGGACCAGATTCTTCATAAGACTCAACTAAAATGGTTACCATCTCAGGCATATCTTGAGTAGACCAAATCCTATAATCATCAAAAGTAGAATTCAACATTTTTCCTTTTTTATTGAAAATATATTCTTCTGTTAAAGCATAACTAATTCCATTCATAACTGCTCCTTCAACTTGCCCTTCTGCTAATTTTGGATTTATCGGAGTTCCACAATCAACAGCTGCAACATATTTTTGCAATTTAAGTTGTCCAGTTTCAGTGTCGATTTCGATTTCAGCAAATTGGGCAGAGAATGGTGGTGGGGAGACATCTGATACATGTGAGTCACCAGCTTGGATTTGGAATTGATCCTCAGCATACAAAGCAAATTTGCAAACTTCAGCGTAAGTAACGCTCTCACCATCAGGACCGACAACTGTCTTGTCAGAAATATGACACTCTCCGATTTGTGCATCCATCATTTTAGCAGCTACTCCAAGAATTTGTTTTTTGAGTTGAGCTGCTACTTTTTTCACTGCCATTCCGGAAAGGTAGGTTGTTGAAGAAGCATAAGCTCCCACATCGAAGGGAGTCATATCAGTATCCGAAGCGTAAACAAGTACATCATCATAAGGTAATTCCAATTCTTCGGCAAATATTTGTGCCAAAACTGTGTCTGCACCAGTGCCCAAATCTGTGGCTCCAAAGTGCAAATTAAAGCTTCCATCATCGTTCATCTTTGCGTAAGCTGATGCCATATCGACTTTTGGAATTGCTGATCCTTGCATGAGTGTAGCCATACCTATTCCACGTTTAACCACACCATCACCCGGGTTACCTACTTTGTTATCCCAATCAATTGCTTCTTTACCTTGTTTGATACATTCAGTTAATTCACAACTTTCAATAATTTGCTCGACACCTTCTGTACCTTCTCCAAGGGCTTTGAAGACGGGAGATGTTTCTCCAGATTGAATGTGATTTTGGAGTCGAAATGCAGCAGGGTCCATTCCAATTGCCTCTGCCATCATATCAATTACTACTTCCATTCCATAGCATGCTTGAGTTGCGCCATATCCTCTGTAAGCACCACCTGGTGGTAAATTTGTGTATGATGTATCTCCAATAAAGCCCACAGCATTCATTCTGTACAATGGGAGTGTCTTAGAGCCTGCATTTGACATTACAGTCAATCCGTGGCTTCCGTAACCACCTGTATTTGATAAAACCTTGAGTTCCATAGCTGTGATGTCACCATTATTCATAACGCCTCCACGAACCCATACTTTGTAAGCATGGCGAGTTCTTGACGAAATGAATTCTTCTGAACGAGTTAATTCTATTAAAACTGGTCTACCCGTTCTCATGGTGACTAAAACTGCAACTTGTTCTAGTATAACTTCTTGTTTAGCTCCGAAGCCCCCTCCAATATTTGGCTTAATCATTCTCAGCTTCTTTTCAGGAATTCCGAGTGCTTGTGCCGTTATTCTTCGAGAATGAAAAGGCACTTGTGTTGAGGTTCTAACAACTATCCTGTTATTCTCACTTGGATCATCTTCATCATACCAAGCTGAACAAACGTGGGGTTCAATTGGACAATGTTGAGCATAATGTGTGGAAAAATGTTCTTCGAAGACATGGTCTGCACTTTCTAATTCTTTGTCAATATCTCCAAATGCAAAATCAGTATGTGAGACATGGTTTTTCTTTGGTTCATAGAAAACCGGAATTGGCACATGTTTCTCATCTTCACCATGTAAAATTGGTGCGTCTGATTTCAGTGCATCTTCTGAATCGAATACAGCAGGTAATACCTCATATTCTACCTTGATTAATTCCACTGCTTGTATTGCAATTTCAATAGATTCGGCTGCTACAGCAGCAACTCTATCACCAACATATCTCATTTTATCATTGAATACATAAGTATCATAAGGTGAAGGTTCAGGGAACCCTTGTCCTGCAGTTGTATGCAAATTTTGTGGAGTATTTTCATGAGTTAATACACATTTTACTCCTTCCAATGCTTCTGCAGCAGATGTATCAATACTCAATATCTTAGCATGTGCATGAGGAGACCATTTGAATTTTACGTGTAAGAAATCTTTATCGACATCTGCAACATACAGGGGTCTACCCTGTGCGGTAGCTAATCCATCAATCTTTCGAACGCTAGTCTTCACTACTTTACCTTGATAATTATCGGTTGATTTTTTATCTCCATTCGACATTATTTTTCACCTCTCATCACAGCAGCTGCATTCTGAACCGCTTCTATTTGTTTCACATAACCTGTACATCTACATAGATTTCCAGCAAGTGATTCTTTAATTTCATCCACTGTTGGTGCTTTGTTCATTTCCAATAATGATGAAGCAGATAATATCATACCTGGAATACAATACCCACATTGTGCGGCTCCATTGTCAATAAATGCATCTTGAATTGGGTGGGCATTTTCTCTATCTCCCAAACCCTCTATAGTAGTCACTGATTTTCCTTGTACTTGTCCTACAAACATAATACAGGATTTTCTTGGTATTCCATCTACTAATATCATACAAGATCCACAGCTACCTTCTGAACAACCTCTCTTTACACCAAAAAATCCTTCATTTCTTAATACATCAAGTAAAATCTCACGTGCGTTTGCTTCAATTGATTTAGTTTCTCTATTTATTGTTATTTCAAATTTCATTTTTACCTAGCACCTCTACATTTTACTCAAGCAATTATTCATGGTACGCTTGATGTACACTCTTAAAATTTCAGCTCGATACTCTTTCGAACTCTTGTAATATTTCACAAGATCGTCAGCCTCTATTGTCTCCATACATTTGGCAATCAACTCATCATCGATCTTATTTCCAACAATGAATTCCTCACATTCAAGCCTTTTAGGACCCTTGAAAGCTGCACTTGCAACTAATCTTGCAACTGTGATTTCCTTGTTATCATTCCATTCAAAATAACTGGCAAAATTGAGTTGCCCCTTTTCGTTTTCAATCAAAGTTAATGATTGATATTCTGAAAAAGAATTTACTGGAGGTTTTGGTAACTGGATTTCGGTAATCAGTTCATTTCTGTTTGCAATGCTTTTTTCTCTTGAATATGGAAAGAATTCATCCAGATTCATTGTTCTATCTTCTTTTCCTTTAATTGTGATTGATGCATTCAATGCCCACAAAATTGGAGGAAGGTCAACCCATTTGTATAGTATCGCAAAATTACCACCGATAGTTATTGCATGTAACAAAGCCAGATCACCGATTTTATCTGCAGCGATTCTAAAAGATTCTGGTAGATTTTCATTACGAAATATATCATACGATGATGTGGTCCCACCAATGAGGAATCTATCATCTTCCTCCTTGATATACGATAAATTGATATTTTGAAGGTCAACAAAAGTCTTCACCTCACTATTCGCCATCAGAGTCATTGCAGTTCCTCCTGCCAATATTTTTGCATTTGGATTTTCTAAATATTTTATAACTTCTGAGACTGTTTCAGGATACACGTGTGTTACTTGGTTCATGTCGGACCTCTGAAAATAATTTTTCATTCAATATATCCTTAAAGGAGTGAATGAAATTTCTATATTCCGTCTATCAATCTTGCAGGTCTTTATAAATCCAATTTTAGATGAATATTGAAGTTGGAATCGAATTCCTCATAATTGATAGTATCATCGTGAATCAGTAATTTATGTTAAAAGCATTCTTTCGTGGTTACACAACTTATCTCTTTAATTTCGCTGTATGGAAGCCCGTATATCAATCAAATTATAGTTTTTATTGAAGATTCGAAATTCTTCATTATATCCCAAGAACTCATATCTGTAATTAATTTGAATTCTATCGATCCACTATACCAGAGATTTAATTTCTTTAGACCGTTCGCGCACAATATCAAAACTTGATAAAATCCCAATCACATTACCTCTATCAATTGTTACAATAAGGTGATGAGTTCTTGATTCTTCCATTTTATGAATCGCTTCATTTAGTGATTCAGATTCATCAATAGTTAT
>JAAFKL010000114.1 GCA_021399405.1 Candidatus Heimdallarchaeota archaeon | reverse complement strand
TATTCTTTCATCAAGATGATATCCGGGCATCATCAGTACTGGGGTCGGTTTTTTCAGTGATAACATGGATTGAGACCTTCTAGGCTCTAATATTAACTTTTTTGGTTTTATGGTATATAAAGTACATCTGCATTTCTGATTCCACTGATTCGATTTTTTTTATTATGAATCTTTTATCTAGAGAATCAATTGTTTAATAAAGTATTGAGCTGAATCATTCATCTGATCAAGCGATTCATGGTTTGTAGGTACATGATTTGCTTTCATATAGCTGAATTATTGATTCAATTTATTTATGATTGAATCGAATAGTTGAGAAAATCTACTATTGTTTATATTGCAATATTTGTAAGCTTTTTTGTGAATCTGACTTATTTTATTTATATAGAAATCGAATTATATTGAATATATGAAGCGTTCAATTCTTATTAGTTTTTTAATAGCTCTATTTTTAATACAATCCCCACCTGTGGTTCAGGCTGATCAATTAAAGTATCCAATCAATGTTAGTATTGGTGACCAATTTACATTTGTTGTAGATGAGCTCATTGTTAATAATTCACTAATTCCGGATGGTGTCAATACGCCATGGGTTACCGGAGCATGGATAAATAATACAGATGAGGGTATTACAGCAGATCTTACTTTAATTGATATGCAGGGAAATTTACCTTCAAGTAATGGACCCTATGATATCGTGAAAATGGACACTGTAAATAGTAATCACGATAATATTTATGTTAGAGATCACAATACTTCATCTTATCTGGTATTTCTTGGTTTCAATAGTTTTACCAAACCAGATTTGGAAATTCCAAATCCATATCTGATAATCTACCCGAGATGGGATTTCTATGAATCTAATTTTCAGGAGATATTACTTAACTATACTAAAGCAAGAGGTGGGACAGACAGCTTTCGAAATCTCACTGCCAGCTTTTCCTCTACTCCGACTACATTTTCCTACGATCTTGAATACTGGAACCCCC
The DNA here is from genome assembly GCA_021399405.1 of Candidatus Heimdallarchaeota archaeon. Next base: position 5,907 of record JAAFKL010000114.1, on the reverse strand, counting down.
AAAATCCAGTCTTCCGTCCAATCATCAACCAATTTGCAGAATATGAGAAGCAAACAGGTCTTCTCAACTCAGTTTATATCAATGTGACTAATCTCGAGGGTGTACCCTTATACAATGGATCCAACCAAGGCACACCGGTTCTTACTTACAAATATTCAAGAATTATTGATTCTTCCACCATTACTGATCCAAATGCATCTCAGGGTTCTTCATCTGGCATGACCACATCTTCAGAGACTACGGAAGATGGAATTGATACTTCATCTACTACAACATCAGGTCAATCAGAAACCAGTACTGAGGATGATGGATCATTATTAGTAACACCTGTAGTTCTATTAGTTTTACTATTAAATCATATTAATCGAAGAAAAAAGTCGATCGATCGATCGATCTAAAATAATACAATTCTCTTTTATTGTTGTTTAATAATTCACTTATTTTTTGGCACGGAAATGGCATAAATAATCATATATGATTGAAACGGCGATCGTACTCTGGAAAAACTGCATTCCCTTCATTGATTGATTAGGATCAAATCTTCTGCTTAAAACAATAAAATAAACTAAGGAAAAAAAATCAACAAATACTCAAATCGATCATTCATTGAACGAATGAAAAAGTACCCCAATAACGATCTATAATCTCGATTATACCTCTTTGTAAAACATTAAGCAGAGTAATTGAAACAATGAGTGTAATTACTGTTGCCCCATAACTTTTATGCATAGTCCTTCGAATTACAAAACCAAAGACGAATAGATAATAGATTACAGCCATAATCCAGATAAACGAAATCGCTGAACTTCGTGTCATCGCTGTGGTGAAACTCAATATAGATTCGATTGTATTCGCAATATATCCATAAGCTAACCCTCTAAGCACTAATTTTGTGTCCACTTCCTCCTTAACATGTCCAAGGTGCTTACCTACAAGAGCAATCGAGAAAATATAGAATATACCTGTGAGATAGTTTGTCAATAATATATCTGCAATAGTTCCAAAAGTAGATCGCACGACAAAATAATCAGGAAATGCGAATATCATAACTAGTTGAAATATAGTGACAGCAGATAAATTAAGGATTAACAACACCAGAGCTTCTTTTTGCAAATCCGGTCTTGTTGCAACTTCCTCAACAACATGAACATCGAGCTTGACAGTTCCGATGATGCGCTCAGCAAAATTTTTGGTTAATTTATAGTTCGCAGGTTGAACATAGGTTTTCGGATCCTTATATTTATTGTAAAGTCGTTCTTTGTCAAAATGATCTTCTGCACTTAGAGCTGAGGGATTTTGTTGTGCTTGATCGGAAAAAGTATCCTCTCTTTTCATCCCAGTTTTTAATCCATTCTGATGACCACAATTGGAACAAACTGACAATTCGGACTCCAATGTGCTTCCACAATTCTCACAATAAAGATCAGCCATATAATAAATAATTCTCGGACCTTCTAAAAGATTAGGTGACCTAAATCTAAAAATTTCAAAAATATAATTACATAAAAAATATGATAACATTTATAGATTTTCAATTTTGCTGTAAGTTTGAGCGCTTAAATGAGTAGGCGAATTAAAAAGAAAAAATTACCCTCAACCTCTGAGGAAAAGATCCAAGTAGATGAACCTATCTACGATAAAAATTTGTATGATCATCTAAAACCAGAGAATCGGGCTAAAGCAAAAGCTGCTGCTGATAACACTGCTGGATTAGCTCCAGTTTTTGCAGTATTCGTTATTGGGACCCTAGTAATAGCATTTGCTTTTAGTGGTGGATTTACTAATAACTTTGGTAATGATGGTGACACCAATGACGACAATATTATCGATACAAACACTGGAGGATTTCAATTTGTCTCAGATATTTGTATTGGAGGTCACGGAGTCACCATTCAAACACATTATCATGTATCCTTATCTATAGTAACAAACGGAGAAATACGTCCCTTACCACAAGGTATCGGGGACGGAGTCCTTCAAACCGGAGAGGATTCAGATGGTTGTATGAGACCACTTCATACTCATCTTGGTGAACCTGGTCGAATACACATTGAATTACCAACTGGATTTACTGGAGTAGTCACTCTTGGTGACTTTTTCAAGATATGGTCTAATACTTTTGGAGTCAGCGTTCTCCTTACTTCCACTTCTCTTTTGGATCAAACTGGAACCATCGTACTTCTTGAATCCGGTCCATTAGTAGTTTCTATTGAGAATCCTGCTAATTATCAATTATCACAACTTGATGATGCTGATGAGTTCCTCACATTAACATTAGGCTGAAATCCTCAAACTCTGTATTTCAATTAATTTTAATAGAATTACTTAAACTGATATCATTAGGTTAATTTAATGAAGAAATCGTTGCTCATCCTGTACTACAATGAACGGCTGTGAATTCTGTGGAAATCAGGAGGCTGAACACTGGGTAGTGCTAAATGAGATATCCCGTTTATTCTGTTCTGACGCCCATAGTGAAAAATTCAATAATATTATGAAAACCTTAAAGTTCAAAGCAGGGTGGTTAACAGTTGATATGCTGCTTACAAAACAAACAACTGAGGGATGGACTTGCAAAGCCTTTCGGGGAATGGCAGATCTTGAATTCAATGTTTCATTTGACAAAGATTACAATATTCTAACATTTGAACCGATTTTTGAAGATTCAAATTAGTTAGTTAATGAATTAAATTCTATGTTTATCATCATTTAAACATCATGAATAAGGAGAGTTTTAAATTTTGATTTAACTCAATTACTTATAATAAATCATATGGGAGTCTAAGTTATTCAGGCAATAAAAATTCTTTATATTGATGATAGTAATTTCGATCTAGTTATCTTCAATGAATATTTGAAAAGGATCCCTAGATGGGAAATTGAGTATGTCTCATTTGTTTCAGAAGAAGAAGGAATGAGTTACATTTTCACAAGACCATATGATCTAATTTTTCTTGATTATTATTTAGCAACAACCGTTGCGCCTGATATTATAACATCTGTTAGGGAAGGAGGATGTGAAACTCCGATTATTGTTCTTTCGGCTAAAAATTTTGATTCTAATATGATCGACAAAATAAATAAAGCTGGGGGTAATCAAACTTATCTCAAAAAGAAATTTGATGAAAAAACAATTGAATTACTAATTCACCATTACCTTGACGTTACCTTGTTTCTACCATTGGAAATTGAAAAAACCAAAGAATTATCTCAGCTAAGCGTATTGTATGAAGATGGTAGGTTAATCCAAAACTACATTGCTCTTAATGGAAAATTTATTCGGGAAACTGAAGGCGAACCACGACAACATCTCTTTGCATCATCGTTAATTGCAGTGAACCAGTTTCTCCAAAAAACTGCAGAATCTAGATCTCCCTTCCAGGAAATACAATCGAAAGATATGACCCTCATGATAGAGCGTGGTAACCGAATTGCTATTAGTGTAATTTCAAAAACTTCTAATCCATACATTCGTTATCATATCCACAAAATGATAATTGAGATTGAAAACGAGTACGCTAATATTCTAGAATCTTGGAATGGTGATTTATCGGGTATAAACATTGACCTATTTTTAGAGGAATTGCATGTTTACGCCAAGTAAACAATATTAGTGAAAAGTTAAATTAATAACCTTAACCATAACATAAGAAAGTTAACTTTCCAAAATTGACATAATTTCACTTATAATCCACTGTTGGAATAGAGTTTATATTAGATGAATACAGTAATAAAATGAGACTAGGTCGATTTCTTAAACCAGATATGGCTATGAAGAATACACCGAAAGCTGGATCTCGAAAGAGAGAAGGAAGTCCACATACAGTCAATAAGAAAGTAGCGATTTTCTATTCCTGTATCCGTCGTAACGAGCTGCTAGTCAGATTATCAGATCTTGATGGATGTTCGCGAATGATCTTGCGATGGTTAAAAAGTATGAAAATTCCATTTTGGTCGGACCTGCTAACTCGAATAAACCAAGTGGAAGGATGCAATACTCTCTGAAAGGAGAAATGTAGTATACTATACCAGTGTAGCAACTGGATGATACGGTGACGTTTGTATATTATTAGCTGAACATACAAGAAAAGCTAACAGCAAAAAGTTAACTTTATCAGATCATAACAAAAGAAATGATATTAATATCAATTCAAATTAGTAAAACACAAACTGTTTTTTTAAATAAGTCCACATTTTATTTAATTCATAGATCTAAAGATTCTATACAACCTGCCCCGGTGGTGTAGCTCGGCCAATCAATTCAATCTGTTGCGATAGATTGGAGTTGAATCGCGGACTCTCACTCCGTGGACCCGGGTTCAAATCCCGGCCGGGGCGTTTTATTTCATAGTTTATTTATTTCATTGCTTCATCAAACCTTAAACTCAAGTCTTATAAAGTTTGAATCTGTCGGTTGATTACAAACACAAGGGTCAATCGATAACTATGATCGATCTTACAAAAAAAATGAGAGATCAAACAAATAATGCATATGAATCCTATTTTATTAAATCAAAAACACAAAGGAAAACCTACAACTTATGTCTTCGTTTAAAATAAGTAAATAATAAAACAAATAGAATAGATGGAGTTATTAAAAACGAACCATCATCCTCAGTACTGTTTTCTGATTGAACTAAAGTAGTAGTAGATGAAGTAGCAATTCCATCATCCGTAGTCTCTGAAGATGTAGTCATGCCAGATGAAGAATCCAGAGATGCATTTGAATCAGTAATGGTGGAAGAATCAATAATTCTTGAATACTTGTATGAAAGTACCGGCGTTCCTTGATTAGAACCATTGTATATGGGTACTCCCTCAAGATTAGTGACATTGATATAAACTGAGTTAAGAAGGCCCGTTTGTTTCTCATATTCTGCAAATTGGTTGATGATAGGTCGGAACACCGGATTTTGTGGGTTCCAGTATTCAAGATCATAGGAAAATGTAGTTGAGGTAGAGGAAAAGCTTGCAGTAAGATTTCGAAAACTGTCTGTCCCACCTCTTGCTTTAGTATAGTTAAGTAATATATCCTGAAAATTAGATTCATAGAAATCCCATCTCGGGTAGATTATCAAATACGGTCTTGGAATTACCAAATTTGGCTTGATAAAACTATTAAAACCGAGTAATACTAGCGTAGATGATGTGTTGCCATCTCTCACGTATATATTATCGTGGTTACTATTTACGGTATCAATTTTCACAATATCATAGGGACCATTACTTGAGGGCAAGTTTGCCTGAATATCAATGATTGTAAAATCTGCTGTGATGCCTTGATCTGTGTTATTTATCAATATTGATTGATCAAGCCATGGTGTATTGATGCCATCTGGAACTAGTGAATCATTAACAATAAGCTCATCTACAACAAATGTAAACTGGTCGCCAATAGTAACACTGATTGGATACTTTAATTGATCAGCCTGAACCACAGGTGGCGATTGTATTAAGAATAGAGCTATTAAGAAACTAATAAGAATTGAACGCTTCATATAATTATTATTCATCCATTTCTATATAAATAAAATAAGATTAGTACAAATAAAAGCTTACAAATTTTGCAATAGAAACAATAGTAATTTTTCTCAAATATTCGATTCAATCATAAATAAATTTAATCAATAATTCATCTATATGTACGCAAATCATGTACCTACAAACCATGAATCGATTGATCGGATGATTAATTTAACATAATTCTGTATTAAACAATTGATTATCTAGATAAAAGATTCGTAATAAAAAAAATCGAATCAGTGGAATCAGAAGTGCAAATGTACTTTATATATCATAAAACCAAAAATGTAAATATTAAAGGCTAGAAGGTCTCAATCCATGTTATCACTGAAAAAACCGACCCCAGTACTGATGATGCCCGGATATCATCTTGATGAAAGAATA
>JAAFKL010000113.1 GCA_021399405.1 Candidatus Heimdallarchaeota archaeon | reverse complement strand
TTTTTATATGTGCAAATGTCTATTTTTAATACTAGTAGATGCTAATATATTATCTGTACATTTTAGAATTTTATGAGCATTCTATATTTCGGTTAATTTATTCATTGCTGTATCTTTACTCCAAAGAGCTTCCTTCATGATTGTATCTTTTCCTCCTCTCTTTCCATATTTGAGTAGAGAGGTATGTACTAGCTTATCTAACATATTGGGGAATCTTACCATTACCTCATCTACCGAATGGGAAAACTTAGAATTTACTTTCTTTCTCATATCTCTTTCAAGAATATCGACTCTTTTGTATTTATTAATGGAATCAATAAATGAAATTAGAATTGCAATACCAAATTCCATAGGGTCTTTTTTCTGCATTTGATCATTCGGAGAGACATATTTCGATGTCTTTGTTTTGTCAATTATTACTGGACTAATTCCCATTAATTTTAGTGTATTAAGATTAATTTCTCTATCCCTCAACAGGCTGGGTAATTTCTTGAATAAAGTCTCCAATTCATTTCTGTGATTGGTTATAACAGTCGACCATGGTTTCACTATGCTTAATACAGTGTTGAAGGCATCTTCATTGTCTGGGACGAGCATAAGTGGAGATAAGAGAACTTTAGGGATGTTTATCACTTGTATCGGGTACAGAGATGGTAATTCTTCATTTTTAGCAGAATAATATTGTTGCATTTCCTTTAATTTCTCAGTCGGAGGCCCCAATGAAAAAAATATTACTGGATAAGATTTCGCAAGTTCGATCATCTTTTCAATTTGATTCGGTTGATGTGATCTTTCTTCTGTGAATTTAATTTCTGTTGCTACTATGAATTCTAATGTTTCACTCCTTGAAGTGCGGAGATAAACTTTGAAATGTCCATCTGAGATCATGCTGTTAGATGGGATATTTTCCTTGAAATATTTTATTCGATAGTAACTATTCTCAGAATCTTTATCATCTAACAGAATTTCTATTTCAGGAAGATTATCACTATTAAGTAGATATTTAAATCGTTTTTCTAACTCCAATCCTTTTCTAGTGGAATCAAATTTATTGAACTTTTCAACTTTTTTCCATATTCGCTTATCATGACAATTGTTAAGGATTTCACCAATATTTGCACCCCAAATATTTACTGCACGAATTGATGAATTATTCAAATATTCCCTTCTATGAGCATAGCTCTCATATAATAATTCGATGTCCTCTTCACTGTGATTGATCCTATAATTTTTTAGACACATTGCTGAAATATTGGCTATTCCCTTATACGCACTACTAGCATATTTTCCATCTAGATAAACTCCTTTAACATCGAAAAAAGTGTCCCATCTTTCCATTCTTCGATCAAAATTGCGGATTTGTTCAGCTGCACTTTGTGGCATGAATAAAACGAGCAGTACACTCAAATCATCCGCATCATTGAAGGTTTGGAAAAAATCAACCCATTCTTTAAGATCTCTGGGGTCTCTTGTTATTTTATCCAATTCATCAAGAAACACTATTGTCTGAACTTCATACCTATGCAGATTCTCCATTATTCTAAATAATCTTCCCATCATGTCTCCCAAACTAATTTTATCTGAGTATAGGTCAGTTTCAAGGGAAATTATATCATTTTCAACATATGATAGTACTTTCCCATTTCTTATTAACTGCTTTTTTAGATTATCACAGAAGTGAAGAGTAAAATCTCTCAAGGTAGAAATATTTTCATAATGATAAACTCTCTCATTACGTCTATTTCGTATTATATCCTCAAGAACCATATGTGCTGTTTGTGATTTTCCATGCCCGTAATCACCATAAACTATTCTCACAGTTCCTTCACCAATCATTTCTATATCAGTCAGGGCTTCTTTTAATGCCTTTTTTACAGTCTCTACTTGTGGGATCTCAATAAAAATTTCATTTAAGCTGTTTCCAGTTTTGAGTATCTCCTTTTCTTGCAGCAATTTAATTTCTTTTCCTTTTAATAGTTTATTATAAATCCTTCTTAAATCCTTTTTATCAAATCCTCTCTCATAGAATTTACTTCTTTGATTGAAATATATATTGAAATCACTAAAACTCAATAACTCCACCTTTTGCTTTTTTCTTCTTCTTTCCCATTTAAATAATTATTGTGTATAGTAAATGTACAAAATCATTAGGTTTGGATTAAAATTTTAATAAATGCTAAGACAGATCATCTCCTAAGTTTTTGGTACCCTGGTCCCCGGTTTTGGTGGACTCTACCAAACTTCCTTGTAGTGTACTAGATGTCGAATAAGGGCATTTTACACCAAAATCTTTGGAGTTGTTTTAGTATTTAATTTGTTTGTAAACTTGTAAACTAATAGTGATCTAACAAATTATCCAGAATACTGTTATTTGTATTGAATATACCAAGAATGTCTGATCGTGTGAGTAATTTATTTCTATAACCATCCAATACAGTAGATGTAAATTTTTTCCCTTTATGAGATCTAATTAAAATGTGCGGTGCAGGCCCTCCACTTGAAACCTTTCGAATATATGGCCTTGAAATGTATTCATTGAATTCAGTTTGATTGATTTGTCCAAGTTTTAATAACTTGAGAGCTATAGCGAATTTACTCATAAGAATCTCATTATGTAACTGATTGATTTTATCTCCATAATCATCTTTGTCAACAAATTGAATAATACCATCAGGAAGTGCTATGTATTCTGCAAATTTATCACACCACTGTTCGATTGGAGAAATTGGATCTACTCTATTTGATGTATCACTAATTCCTGGCAGCTTTAGAATTATATGTCCAAGTTCGTGCAGTACCGTGAATACTCTTGCAGAATGATTTTCCTTAGTTGTAATCATGATTATTGGAGGTTCTTGTTCAGATAATGAGAAACCTCTCGTCTCCTCAGCTTCAAATTTACTAGTAAATACAAATATATTGAATTCTTCTAGTTTATCTTTTAATTTAGAAAGTAGTATTTCTGGTTTTTTCGCTTCATTCCTTAATTGCTCAAAAGAAATGAGTTTTGACATTTGTTTTGCAATTTTTTTAGGATCATCATCTAATAAAGCTTGGGTCTCAATTTTGTTAACAAATCCTGTTAGGTCATAGATAACCTCTTGATACCATAAAGCATCTCTAATAGAGTTAATTGTGTTTTTTGTTAATGCTTGATCAGTTCTGCTTCTGTAATCTTTAGGTAAGTCTGGAAGTGGAGGTGGTTGATTCATGAAGAAAATAGAAATTGGAACCTTCAAGAATTCACTCAAATCACGGAGTCTGGATGCAGTGGTAATTACATCATCAGCATCCTCATTTCTTTTAATTTTGAACTTTCCTAATCTCTCTTCATTTATTCCAAAGTAATCTATGATATAGTCAAATACTTCTCTTTTGACAGAGACTTCTATTGATCTGACTTTTTTCAACATGAAATCACTTCTCCTTGACATATCATTTTATTGGCTTCCTCCTATTTAGTATACCTATATTAACTAATAAATCCAAAATATTAACACATGAAATATTGTACTCTTTTGCAATGAATGGTATTTTTCCTGATTTATCATTCTCTTCAGTAACAATTATGGGTGTTAAGTTCATATTTTCCTTTATATCAACTGCCATTGCAATTAAATGTGGATCTGCATGGTATTTTTTAGTGTTCTTTAAATTTTTATAAGAAATTTTGGGATATTTCTTCTCAATGATTGCCATATAATGGAATATATTTTCTGTATCTACAACAATTTTATCTGGTAATGCTTCGAACCATTTTCTAATATCAGGGGGAGCTTCTTTCATTTCTTTTTTTACTTCTGTGGGAATGTAAAATAAGTCATTCTCAATTAATTTATCCAATAACTCCCAGTATTTTTGGAATTGAATTATGTCTGCAGGATACACATTCATCTGAGATAATGATGAGGTGTCAAATAAGAATAAAGTATTATTATCTTTGAGTTTAGTAATTTTAGATTTAAAATTATCATCTTCAATTTCATTGTCATTTTCGAAAAAATCACTAAAACTCAAGAAATATACCTCCTTATTAATTTTTATTACATTATAGTATATCAACCCTTCTACAAATATTTCTTTTGGAGAAAATTACTAATACTTTGGAGTACAACTCTCCCCGTCGCTTGATCAGAGTTGCGGAGGGATGAGGCTTGGATCTACCGGTCCAATACAATTCTCTTCACAGTGAGGCGCAAGAAGTCGTAACAAGGTGT
>JAAFKL010000112.1 GCA_021399405.1 Candidatus Heimdallarchaeota archaeon | reverse complement strand
TACAAAGATACCAAGGAGATGAATAAGGCAAAGAATGTTCTTAAAAATATAACCGAAAAGTATCCCTGGTCTACTGAATTACGCACTTCTGAATACATGAGTATATGAGCATTATCCAATGAGAGTAACTTTGGGATTTGGATCATTGGCCTCAAAATAATCTATTCTCACAATACCATTTTTAGCTAGTTCATTTACGAAAGTTTGGCAGGCTGCTTGTGCCATTCCTGATTGCATTGCCAATTTTCTCACATGCATGGACCGATGATCTAGGAGAACTGAATAAAGATCTAATGCAGGAGAATCAATAGAAGCTAGTACTCTCAATACCTTCAATTCTTCTTTGATTTCTTCCATATCCGATGTTTCAGTCTTTAGTTCTTGAAGTTCATTCGATAAATTGTCTGCTTTCAATTTCCAGTCGTTTTTAGCATCCCATAATTGATCTTTTTCATTACTTATCGCTTCAATTCTCTCATTTAAAGAATTATTGTGATTTGTGACCTCGTTCAATCTAGCTTTTAAATCAAACTCTCCGGCCTTAAATACATCAATTGTATCCTCCTTGGCTTTAATAAGTTTAATATTCTCAGAAATATGTTCTTCTAATTTATTCTCTGAATCTTTTAACTGTTTTTTCAATTCAAAATTTTCTTCTTTTAGGGAATTAAACTCATTCTGATTACTTTTTAAGAGGCTGTTTAAGTCATTTAACTCATTTTTCAACCGATCAACTTCAGAATTTAGTTGAATATTATCAGATTTTAACTTATTATCTGTGTCCATAATAAATCCCTTTTCTTATCTTGCAGTTGAGTTATAATTAAAAAATATTGTCTATTTCCGAAAATTTAATACTAATCTAGGAGAACATTTTGTGGTAATTTTAGATTTTCACTCTAATAATATTATTATTTATTGATAAATATCCTTATTTTTAATTATAGTTTGCAAGTATTCCCCAATTTTCATTTTGTCTAATTTATCTCTCACAGATATAGCTTCAAAATCAATTGCATTATCCATCTCAGTGAACAATTTCTCTTTTTCTGAAGAAATTTTCTTCATCAATTTAACCATTCCATTTTGAGATGCCAGTTCTATTCCTTCATTTAATTTTTTAATTGCTTTCTCTGTATCCCCTTGTAGTACTGAAACTTGAGACTGAATAAGAATAATTTCTCCTATTAAATGATTTAATTGTTGTACCTGCCCTATCTTCATCAGACGATAAAGCCAATGATTTAACTCCTTAAAAATTTCTTCACTCTCATAGACTTTTAATTCAGTTATTAACAATCCACTTAGGTTAAGTATTGCAAAGATCCGATATTGGCTTGCAATTATTTCAGTTCTAGCAACCCCCACGAATAATTCTTGGGATTTTGCAATATCAATCATTCTATTGGAATTCTTCAAATAAACTGCCTCTGCTAGAGTTCTTATTGACGTAACAATTGGGATCTCTTTTCTCTCTTTAATCTCCTCTATGAAATCCTTTATTTCCTTAGCTTTCTTCAAATCTTTAATTTCAAGAAATACAATTAGCAGTTGAAATAGGGTATATGCTAGACTGTGGAGGGGAGCCACCTCTAATTTCATATTCAAACTTTTTAGTAAGAACTCAATTGCTAATTCATTATTCCCCTCGAGAAATGATATCTCCCCTAGATTTGTTAGGATAATTGCTTTCATCAAACCTATCTCTTCATGCTTGAAAAACAATAAACATCGATTATAATACTCACGCGCTGTATCTAACTCTCCTCTCAATTTGTGCACTTCTCCAATATTATTCAAGGCACCAATTAATGAATAGTTGTCATCAATTTTTTCAAATTTAGCAACAGCTTCTTCATAAAATTTTAATGATTTATCATAGGAACCATACTGGAAAAAGATATTTCCATATATCAGATCGCTTGTTCCTTGCCAAAACACACCACTTTCTAAACTATCCAATACGGAAGTATCGATTGATGCAATGAGATTAATGGCTTTTTGCTTATCTTGGGAGGATGCATATACACTTGCTTTTAGCAGGTTGGCAATCACAGTATATTCAACTCGTGATCGCACCTGATTTATCCTTATAACTTCATCTAACAGTTGGATTGCCTTTTCAAACTCCCCTTGCTTTTCAAAAATTCTTGACCTCAACAACATTTTTTCAGTTAGATTTGTTTTGACATCATTTTTAATGAGGGAAAATGCTTCTTCATATCTACTTAAAGTTAAAAGATAACTTATTTTAGTGTGGAGCACTATATTAGTAAGACAGGTTTCATATAAATTTTATTAGATCGGCCAAGTAAGCTAATTCCTAAATGAAGTTTGAAAAATGTATTTTTTCAATTGTTACTTAATTTCAATTCTATATTTGTAATCTTAAAAAAGAACTAAATATCAGTAATCAATGAGCGATATAGCATCACAGGATAAATATGGCCCCCTTGGTACTTGTTTCGGATGTGGACCTTTGAATAAGAAAGGTCTGAGAATTAAGAGTTTTTGGGAGGGGGATGATTTTGTAGTTCGTTTCAATCCTAAACCCCATCACCAGGCATTTCCTGGAGCAATTAATGGAGGGATAATCGGAGCAGTATTTGATTGCCACATGAACTGGGCAGCTGCAACAAAATTGTTTGAAATAAATCCTGATAAGGATTTTCCATCAACTGTGACAAGTGAGTTTAGTGTGAAGCTAAAGCGACCCACCCCATTTGGTGTTGAATTACTGGTAAAGGCATGGGTCAAAGAAATAAGTGGAAATTTTGTAACAGTTGAGGCTGAAATGTATGCAAATGACAAGATCACAAGCATAGCCAGTGGTATATTCGTTTCAGTAATAGAAGGACATCCTGCATACCATCGATGGGACTAGTTGCAGATATTAGACCCTGTACAACCGATTAATTCCATGGAGAAGAGTGCTAGATATCTTCCAATAAATACCCCTGCAAATACTAGAACCATCATCAAACCTATATTCCTCAATGCTAGATTGATATTTTTTTCAATAAGTTGCATGGTTTCTACCGCAAAACTACTCATCGTTGTGAATGAACCCAAAAATCCAACTCCTCCGAGTAAGAATAGACCTTGATTTATGTATGATCTCTCGTAAAAAGTTATTAGTATACCCAAAAGCAGAGAACCTAAAATATTTACAGTCAACGTCCCCCAAGGGAACTCTTTATTCTCTAGCAATTGGGCTGATACAATATACCTAGTGATTGCTCCCATTGAACCACCTAAAGCGATTAGAATAATTGGGGAAATCCTTTCTAACACAATCTAACTTACCTACTCTCTGATAAAATATTATCGATAAGCTGCACTAGAAATCAACTCACTTTCTCAGTACCAACCATAGCTTCGATCTCCTCAATCTCTTTCACCACACCATTGGTAAGTACTTCGCACCCATTTTCCAAAACAAGTATATCATCTTCAATGCGGATACCTATTCCCCTATATTTTGATGGTATATCTTCCTCGTCGGGTATATAAATTCCAGGTTCAACTGTGAAATAACAACCTGGTACTAAATCTGCTTCTCTTGATACTGATCCTGTATCATGCGTGTCAATTCCTAGCCAATGACCAAGTCCATGCATGTAAAATCTACGGTGCTTCTCCTCTTCTATCAAGTCATCGATTTCTCCCTCAAGCAACCCGTATTTAACCAATCCTTCGGTAATCCTTCTAATTGAAAGATCATTTATTTCCTTGAATGACACTCCTGGTTTAATCATTGT
>JAAFKL010000111.1 GCA_021399405.1 Candidatus Heimdallarchaeota archaeon | reverse complement strand
TTGACTCATTTGATTGAGTTTCTGAATATCTTCCTCTTGTTCTTTACTCAGTGCAGATTTTGACATGATTCCAGTTTATTGAAACATAATATTAACTTATTCTTACAAGTATTGAATTAAGTCAAGAACCAATTCTCAGTGCTGTCTGACTTCTCTTCGATTGCTTTATTGGTTGCGAATATATATTCTGGCTTTATGATACTTAGACCGAGTTTATCACCAATAATTTCTACAAGGATAATAGTGTCAGGATTATCCAAATTGACAGGATTCTCAACAATATCTGCAATAACCTTGATCACTTCTATAGATCTTAGACTAGAATGTCGTTTATTTACCTCTATCTTGTAATTACCGTCAATTTCATTGAGATGATCCTTAACAAGGACAGATAGATCCTCAAAATCATTTTTTATTATGTACATTATTGGTTTAATTTTTAGACAGTGGATGAAATAGGAATTATCTTTTTCTAGTTCTCTGAGTTGATCAACCACATTCAAATAATCCATATCATTCAGCCTAACCGTGATTAATCCAGAAATACCAGTATTTTTTGCCTTTATATTCTCTGAATTCAATTTTAATTCATTAGTTAGTGCAAAATGAATCTCACTTGAAGCATTTGACTCAAAATTTCTCCTGCATGAGATTAATAGACCCGAATAGAGTGTAGGCACAGTACAATTTTAATACCAATATCGGTTAAACTTTGGGAAATAAAACTGAAGAAATAATTTTTCCTTGAATTCTCAAACTGATTTCAGTTTCTCGCCAATTATATTGAAAAATCTACTAAGTAGTTCCTTTTGAGTCTTTTTACTAACAATTTTTTTTATGTTAAACCCTGCAGCATTCTTATGACCCCCACCCACACCTCCAAATTCATGAGAAATCTGTTCTACGATCTCAGCGATGTTTAAATCGATACCACTCCTACACCTAGCAGATCCCCGAAGTTCATTTTTTTTCCCAGAAATTACCATTACGATATCAGCTCCAACAGCAATAATACTTCTTGCGACTGATGCTTCAAAAGCTCCAATATGAGAAGTAGCAACAATATATCCGTTTACATTTTTGTATTTTATTCTTTGAAATGCTTTCATTCTTGCGATTTTTTCACTTGAGCTGGGTTGATTTTGCAGATACTCATTAGCTTTCTCATAATCTCCACCATTTTTTATCAAGAATGAGGATAATTGGAACGATTCCTCAGATACTCCATAAAAATACCTTCTTGAATCATATATATGCCCCATCAAGAGAAGTGTAGAGATTAAGTGACTAGGTTTGATTTCTAATGAATTGAAAGCTTTTGCTAACATAATGCAAGTAGAGGCTGCATTCTCCTCTAGAATACATAATGTGGCGTCATTTGATATTTCCTTGGTTGAATGATGATCGATGACAATTTTTGGATATTTAGCTTCATCAATCCACTCCTTGTATTTTCCTAGTTGAATTATATTTGCAGTATCTAAAAATACAATGAAAACATTATCTGGTAGTTCAGGTATTAAATCGATTATCTCAAGGTTTAGATCTCTTAAGGCATTCATACTTGATTGGTTCAAACCATCGGCATGAATTGAATAGGATAGTGATGGGTTAATTTTTTTAGATAATTCTGCAAGCCCAAATCCAGCACCAAGAGCATCGGGATCAGCATTGTTGTGCAGAAATATAAGTAGATGTGGTGATTCAACGTCAGCTATTAGTAAACGAAACTCATCGAAAAATGGACTTGCCATGTGTCTTTATCAATTATTTTTTTTGGGATTATTAAATCTCTTACAAGAAACAATTTCATTCAATAATTTTTATGAATTGAAATTAGGTGATTAGAGATTCCCTCTAGCTGCTTGTTCTCTCTCAATGCTCTCAAACAGAGCTTGGAAGTTCCCTTTACCAAATCCTTCACAACCATGTCTCTCAATAACCTCAAAGAAAAATGTTGGTCGGTCTTGTATTGGTTTTGTGAATAGTTGCAAAAGATATCCCTTCTCATCTCTATCAACTAATATACCCAATTCTGCTAGGGCACTCATATCCTCTTCAACCTCACCAATTCTTTCTGTTAAATTTTCATAGTAGGTCGGAGGCACCTTGATAAATTCCACACCATTATTTTTCATTTCAGAGACTGTTTCAATTATGTTATTTGTAGATAAAGCGATGTGCTGGACCCCGGCACCATGATAATAATTGATGTACTCCTCGATTTGTGATGTTTTCAATCCGAAAGCAGGCTCATTTATCGGCATCTTTACTCTGTCATTATAGCTACGTACTACCTTTGATTTTAGTGTTGAATATTTTGTGGCGATATCATCTTCTGTAAATTCAATAAACTGTCCAAAACCAAAAACATCATGATAGAATTGAACTGTCGGTGACATTTGATTCCAGTTTACATTACCCACAATATGATCGATTCGAACCACTCCATTTTCAGATGTTTCAATCGGTGCTGTATGCTGGTGATAACCAGGCATATATATGCCATCATAACCATCTCTCTCAATAAATTTATGAACAACATCACCATAAGTTTCTATGGTGGCATACTTTACCGAACCAAAATCATCACTAATTTCGGTTGGCGGTGTGATACCATTAGCCCCTCTAGAAATTGCGTTCTCCCATGCTTTTTCAGCATCTCGTACCTTAAGCCCTATCACTTTAACCCCATCACCGTGCATGGATTGATGGGCTGACATTTCATTAGATCCACCGTAGGGGGAAGAAAGGATTATTTTTACATTTCCCTGTTGCATTACGTATGACGAAAATTTTCTATTGCCAGTGTTCAAAGAGGACCACGCCACAGGTTTAAAACCCAAAGCATGCTGATAATAATATGCAGATTGGTAAGCATTTC
>JAAFKL010000110.1 GCA_021399405.1 Candidatus Heimdallarchaeota archaeon | reverse complement strand
TGTATGAACTAGCTCTTAAGGCTAAAGGCTTTTTGAGTGGGGCTCCCGTCATTATCCCTAATGTAGCATCCTAGGATTCCTAGGATAGTTACAAGAAAAAGTATACTTTTTTGAATGATTAAATAATAAAATAAACTGAGAATTATATACAATATATCTATAAAGATTAAATTCTTCACCTTATTCCAATAATCAAGTGAAATTGGAAAGATTATCTGAAATCATACGTGACAAAAATTCTAATTTGTGTGTAGGATTAGATATTAAGGAAGGAGATAAGCTGGAAATTGCCAAAACAATCATTGATGCTACTTCAGATCTTGCAGCGGCTTACAAACCTAATCGTCAATTTTGGTTAGGATATGACAACAATACACTACAATCATTGAATAGGTATATCCATAACAAAGGATGTTTCTCAATCATTGATCATAAATTATCTGATATTGGTTCAAGTAGTGTCGAAGCGTTAAATTATTCAAAATCTGAGGGGTTTGATCTTATCACAATTTCCCCATTTCCGGGTAATCTAGAATCCATGCTCGAAGAAGGACAGAAAATCGGTATTGGCTTGATTTGTTTGATTATGATGAGTAATCCTCAAGCAAAGTGGATGATTAATAGTCCATATATTGAATGGGCGAAATTGGCTGATAAATATGAATCAAATATTGTAATTGGTACAACAAACCATGTAACAGAAGAAATTATAGCTTCAATTGCGGAAGTATTTCGATCAGGATTGATCCTTGCACCAGGTATAGGTCAACAAGGAGGTCGGGTTGATTTATTAGTAAAGTATTTTGGAAGAAGAGTTTTGTTTAATGTCTCACGTGGTATCGGACAATCAGATAATTATGAGAAAGCTGCAATTAAGTATGACCAATTGATTTCTCAGGCATTTGCTAATTCTAATTGAGAGTCATATCCACAATTTTTCCCTTAAACACAAAATCTTGCCATAAAGACCAACCACACTTTGATTGTATTTCCTCTGACGCTAACCGAAATGAACCAGCAGGATCATGAGTAATATGACCCGTGAGTGGAGATATTCCAACAGATTTCAGAAGTTTAAGCGGATTATCATGGATCACGTTGATCAGAACGTTTTTTGATATAATTTTTGAATTATATAAATGAAGGAGATATGGATAAGTTTCTTGTACACCTGGTGCACCTGCAATAATTTGAGTATTTGATGTTTTTTCAGAAATAGTATGGGGTGCGTGATCTGAGGTGATTATTGGAATTTTATTAGCTATCAATAGCTTTTGAAGTCCCTCCACATCTAGTTTTGTCCTAAGGGGGGGGTTCATTTTAGCAAAATTACCAATTTTATCTACAAGTTTAGTTGAGAAATGTAAATATTTTGCTAACACATCCCAAGACACTTCGTTTTGCCTGGAGAGAATTTTCGCTCCTTCAAGTGTAGATACATGAGTAACATGGAACTTCAAATTTGGGTATTTAGGTGCAAGATCAAGAAGAAACTTAATTGATTCTATTTCTGCTTCAATAGGTCTTACATCTAGTTCTTTACTTTCAATTGTTCTTGGTTTTATCATTTCTGATTTTTCTGCATGGAACATGATGAGTGTAGATAAATCCTCGATGAGAGCTAAACCTCGATTTAGGTTGCTCTCAGAGATTATCATATTGCCAGTAGATTCAGCAAGAAAAACTTTTAGGATTCTTGTTTTCTTGGCTATTTTTATGGCTTCACCACTTTGTACCGATCTATCTGTTAGTCCACCTGCAATTATAATTCCAGGATAGTTATTTGCCAATTTTATTTTGTGGTCTACATTGGCAATTGTATCACTAGGAGGGTTGGTATTTGGCATATCTACAACTGCCGAGATTCCACCGAAATGTGCCGCACGCATCCCTGTTGCCATTGTCTCTTTATTGGGGAATCCAGGATCTCTAAAATGTACATGAAGATCAATTCCAGCGGGAAGGATTTCCATTTTTGATTCACTGGAATTTTTATTTTTCATCTATAATTGCTCTCTCACATTTTCTTCGAGCATTATTTTATCACAATATAAACATCGGATTAATAATGGATCTCGTCTCATGAGAAGGAATTTTGGTATTACGGGTTCTCGATAATTGGTTGCACATGTGGGATTTATACATGTCAAAACTCCTGAAAATTCATTTGTTAATTCCCGTGATGCTAGATCAAATTTCTCTGAAATGTTAAAATTATTTACAATCGAGACTATGGCGTTTGGTGCAATTAGCCATATTTTCTTAAGTTCATCATCTTCAAGATATCTGTTTGTTAATTTGATAATATCTTTTCTACCCATTGATTTCGAAGTTACTTTAATTGCAACAGCTACGGTGTCTAAAGAATTTTCATCAATATTTAGAATTCGCAAAATCTGAATGGATTTTCCCGGAGGGATTTTATCAATTACAGTACCATCTTCAATCTTTGAAACTAGCATTTGTCTTGGATCAGACATCTGTTTTTCCTCCTACTAACATATCCAGTAATGCCATTCTTACCCAGACTCCATTTTTTGCTTGTTGGAAATATCTAGCTTGAGGTAAATCGTCCACTTCATATGCGATTTCTCCTACTCTTGGAAGAGGATGCATAAGAATCATATCTTTTTTTGCTTTACTCATTATTGAGTTGTCTATTTCAAATGCCCCTTTTAACCGTTCATAGTCACCTTCATCTGGAAATCTCTCTTTCTGAATTCGAGTTACGTATAGTACATCTAGTTCATCTATTGTTGTTTCCAAATTTTCATAAATTTCATAATCTAATTTTCCTTCAACATCCGAAAGCACAGTCATTCTCGCTCTAAGCTGTTTAGGGGAATACAATTTAACCTTGATATTATTAAATTTCATAAATGCATAAAGAAGAGAAGGTATTGTCCTACCATATCTAAGATCTCCCAATAAGCCAATTGTTAAATTATCTATCCGCCCAAATTCCTTGTAGATTGTATATATATCGAGTAATGCCTGTGTGGGATGTTCTTGTACACCAGTTCCTCCTGATATAACAGGAACAGAACTAAACTCTGCAGCTATACGGCCACTTCCCTCTAGATTATGTCTCATAACAATCACATTAGCATAACTAGCAGCCATACGAATTGTATCAGCAATTGATTCTCCTTTTTTTACTGACGATGTCTTTGGATCTGAGATACCTAATACTTTACCCCCTAATCTAAGCATTGCTGATTCAAAAGATAATCTAGTTCTAGTACTTGGTTCGAAAAATATTGTGGCGAGAATCTTACCGTCCAAATTATGAGCAAATTGATCAAGATTTTCTTCTATCCTCTTTGCATGGTCTAGTATTTTCTCGATATACTGTCTATCTATATCTTTTATTGATACAAGATGTTGAATCATGGAATTCTGTGTTTGTATAGTTTTAATAGATTAATATATTTTTGGTCGATTGTTCAACTTCTATTAATGATTATTATAAATAACATAGATTAGAGAAAATCATATTGTGAAGCTCTATTGATTAATTGTAGCAACCTAATGACCAGATTAATCCGCTATTTACCGGAGGTTCTAGTAGAGAAGTCTGGGGGACCATTAATTGTGTCTTTGTCATATATCTTATCATTGAAAATCGAAGCTAATGATTCTGATATTAGTTATGCAAAAATGGAACTGAAAGCTCCTTGGGGATTGTCGTCTGGGTGGGCTGATAGTTTTACGAAAATGAAAGCAGTTAGTAGGTTGGGTGCAGGATTAGTAATATCTAAGACTATTACATACAATTCGAGAAAAGGAAATCCTCGTCCAAGAATAATTAGATTGCAAAATGGTATGATAAATTCCATGGGATTACCAAATAAAGGTCTAGCTGCATGGGTCAGTGAATTAAAAAGAGCTAAAACAATTCCTACTCACTATATATTTTCAGTAAAAGGTGACAATATTGAGGAATGGAATGCATTAATCAGTAACATTTCAGTTTTTACAAATAATATTGAGTTGAATTTTTCATGTCCAAATGTAGAAAATGGTGTTATGGACCTTAAAAATACTGAGAGGATGTTATCATCGATTAGGAAAATTAATCATAAGGTAAATTTATTCTTAAAATTAAGTCCCCAATACAGTGATAATGAGCTTTTGAATTTAATTAGGATTATTCATGAAAAGAAATTGGTAAATGGGATTTCACTATTCAATACGATCCCTACTCAACATGATCACCTCGGTAATCCAAACAAAATTGGTGGATATTCTGGACCTTTACTTTATAACAGGTTAACAAACATTCTAACAAAAATTAGAAGTAATTCAGATCTTACTAATTTACCAATATTAGCTATGGGGGGTATTTCATCATTACAACAAGCAAAGGAAATTTGGGGGAAATACAATGCTCTCCCCTTGATATTTACAGCTTTCCTGCAACAAGGACCATTAATATTCAAAAATTGGGGTCGTTATAATAAAATAATGTAAAATCGATATTGTAAGTTTCTTTTATAGTCCTGTAATATTAGTTTTATATTCATACTATTGATCGATAACCTGTTGATTGAGACCTATCAAATCGTACTTGTAATTTCAGTGAATTTATTTGCAATATCAAGTATTATCGGTAAATTTCTGATAAATGAATCTGGTGGACCGCTCAATTTTCTTATGAATCAACTAATTATTGCTCTTCCAATATTAGTAGTGATATCATATTTTGAATTTTGGAAAGATACCTCAATAATTTCTTTAATGACACCGAAATTGATAATTGTGTTCTTTTTGCTTTCATTATTTGCAGTTGTTGGCTATGTTTCATTATTGAAGGGATTTGATGAAGGAAATGTCTCAGTTGGAGGTATAATCCTATCCTCAAGAGTGGTATTATCTGTTCCTTTAGCTGTTTTTATTCTTTCGGAATCTTACAGAATAGAGGTTTACATTGCAATTGTTATATCTATTTTTGGAGCAATAATAGTTAGTTGGGATAAGACATTGGATCTTAAATCGCTGTTTTCATTGAAAGCCCCAGGTATACGATGGTATTTTCTAACAACTATCTCTTGGAGTTTTAGCAATTTTATGATCAGTTACTATTTGGATGATATACCTACTTTTACCGTAATTACGATCAGGCAAGTCTTTATGATAGGTTTTGGGTTAATATATTATTTTAGTAAGTTTCAAGTTTACTCAAGTATTAGAAAACCTCTAACTATGAATTTATTTAAGAAAATAATAGTTTATGATTTGATAATAATGGCTGCTCAAGCAGGTTTTATATACGGATTGAGTATAAAGCTTGGCGTATCAGAAGCAATTGGAGTTGCTGAGGGACCTTTCACACTAATATATACTCTTCTGGTTGCAAAATTTATAGGTAACTCGGTTTTGCAAGAACCGTTGGATAGAAAATCTGTTGCTGTACGATTGTTAGGTGCTATCATTGCAGTTTTAGGTACATTTGGAGTAATTATATATTCATAAATAACTGGTTGAAGTTGTGTCATTTAGACATCACTTGCTCACATACCTTAAAATGGTAAACTTGTGAAACTTTTTAGTGAGCGAAAAAGAAGAAGGAAAAAAATCTTCTGAGGATTTAGATCAAACAATTTCTCAAGATGCGGAAAAGAGAAAAATAGAAGAGAAACCTGTTAAGAAAGAAGAAGCAACTGGAATTAAGGCAAAAATTGCTAGAATCCCTTGGCGAGAATTTCTAAGATCTCAATTCAGAAAATTACTTGGAATAACATTTATTCTTGCCTTAATGGTTCGAATAATTACCCTTTCAGACAAACTTACAACTACAGGTGATGTAAATCAAGATAATATAATTCTGGTAAATAATTCAGTAAATTTTGAAATACTTGTACTTTCCACAGTTGTATTTGCATTGGTTCTAATATTTTTCTCGAAAATTGTATTCTTTGATCACAAAGAGGACTTTGGGATTGAGAGTTACAAGTCTGTCAAAGCTATTTTATTTTTCTTATTAACTATTGCTTTTATTTCACTCGTTTTCATTTTATTTGATGTAGCCTTGAATAATGTCTACCTCCAAATATTCCCTGTTTATTTATTACAATCACTAAGAACCCAATTTGATCTCAGGATCTATGCGATTGAAGACCTACCCATAGAAAGTGATCTCATTGCATATTCTGAAATCAGAGGATTACTTTTTGTTGCCTTGTTTGCATTTATGCTTTCTTTTCCCTTAGCAATGACTATCGTAATACTGACACGTTATGGGAGAGAAAAAATTAAGGAAAGAAAAGAAAAACCTCGCGAAAAATATACCTTCAAAGAATGGGTAAAATTTCTCTCAACTCTACCTTTATTGTTTGTTTTACTTGCTATTTTCTTCGCAATATCAGCTCTAAATCTAGAGGTCCCTATTCAATTTCTTGTATTATTCGGTATGATAATTATTGGGGTATGGTGGTTAACCCAATTTTTGATTTTGGTTATCAGAGCAATGAGACTAGCTTCCTTTTTATTATACTCAAATTTGGCAATGATAATACCGATCATTTTTCTGTTTTATATCCTACCAGGGATAATCTGGGCAACTTGGGATATGTATGCAATTTTCCGGTTTGACTCTACAGATCATACAATTTATACCGCTGATGGTTTCGACGGAATTCCGGCTATCGATCCTGAACCGTCTGAAATTAGTCTCTTAAGTACAGAAAAGGTCCTTGAATTCTTCTTTCAAACCTTTGTGTTTAACCTAGGTGATCCAATAAGGATTATTGAACTAGACTTTATATTTATAATCGGTCTCAGTTCTATCGTTATTGGTTTTGCAGAGGGTTATTCTATTGTTGCAATTGTGAGATCAATTTCTACTGGTGTCTCGATTGCCCGTTCTGGAAGAGTTGCAACAAGATCATCACCAAAACTAATTGTTCTAACGACTCGATTTATTTTATTATTAACTTGGATGACTCTTTTATATGATAAATTCATCGTAATTTACACAAATCTAGTTGAACACTTTGGAGTGGATTTGCCAGATTTGACAATTCCAAGAATATTTGAGGTATTATTTGGAGTAACAGTTGATTTAGAAAATTTAGGAGGGGTATTTATTGCGGTATCACTACTTATTGTTCCATTATACTTCATTATTACCAGTTCTTTCAAATTTTTATCTGTTTCAATTGTAGCTGAAAAAATGAAAGGTGATACACAAGCATTTTTCTTCCTAATTAGCTCAGCATTCATTCTTATTATATCCCAAATATTAGCTGATATTGCTGCATTAGATGAATTTAAACCAGCGGATGGAGATGATCTTCCAGGCAAATTTAATGGATTTTTACCACTTAATAGTTTAAATACAAGAGACGCATTTTCATTCGTTAGTAATATATTTGAAGGATTGGAGTCTATTGGATTTTATATTGGTGCGATATTTTCATTATTTCTATTATTAAAATTACTATTGCTGAAAATAATTGGGCGATGATATAATATTGAGAAGATCGGTATTTTGGATACTACTCAACATTAAAATGCATTGACGAGACATGTAGATTGTGTCTTTTAAAAGACCCAAATTAACAGATTTCCCATATTTTCCAGAAGGGGTACAAAAATCAGATCTTATTGAATTAGAGGATCTTCGACCTGGATGCCAAAAACCAGATTGTATCCAATCTATTGATAATCCAAAATGGGTAAATTACAAAGGGATTCAGAGTGACAGGGCGTTTGATGAGGAGATTCTTGTTTTGCTTGTGCAACTGCCTAACGGAAATATTGAGAATTACGCCTTTCCTACAACAATTATGGATTACCACGAAATAGTTAATTTTACTACCCATTCAGGTAAGAAGGTTGCTTTGACATATTGTCCTCTGTGTCAAACAGCAACAGGTTACAATAGAGAATTAGATGGCAATGAGTTAATGCTTGGGGTAAGTGGATTATTATTAAATTCTGCTTTGGTTTTGTATGATCGAAACAGCTTGTCACTTTTTAGCCAAGTCTGGTCTCAAGGTATTGTTGGAAAATACGTAAATCAAGATTTATCCCAAATACCTATCATTCAAACTACAATCGCTGAATGTATTGAAGTTTACCCTGATACACAGTTCTTATCACATGATACAGGATTTATTCATCATCAGAAACGCTATGGTAAATATCCCTATGGAGATTACAAATCATCTGAATCAGTTAAGTTTCCTGTAAACAATAAAGATAACCAGCTACATACAAAAGAATTGGTCTATATTATTGAAGAGAAGTTCTTGAATGATGATTCCGATAAGGTGTTTATTCATAAACAAGCTAGTTTGAGAGGTAATGTTCAACATAATGAAAATTATTATTCCGTTCCCGTTGCAGGTGGAAGATTATTTTTTGCAGGTAGAATAGATGAATTGAAACCACTAAACTTTGAACAATGGATTCCAAATGGAATATCTTTCTACTTTGCAGCTCGAGCTTATTTTCCAAGTGCAGAACTCGTATAATACATCATAAATTGTCTAATCATTTATGAAATGTAAAGCTGATACTCCTTCTACTTTCTCCAAATATGATTCTAATGACCAATACCAAAGAAATGAAATGATGAGAGGGAAAATCATTGTTGCATATAAAAATGCCAAAATTAAATTCGTTAGATCAATTCTAAAAGATAAGAGACTGTAAGTCCAATACGCAGCCATAAGTGTTAGAAAAATTGAAAGGAGGAAATATTGTTTCATAATCCTTCCAACACCCACATCTCTCACTTTTTTCTCCTTTGGTGTTCTATTAAAAGTCACATCTGTCCCGAATAACCCTTTCACAATGGCCCCAAACATAAATGGCTGAGCTGCAAACATTAAAAAGTAAAATCCGGTAATTCCCTTGAGTTGGGTTAGAAGAGGCATTGATCGATAGCTCACATCTTTATTATCTATAAATATGGCAATTAAACTACTAAGAATAGATACACCTGGAACAAATAGAGGTATTACCCAGAGAAAATCCCATCCAAATATCCAATCTATTGAAACAATAATTGGATATCCCTGTATGATTAAAAATCCTTTAAGAAAGGCAGATAACCAGATTACGAGTGTAAATGTAGGTAAGACAGCTGAGGATATGTGATCACCCTTAACATAGGCGTTAGAAGATCCTCGAAATATTGTTTTGTATCTAGCACGAAAACTACGAGTAATGCCAGTTAACCATCTCCAAATTTGACGTATTAGATGTAGTGGGTCCCATGGAATGAGTGCCCAAGCACCAATTGTATCAATGAATTCGATACGATAGTTACGTGATCGTAAGATGAAACTAGTATCTGTATCATCAGCTATAGTTAGAGGATTGAGGCCACCTTCACTGAGTAATAATTTACGATCAAATAATGCACCACCACCTGCAAATACAGCAGATCCCGTGGCTCTTCTGGCACGTTGATACAAACTAAAAAATTGTACCTGAAGAAATGCACCTACTAGGGTTAACATATTCACAGTATTCACAAAATCAATACGTGATTGAACTGCAATTGTATCCTTTCTCCAAGATAACAAACAATTATTGATAACATTTTTCTCTAAAATATGATCCGCATCAATGAATAATACATAATCACCCTTGAGTTTTGGTAAAGAGAAGTTTACAGCTCCAGCCTTGAAATCGTTACGATTATCTCGATGGAGATAATTTGCTCCCAGTTCATCACATAATTCACGAAAGGAACTGTTGCTTGGCGCATCCTCAATTAATGTGATATCATATTTATCACTCGGATAATTTAAACCCAAAGAGGCTCGAATTGTTTGGCGAAGAATGGTCAGAGGCTCTTTATAGAGGGGGATGAGAATTGACACATGTGGCACATTACCTTTGTCGATATCATCCCTAGTAATTTTCGGTTCTAATGGATGAGTTACAGGTTTGTATGAGTTTGCAATATGTAAAAGAAGAAAGAGAGAGTAGTAACCTAATAATAACTCAGAAAAAAATAAAATTACATTGAAAAACATGTTTAACGGAGTTAATTCGAAGAGTTGGATCGATAATGAGATCGTATATATTAAATAACAAAATAGAAGTAGAAGGATTATGGCTTTGATCGCGTAATGTCTAGGTAAATTCCCCTTTATATCTGGATTATATAGAGGATACTCAGGACGAGATAACGAAATTTCCTTCTCCATGATTGATCGAATATCGGTTTTCACTTTAATTTTAGTATAGAAATTACAAAGATTCGATGAATTTATGTAAATTATGTTGATCCCAAAACTAATTACTCGAATTTGTTTTATCAAACATTATCAAATTGTTATGTAACAAAGATTTTCTCAATTCTAGAGGATATTTATTTGCGCGGTTAAATTCTGCAATTATTTCTTCTCTTGGAATTTGTGAAACTAACAGTGGAAGAATTCGTTTCTGCAACTTTGATAATGTCTTATAGTGTGATTTGTATTTTATTTTCTTGAAGACTCTAGTGACGATTTCTTGGGTTGAAATTTCAAAAAATGTACTTGAAAAAATCTCAGGGTCCTTGATGTTATTTAACGCTAGATTTTGAATTTTATATCTGTGATTTGCAATGATGTTTTTGTTCAGCCCTGTAGCTAACATCTTGAGAAGTTGGTCGTTATCAACATTGATGATTGCTGTTTTGAGGAGTTCTAGATTACTTGATTCAATCAAGACTTTTTCAACAATATGAAAATAATCCAATTCGATGGCGCGTATGAGTGCATCATGTTTGATGAGAATATTATATTTGCGTGAAGAAAAAATAAACTCCTCGAGAATCTTGGGTAGAGGTAATGATTCTATTATTTTGTAAATTATTGAAATATCTTCTATATTTTTTTTTATGTAAGTTGAATTTTTTATTTTGTCAAAAGCTAGCCTTAATGCGGATTTTTCGTACTCCGATATCTCTAGATCAATATTTATATGAATCACATCGATTTATTTATGGGTGAGTTAACCCAATGTATTCTTTCAAGTTGATTATATAAGTCATTGAAGGTGAAATCTGACCGAAAGTATTCTGAAGAAACTACAAGAGATAATCAGGGATTGATTTCAATTTGATAATTGGTAGATAAGCAGTATTAGCTCCAGCTTGTACATTTTCAACAAATTCCCAGGATTCACCCTCAAATTCTGTTGGAGATTTATATCTAATAATGGTTGTTGGTGGAGATTCAGTATGGTACACAAGCATTGTTACTGGTAATCCTCTATTCTCATACCACCCTGGAACAATCTGAGTAGTAAAGTACACATTTTTTCCATCTTTCTCTCCAAAATACAAGTATCCAGTTCTGTTTCCGGGATCAAACCTCGAAACCATAAGTCTAATAAGATCATCCATGCTTTCAAACTCTATGAATTGAGATTTCTCAATATTTTTGTCTGACATAATTAGTAATTAAATTAGCTATTATTAAATGACTAAGAAGATTCCTAGAGAATTTTTACTTAGAGACGTTATAATTTTTGAATAAACCAATTTTTTCACTAAAACGTTATAAATTTAATACTTCGTAACTAATTGTGAAATCTCGTATTTCTGTTTATCCAGCTACCTCGGATAGATGGGATGATTTACTACAATTGTTTGGTCCAACAGGAGCGTATTGGAATTGTTGGTGTATGTACTGGAGGTTTAGTGCTAAAGATTTTGATTTACTAGATAAAGACAATAAAATAATTACTCTACAAAATTTTGTTAAAGATTCTGATTACATACCTGGTTTGTTAGCTTATATGGATGACAAACCTGTAGGTTGGATTGGTTTCAGTCCGAGAAATAAATTTGAAAGATTGTTACGGTCCAGAGTAATTAAACCAGTTGATGATCTACCTGTTTGGTCCCTAGTCTGCTTTTTCATAGATAAAAATCACAGAAATCAGGGTGTGGCTAAACAATTAATTATTGGTGCTAAGGATTTTATTGAAGAACATGGAATTCCTGCAATTGAATGTTATCCTGTTAATAATAAAGGAGAAAAATTATCCAATGAAGCAAGTTATGTTGGAACAGTGGGTATGTTTGAAAATTATGGGTTCAAAATCGTGGGGAAGACTAAATCTAAAACTGAAAACAAAGAGAGGGTCATAATGAGATATTATAATAACAATTGAAATTCATCCACTTTTAATTCACAGTCTTAGATCTTATATTCATTTAAGAAGATGAAAATTGAAGACAAAGCTGTTATTTATGAAAATACTAGCTATAGCAGACACACATTTAGGATTTCAAGTAGGAAGAACAGCTGAAGCAAGAAAATTCATTTCAGAGAATACCTTCTCGGCTTTTTCCAATATAATGGAAATTGCAATTGAGAAAAAATATGATTTTGTTTTGCATGGTGGGGATGTTTTCAATCGTTCTTCACCAGATTCAAAGGAAGTTCAGAAATTTTATACCAAGGTTGAACGTGTGCTGGATGAAGGTATTGGTTTTGTGATGGTCCCAGGAAATCATGATAGAGCTCATCTTCCAGACAGTTTGTTGAAATTTTATTATAATAAATTTTATTGTTTCAATAAATTTTCACAATTCAGTCTAGGTGATATATCAGTTATAGGATTTCCTTTTGAATATAATGATCCTAAAGCCGTTTTTAATAAAATTACTAAAATTGCTGAAAAAAATCCTAAGCAACTGTACCTCGTTCTATGCCATCAATTATTTTACGGAGCGGTCTTTGGACCTCATAACTTTCGTTTTACACTACAAAATGATGTTATTTATCCCAAAAATTTGCCTGAAAATTTGAAATTAATCATAACTGGGCATATACATCGGGCTCAATCACTTTCAAAAGGTCGTGTTGTTTATCCAGGGTCCACTGAAAGAACCCACCACTTTGAAATAATTGAACCTAAAGGATATTTGGAAATTGATATCAATCATGATTTTATTAAAATTAAATTTAATGAAATTCCAACTACTGAAATTAAGGTATTAGAATACAATATTCAAAATGATCGCATTCCATTCAACCTAATTGATAATGATCTTGGATCACCAAGATGTAGAACTCTAGTTCGCTTCTTTGGTCGTCAACTTGATTCTGAAGAAATAAAAGCTTGTTATACTAGATATAACGCTAAAAATTGGCCATTACTGTCATTTTCTCCTAATAAAAACAATAGAACATTGAGGCAGCTGTATTCGAATTATGATTCTGAGTTTATCTTTCAAAATAAGTTGGTTAAAACCTCAGTTTTATTTTGATTTAGACATCCAATCAAGCATTTTCTCAAAAATTTCATCTCGATTAGTTTCATTAAAATTTTCATGATAATTGTTTTCGTAAAAATGTTGAGTGACCTTTTTGTGATCGAGCTTATTCAACATGGTTTTGGTAATTTGAACATCACTTAATCTATCATCACCGGCCACAAATACCAGTAACGGATAATCCAGTTTTTCAATGTTATCTGGAATCCATTTTTGAATCTTTAAAATTTGATTGCCAAACCCAATTGAGGGTTCTGTTCCCCTAATATTTTTACGTTCATCTTCTCGAAATCTATCATATTGCTTTGTATCATGAGATAAATATGGAGTGAAGTCTTCTGCTGGTACTTTCATATTAGGCATTATTTTTGCAAGGAATCCAGATAAGGCTTTCATTATTCCTGGTATTTTAATTGCGTTTCCAAAATAGGGTGATGAAAATATGGTTCCTTCAAAGAATTGAGCATCTGAGGGATTGGTTATCAAATATTTGGTCACAATATTGCAACCCATTGAATGTCCAACAATATAAATTGGTAATCCAGGGTACTTTTCTTTTACCCATTTTACAAAGTGGGAAGTATCAGTAATGTAATCATCAAAGCTTTTTAATTTGATCCTTTTTTGTTTATGACCTCTTAGATCATAACTTACACTTGTATATCCCTTATCTTTGAAGTAATTACCAAAATTGACATAATCACCTGCATGAGCCATACCACCGTGAATACATAAGAGGATCCCTTTTGCTTCTTCCGCCGTCCAAATGTGTATATCCAATTCAGTCCCATCAAAAGTCGTAAATTTATCTAATTCCGTTTCTCCATAATCCATACCCCCTCATTTTTGTTTGAAATTATTAGTTTTCTTTAGAATTAATATTTTTTCGGTAGTCTATTTAGATAAATTGATAATTCAACAAATTGAATTTTCCACATGGTAAAGACGTTTAGTGATAAAGAAATCAGATCTTTTGCTTCAAATTCTTTCAACCAAACATGGGAATATATTGAAAAGAAAGACCGTTCTTCATCAGATGATGAAATGATGATTCATTGTGCACACACATCTAGGTTTTATTGGGGATTTGTTGGAGAGTCGATTAATTTACAACGAGGTGATTGGATGATTGCAAAAGTCTATACTATTGTTAATAGAGGTATTGAAGCCTTGCACTATGCT
>JAAFKL010000109.1 GCA_021399405.1 Candidatus Heimdallarchaeota archaeon | reverse complement strand
ATATATGCCACTTTCAAAGGAATGGTTATTAAATTAGAGCGCCACAGAGCTAATTAAGCATGTACACGAGTGATCCGTAAACGCATTGATTAAAATTTAGTTTCATTGATGTGTTTACCAGAAATTTAAATATTACACAAATATTAACTCAAGACTCCAAGATTTCTTTCCAGCCATGAATCAACCTCAGGATGGTCCATCAGTTTCTCAAGCATATCGGTATTATCCATTTCTTGAAAAGCGTCAATTAATTCTTTCACCAGCACTGTTGCATGATCTGAGAATACGGTGTTATCATACTGGTTCACGTACGCAAAGAAATTCTTGATCCTGTCATCATTGATATTTTCCAACAATTCACGTATTAATCCACCCATCAACACATAGAGTGCATCAATTTGTTCTGGTAACTCGTACGGCTTGCCACTGAGAATATCCTTTGGATCAGGAATCTCATCACGAAAGTTGAGGAATGCAAGAAATTGCTGAGCAGCGGCATCACCAATAGTACCCTGTAACGTATTCATGTAAAGCACGATATTTTTTTCCCGAAGGCTTGATAAACGGGAACTGAACGACCATGAACGAGGACTGGGAAATGCGGTTTGATTTTTTCGAGGATCAAATTGCATTAAGATATGAGGTTGCATTCTGAGAAAGCTGATAATATAACTATCCAGTTCATTTTTCCATGCCCATTTGGTCCACTCATCAATATGTGGATCAATCTCAAGATGTGTAAAACGATTAGCAAGAGCCGATGGTAGTCTATAGGCAACCGATCTGTCAGAAACCCTGTTACCGGCTGCAATAACTACCCAATCCTTGGGTAAATGATACGTTCCCACTCGTTTGTCCAAAATCAGCTGGTAAGCAGATGCTTGTATTGCTGGTGGTGCGGCATTAATTTCATCCAGAAATAATATTCCTGGTTTTGCTCCCTCTTTGGGTAGAAAATCAGGTGGTAGCCAAATCGCTAGATTCTTTTCTCTATCCGTGATTGGCAATCCTCGTAGATCAACAGGATCAAGAAGAGGAAGTCTTAAATCTACAATCTCTCTACCTAATTCTTCAGCTAATTGTTTTACCAATGCACTTTTACCAATACCTGGGGGTCCCCATAGGAATATTCCCTGTGATTCAGAATCACTAATATCACTAATTAATGTTCTAATAATCTCTTTAGCAGAAGTGATAGTAACCCTAGGAATCGAATCAGAACTTACAGAACTCAATACTAGTAGCTTATCTTCAACGCATATAATCGTTCTTTATGGGGTAAAAAAAATATGGAAATTAATGTCAAAGTAATGGTAATAATAACTAAGAATTTCCACTGATCTATAAGCGAAAAAAGATATATTACAGCAAGAAGATTGATGTGTATCATGTCAACGACAAGTGAGAGTTCCCATAAATTTCAAACAGAAACACAAAAGGTTCTCAAGATAATTATAAATTCACTTTATCAAAACAAGGAGGTCTTCCTTCGTGAGATTATATCAAATGCATCCGATGCTCTTAACAAGGTAAGATTGAAGCTCTTGACAAGTGAAAAAGTGTATGAACGGGAATTTGATCTCAAAATCGAACTTATCCCAGATAAAGAAAACAACACTTTGACCATTAGAGATTCTGGAATTGGTTTAACCAAGCAGGAAATGATCCATAATCTCGGTACCATTGCACAATCAGGGACCCAAGAATTTCTTGATGCTCTTGAATCTGGGGAAAATGGAGATTCCCTAATAGGTAAGTTTGGTGTGGGTTTCTATTCAGCATTCCTTGTTGCAGATGAGGTAGTAGTGGAATCAAGATCATACAAGCCAAATGCCAAGGGTGCCAAGTGGAAATCTGGAGGAGAATCAGAATTCACTGTGACAGCCAATGAGAGAGTAAACCGTGGTACTGACATTATTCTTAAACTCAAAGATGATTTCAAAAAATACACTGAAGATTACGAATTAAAGAATCTGATTTCTAAATACAGTAATTATGTTGAATTTCCAATAATGTTGGGTGAAGATCAACTCAATGATGAAACAGCTATCTGGCGTATCTCCCCCAAGGAAGTAGAAGAAGAGCAGTACGAACAATTCTATCAAAATCTAGGACAATTTGGAAAGCCAATGATGAAAATTCATGTGAAAACCGATATTCCTATTGAATTTTATTCTATTTTATATGTTCCTCCAACAAAACCAAGACAGATGGCTAATGACAAAGATTGGGGATTGAGGTTGTATAACCGTAAAATCTTGGTTGAAGATAACAATAAGGATTTTCTACCCGAGTATTTGCGATTTATGAATGGAGTAGTTGACGCAGAAGATTTGGATCTAAACGTATCTCGTGAAGTGCTTCAAAATACCCGTGTTCAATCATCAATCAAGAAATATCTGCACAAGAAAGTACTTGATGAATTGGAGAAACAAGCCAAGGATGATGAAGACGCTTACATGGACTTTTTCAGAGAGTTTGGACCTTTCATGAAGGAAGGTATTGCTTCTGAAGTAACTGATAAACACAAAAACAGAATTACAAACCTTTTACGTTTCTACACTACAGGAGAAGGTGGTAACGATGGTTCTGTTACATTAGCAAAATATTTGGAACGCATGAAAGTGGGTCAGGATACTATCTATTACCTCACAGGTTTGGATATGGATATGGTCAAGAAAAGTCCACATCTTGAATATTATAAGAAAGAGGGCTTTGAAGTATTGTTATTGGGTGAACCAATTGACAGTTTTATGATGATGCATCTTACAGAATATCACGAGAAAAAGTTCTATCTCATTGATCAGGATGAATCTGAGGATGATGAGAGTGATAACACTAAAGCTGATGATTCAGCTGAGGAAGGCGAGGAGAAGAAGGAAAAGACAGGTCCACTAGCACCTATTTTGAATTTATTTGTTGAAGTATTAGGACCTAAAGTTACTGATGTAAAGACCTCAGACAGGATTGTAGATAGTGTTGCAAGATTAGTCACACCAAAAGGTGGTATCTCTTCAGATCTACAGCGTGCTATGAAGATAATGGAATCAGGTCAAGGTAGTCCCGCAATGAATCTTCCAATGATGGGTAAGATATTGCAGCTAAACCCTGATCATGAATTAATTATATCTATGAATAACATGGTTGAAAATGACGAGAACAAAGAATTGCTTACCTCCTTAATTGAACAGATTCACGATAATTCTCGGATAATTGATGGTGATGTTCCTGACTTCCTAGCCATGACAAAACGAATTGAGAAAATAATGTCCAAGACACTTTCTGAATAAAAAATTAAACTCCTCTTTTAATTCAAATACCTTTATTTGGAGAATAAAATCAAATTCTACTCTTTTTGTAAAAATTAACGAATAGTTTAGTTAGATTAGAATAGTATAATCGGATCGCTATGTAAAATTTTTTTATTAATCATAATTCATACAAAACTTGATGGCAAAAGAAAGAATCCTAATTTTAGGTGCTGCAGGAAAAGATTTTCATGTATTTAACATGAACTACCGAGAGAATTCAGACGTAGAAGTTGTTGCTTTTACTGCAACTCAAATTATGGGAATTGCAGGTAGAAAATACCCTCCTGTACTTTCAGGTGAATTGTATCCAAATGGAATAGATATTCTCGATGAGAAAGAACTGGTAAATATCATTCGTGAAAAAAATATTGATACTTGTGTTTTTGCTTATTCAGATGTCCTTCATGAGACTGTAATGAATATTGCTTCAATTGCAAATGCGAATGGTGCAGATTTCAAGTTGCTTTCAATGGATAAAACCATGTTGAAGACAGATAAACCCGTAATTTCAATTACTGCTGTCAGAACAGGAGTCGGTAAATCACAGACTTCACGATATGTTACTGGTATTCTTAAAGAAAAAGGGGTGAAAGTAGTAGCAATGCGGCACCCAATGCCCTATGGTGATTTAAGTAAACAAGTAACCCAAAGATTCGCAGAATATTCTGATTTGGATAAACATGAGTGTACGATTGAGGAACGTGAAGAATACGAGCCTTATATTGATCAAGGTTTTGTAATTTATTCAGGTGTTGACTATGAAAAAATATTGAGACAGGCAGAGACTGAAGCAGATGTAATTATATGGGATGGAGGTAACAACGATACACCATTTGTGAAACCCGATTTACACATAACTCTTGCAGATCCCCATCGTGCAGGTCACGAACTGAAGTATCATCCTGGTGAAACTAATTTTAGATCAGCTAGCACTATTATAATAAACAAAGTAGATTCTGCCAAAGCAGAAGATATACAAACTGTTTATGACAATGCCAAGATGGTAAATCCAGAAGCAGTAATACTTAAAACTGAATCTACTGTCACTGTTGAAGATGAAAATGCTGTAAAGGGTAAAAAGGTACTTGTCATAGAAGATGGCCCAACTATTACACATGGATCCCTCTCTTTTGGAGCAGGAATGGTGGCCGCTGAAAGATTAGGATTGGATGTTGCCGATCCCAAACCATACCTTGTTGGGACAATCAAAGCTGCATTTGAAAAATACACTCAGTTAGATATGGCACTTCCAGCATTAGGGTACTCAGCAGAACAACTCAAAGAACTTGAGCAAGTTATCGATTCTGTTGATTGTGATGTAGTACTTTCCGCCACACCGATCGATATTACCAGAGTAATCAAGGTAAACAAACCAATTGTTCGAGTTAGATATGCTTCAAAGGAAGTTGACGGCACTCCATTAGCAGACATGGTTAAGAAATTAATCAACTAACATTTGCTCAAGTTGAACAAAAAATTATAAAATCATCTAGTTCGCTAAATTATAACAATTTTATTTGTTTTATACTGAAAACCCTCTTAAATATCAATTGTTTAAGTTTATTAGAGATGGAACTAAAGAATAACTTCTCTCTGACCAAAGAAGAGGCTTCAGATTTGTTATTTCATGTTGCCAATAGTCTAAAGAACCGTGGGAAATTTGAAATGACATTTCCCAATCAGGCAATTTCATTAGACATCGGCGAAGAGCTAACTGCAACACTCACCGCCTCAGACACCCGTTTTACACTGGATTTCATGTGGAAGGGTGTTATGGGAGAAGAAGAAGTTGCCGATTGGCGTAATAAGTTTGATAAGGATATGGCTGAAGCTGGATTACCAATAGGTGACGCTGAAGGTATACCGGTTCCAGTTGCTGCAACATCAAAATCTAGTGGTCCTTCCACAACAAAAGCTATTACTGCAACTATTAATGAGCTACAAGCACAGGGTCTTGGGGAAAGAAGACTCACTGAACGTATGATTGTTGAAACTACTACTCTGCCTTATGATGGTGGTGTATGGAATCCAGCCTTCAATTTAACTTATGCCACTCATTGGACTGAAATCGGAATTGATAATCAACTTGAGAATACCAAATGGATTAGTGAAGAAGAACTTGAGGCATTAGCTGGAGCTACGCGAACACCAAGAAGAGAGCTAGGTTCGAGTGAGACTGATGATGATTTATTTGATGATCTTGACGCAAGCACGACCCAAAAAGTATCAACTAAGCGTCCACAAGGTGGTATAAGACGAAAAACCGGTCGGCAAATTGTCACTCCTGCTGCTATGATACATCACTCATCAACTATGGACACAGATATGGATGAAGCATCCATTAAACAAGCTGCTGAAACCTGGACTGAACCAGAGAAAGAAGCCACAGATGATGAATGGGTAAAACCATCCGAGGTTATAGCCAAAAAGGGTAAGCCACAATTAGATACGTCGATACCTACCCCTACAACTTCGAATATTGCCAAGCAAAATCTTACCCCACCTCCAGTCACAACTGCTGGTTCTGGGAAATTAGATAGTGAAATTCTTGACTGGGAAGCACCTGCTTCTTCAGAAACAGGAGATGACTGGGTTAAACCTTCGGAAATTCTTAAACAAAAAAATAAGAAGCCACAAAATACGATACCTCCAGTTCCTCAGAAAAAAGCTGCACAGAAGAAGAAAGCGAGACCTCCACCAGTCGCCCCTGACAAACCTCCCTTACCCAAAAAAGGTAAGAAGGAAAAAGATGACGATAAAAAAGGTTGGGCCAGCTGGGATAAATAGCAGTCTTTTCTAAAATTTAATTATTGAACAATCAGTTTATTTTAAAGGAAAGAATAGAATTTGAGGCTTGTATAATGCAATTAACTCAACTGGAATTGATTGATGAAAAAACAATTAAGCGTAAAATTGACCATGTTCAATTAAATTTGTCAAACAAGAAAGTAATTATTGCATTCTCAGGTGGAGTGGATTCATCAGTTCTTGCATTTTTAGCAAAACAATTTTGTAAAAAAGTATTATTAGTAATGCAGGATGGGCATTCCATAGGGATAGGTGAGATTGATTATGCCAAAAACTTGGCTTCAATCTTGAATTTGGACCTGGAATTCCTTTATTATAACGAGTATGAAATCAGTGAGAACTATGCTGAGAATCCACATAATCGATGCTATTATTGCAAAGGATTACTCCACAAAGAGTTGGAGAAATTGCGCGTCGCTAAGGGGTTTGACATGGTTCTCAATGGCACAAATGCTAGTGACCTGCAGGGGCATCGTCCAGGTTATCAAGCAGTACAAGAAAAGGGAGCAATTACTCCATTAGTTGATGCCAATTTAAGTAAATTAGAGATTAGGTGGATTGCAAAAAACAATCAACTACCAGTTTGGGATAAACCTGCATCCGCATGTCTGGCTTCTCGTTTCGAAACCGGTACAAGGATCACCAAAGAAGGTCTACAACGGGTTGCAGAAGCAGAATATTTTATCAAATCAAATTACCAAGTAGATGTACTACGTGTAAGAGATGATGGTTCATCAGCCAGATTAGAAGTTGGTAAGGATGAAATTTGGAAATTGGAGGACGATCAAAAATTTGGTGAAGTTAAAGCCAAATTAACCTCCCTTGGATATCATAGTGTCGTACTTGACAAAAAAGGATATAGATCGGCATTACCAAGAACGGATATATAACATGGATACTCAATTTACTGAACCCACATCCGAAAAATATGAGCTGCTTCTAGAGTGGATTGAAGGGTATAAATCAGAAGGTGTAGAAAGATATGAATATGAGCATCCTGTAAGATCAGTTTACGAGGCTGTCGAGGTTTCGGGGTTGAAGAAAGGGGATTTTATTAAATCAATATGTCTCAAGCATAAAAAGGAGGGCACAATCGTAATTGCAATTATTCTTGCAGGAAGTAAGGTAAATAAAAAAATGATTCGTGAAGGAGTCAGTCCAAAAAAATGGGCAATGGCAACCCCTGATCAGATATTTGATGCAATTGGATATCCTGCTGGAGGGGTTCCCCCAGTATGTTTGCCAAATGCAATGAGTGTTTATGTTGATCCCAGAGTATTGAAGCGAGAATATGTAGTAGGTGGTGGAGGAACCCAATCTTCCTTGTTAAAATTACCACCAAAACTAATCTTAGCATCAGGTGCTGAGGAAAGAATAATATCAATAGGTTAGTAGATCATTTTTACAAAAGCAAAAGTACAAAAATTGGTACCCCCTAATTCTCTGTAACAAGAAATTGATTAATCATTTTATCCTATTACTGATTATATTTGGTTAATTCAATCAAGGATGATGTTGTTAATGGCCAGTAAATATATTCTCTTCATTAAAACAAAATTTCTCTTGACAATTTTTCTTTCCTTCATGTTCGCCATAATTCCAATAAGACAGTACCGGAAATTCGTGTACAATTACGATACGAATAACCAAGGTCTAGGATTGGGATTTGCTGATTGGTTTTTCCGATTTCAACTAGCTGTAATCCTAATAATTCCATTCTTATTGACCTGGCAATGGTTAAACAAAGAAGAGGAGATCCAAAATGCAAAACGAAATAGTTACTCTCAACAAATCAACACCAGATTGAACCTGGGGATTTCATTTGTGATATACTTATTATTGGGCTGTTGGTTGTATAATTTCGGGATCGACCCTAGTTAACTTCATGTTCTGAAAGTTGAGAAAACTATGTTTTTAATGCTGAACGATTATTTTTTCAAGTAAACTGTTTAACCATAATTCAATCGATTTCTTTATGAGGGATTTTACGATCTCTTATTTTGGTCAATGACGTTTGGAGAGTCAATAGAACCATTGGGAATGGAAGGAATCTCTGTAGACGATCCCTTGGCTGCTCTCGTGGATCGTAGAAAGATCCATCCAGAAGCTCTTCAAAAAGTTAACAAGAAAAGATATGCAGCTTGGGTACTTTACGATGTTGCCAATACTTTCTATGCCAGTGGTATTCTCTCTTTTATTTCACTAGTGTGGATACAAGTTATTGCCCAACAAAATGGGTACACCTACGGTGATGCCACTGCATTGTACAGTTTAGTTATTGCAGTCGCTTCAGTTTTCATGGCTGTTATGTTACCAATACTCGGGGCAATGAGTGACGTAACCCAACAACGAAAAAATTACGTGGTCTTCTTTACTGTCATTTGTATTGCATCTACGTGGTTATTTATTATCGCGGATGATCTGATTTGGGTTCTCATTTTGTTCTCAATTTCGATGATAACATATCAGTGGGCTCAAGTTTTTTATGACTCAATGTTGCCCGGAATTGTTCCACCAGGAAAGGAAGCCAAATTATCTTCAATTGCAATTACAATTGGGTATTTAGGTGGTGCAATGATTACCCTATACGGCTTTTTCCTATCCCAAAATTCATTAGCACCAAATGCAGATCCTTTGAAAAAGGATGATGACGGAAATTTATTAAGTGTTACTCTTGGATACTCGGAGGAGATGGCTTTGGCAGTTGTCATTGGATTTACTATCCTCGCAATTCCCATTTTCTTCGTTCGAGAACAAAACTGGGAAGAGATATCCAAGTTAATTTTTCTCGATGATATGGACGAATGGCAAGCAATCTATCAAGCTCATTTAGAGGAAGTTAAAGAAGAAGCTACTTCTGGTTTAATTTTTATTAGACCTGTCAAATCTCTGTGGCGAGTGGCAAAAGAGTCACTTTCCGAGTTGTATGGGTCCTTTAAGGACATTTACCATAACCATCACGGTTTTTTCTTCTATATAGTTGCGTATTTCATTATAGCGGACCTTGCGAACCTAATGGCTTTGATTAATATTGCATATCTCAGGGATTCTGTATTATTGGAGGAGAATGAAATCTTCACCCTCATTTGGGTGTCCGGTTTGAGTTTAATAATAATAACACCAATTATTGGTGTAATTTGTGATAAATATGGAGCGAAGAATGGCTATAAAGTGGTTGGTGTGTTTTGGTTTATTGCTCTCACACTTATGATTTTTGAAGGTTGGGTACTACCGAAATTCGTAATTTTTATTGCAGCCGCATT
>JAAFKL010000108.1 GCA_021399405.1 Candidatus Heimdallarchaeota archaeon | reverse complement strand
GGATGTGTTCCGTAAAGAACTGCCTTATTATCAAAAATAAGCATGGGTACTCCTTTAATACCAATCTGCATCGCATAATAAAAATCCATCAGAGTTTCTTGTTTTCCACTCTCACCATTTAATTCATTTTTTAGTGTCTCAACATTAAGCGTAAGCTTCTTCGCAATACCTAGAAGAGTTTCAATATCGCTGATATCTTTTCCGTCTTCAAAGTATGCGGTGTGTAGTGCATCCAAAGCATCTGATTTAGTTTCATCCGGTATTATGTGCAGGAATCGGTGTCCTATGGTTGTATTTGCAATATTACCGAGTGCATCAAAATTAAAATTTAAACCTACTTTATCGCCAGCACTAACAATTGGCTTGATGAAATCTTCATATTTGACGTCCTCAGCACCTTTCGCTTTCATATAATCATTGAATGTTACTCCTCCCTCCGGAGTACCTGGATGAAGCAAAAATGTACGGTATTGAACAGTAACTGGATCACCATCCCATTTACTAAGTGCTTCATTCAAATTTTGAGTTCCAATTCTACACCAGGGACAAATCAGATCATGAAAAAATTCTATGTTCATACTTTCAATTGTTCAATATATTATTATTATTTAAGATCTCTCTACTCAAAATATTATCAATTATTACTTCTACAATCAATGCTAATTTGAATCTGTGAGTTTCAGAATTTCTTTTTCGATATTTATCTCCGTGATCTCTTCAGATGTAACTAATAATTTGTTTGACTTGATGAAATACAATGATGGAATTATTTTAACTCCTGCTTCAGCTGCCTGTTTTCTACCATCAGGTGTTTTTAGTGATATTTCCTTGTAATTAAAATTTTCTTTATCTTTGAGCACATTTTTTACTAATTCAATAGTTGGACCACAAGCACATGCGGGATGAGTAAATAATTTTGCATCAAGTGGATCACTCATTAAATCATCTAGAAATTTATTATTTAAGAACTTTGAGACAAATTAAATTTCGTAACCTTCGCAATGTACGCAGGCATCAATCCCTTCGTCTTCAATCTTTTTCCTGTATAGGTCTACAGCAGCATCTCCTGTAACTAACGCTGCTAGATCTGCATCCAAATCATCCGGCTGCATTTTTACTATCCATCCTCGATTGTATGGTGATTTATTAAGCAAACCAGGGTCTGTTTTTAATTCATCATTTGACTCAGCAACCACACCAGCAACGGGACTTTTCACAGGGCCCACCCATTTACTACTTTCAACAATTGCTACTGGTTTTCCTATTTTCCTTTTCTTACCTACTCTTTGGGGTGTTGCATGGAGGACGGATCCAGCTAATGTTTGTGCAATATCAGTCATTCCAATGGTCACAGTCCCATCATCATTCAACCTTGTCCATGTATTGTTTTCAACACTGTAATACAAGTCCTTTGGGAAGAAACAATTGTTTACATCTCCATAATCTGTCATATTGATTTACCTAACCTTCCAATCCTTCACCAGTAGAAAAAAGTATTGCAGATATTAGTACAAACTTCACAGAATCTTATTTTTGAAATGGATATAATATAAATAGAGTACTAAAATTTAATTGTATAAATTCCGCTATGATCCCTCAGTAATGCTTAATTTGAAGAAGGAAAAGGTAACTGGACTTGAACATTGAATTATAGTCCAAGCCATAGATATGAACAAAACATTAGTGCAATTATTGTGCCTAACAGTTAATATGGTACCTAAAAGTTGTAGATACAAAGTTGGATAGATTTCATGAAATTGCATTCTTTACTACTTATACCCTTACTATTTTTATCATCAGCTAGCACAGTAGTTGTTCTCTATGATAATTCTGAACAATTAACTGATGAAATTTTACTTGAATCTACAATTGATCAATCTAATCCTCTTCATGAGCAAGAATGGACATTGGATACAAATTCTATAGCTACTCTACAGTTTATTGATACTGATGGAGATGGTTTATCAGATGAAGAAGAGATTGCATTAGGTACCAATCCATTGGATCCTGATACTGACAATGACGGATTGGATGATGGTCAAGAAGTCCTAGTTTTACTAACCAATCCTTTGAATCCAGACACTGATGGAGATGGTCTACGAGACGGCGATGAGGTCAACAGATTTGGAACAAATCCCTTACTCCGTGATACTGATGGCGATGGTCTGTCAGACGCGGATGAAATAAATAGATATGGTACCGACCCATTACTTACAGATTCCGATGGTGACGGATTACAAGATGGTGCTGAAATAAGTAAATTTGGCACGGATCCAAACAATCCAGATACCGATAGAGATGGATTACAGGATGGGGCAGAATTAAGCAAATATAATACTGATCCGCTAAATCCAGACACTGATAGTGATGGGCTTCTAGATGGTCTTGAGGTTCTTACATATAATACAAATCCATTAAATCCAGATAGTGACGGAGATGGACTTCAAGATGGTGCGGAGGTCAGTAAATACGGCACGAATCCAAATAATCCTGATACCGATGCAGATGGGTTAACCGACTCACAAGAGATTATTACTCACAATACAAATCCTACTAATCCAGATACTGATGGAGATGGGTTAACCGATGGAGCTGAAGTAAATACATTCTTTACGGATCCACTAAATCCAGATACTGATGGCGATGGGTTAACTGATTTCGAAGAAACAATCATCTATCCTACAGATCCAACAGATGCTGACACAGATGATGATGGACTAAATGATGGGGATGAAATCAATCTTTATGGTACTAGTCCGCTGGAACCTGATACTGACTTTGATGGACTAAATGATTATGATGAAATTTTTATTTATTTCACAGATCCAAATGATATGGATACTGATCTTGATGGACTTACTGACGGTGATGAAGTATTTCTCTATCTGACAAACCCACTAAGTCAAGATACTGATGGTGATGGACTCGATGATTTTAATGAGATTTTCTTCTTTGGAACAGATCCAAACGTTGCAGATTCGGATTCGGATGGCCTGAGTGACCAAGAAGAATTGGCATTTTATGATACAGATCCAAATAATCCTGATACTGATGCTGATGGCATGTTAGATGGGGATGAAGTATTTCTCTACCTGACAGATCCACTTAATCCGGATACAGACGCTGACGGATTACAAGACGGTGAAGAGGTAAATACATATGGGACAGATCCCTTGTTAAGTGATACAGACAGCGATGGATTGCTTGACGGTGATGAAATTGTTGACCATGGAACAGATCCACTTAATCCCGACACGGATGGTGATGGGCTTCAAGATGGAGCTGAAATTAATACACACGGGACAGATCCACTTAATCCTGATACCGATGGAGACGGATTACAAGATGGAGCTGAATTAAATAAATTTGGTACTGATCCACTTAATCCCGATACCGATGGTGATGGATTGCAAGATGGTGCTGAATTAAGTAAATACAACACCGATCCTCTCAATCCTGATAGTGACTCTGACGGATTACAAGATGGAGCAGAAGTTAACACCTATAGTACGGATCCCCTTAATCCCGACACAGATGCTGATGGATTACAGGACGGTGCTGAAGTTAATAAATATGGCACTGATCCAAATAATCCAGATACTGATACAGATGGTTTAACAGATGGCGAGGAAATATTGTACACTGGATTTGATCCTACTGG
Organism: Candidatus Heimdallarchaeota archaeon; assembly: GCA_021399405.1. Next base: position 7,904 of record JAAFKL010000108.1, on the reverse strand, counting down.
TGTGGTGTACCCTCCAGGCCCATTTCCAGCTCAATGTGTTAATTGTCCACTTGATCCTCTTGATCCCGATTTTGATGATGATTTATTATTAGATGGATATGAAGTTTTAGTGTTGAACACTGATCCTAGAGTGAGCGATACTGATCAAGATGGTCTCGGAGATGCAGAAGAAGATACATTAGGTACCGATCCTCGACATTACGATACCGATGGAGATGGGTTATCTGATTACGATGAGATATTTGTTACAGGAACAGATCCCATAACTATCGATACTGATGGAGATGGATTGCCAGATGGTGATGAATTTCTCGTGTACCTAACAGATCCATTAGATCCAGACACTGATAATGATGATTTAACTGATGGTGAAGAGATATTCTATGCAGGATTTGACCCAACAGGAGTTATTTATCCTCCAGGTCCAGTTCCAGCTCAATGTGGTACTTGTCCATTAGATCCACTAGATCCAGATTTTGATGATGATTTATTATTAGATGGTTACGAAGTTTTGATTTCAAATACTGATCCCAAAAACACAGATACTGATTTAGATGGATTAAGTGATAATGATGAAATTAATCTGTATAACACTGATCCTCGAAATTATGACACCGATAGTGATGGCTTAGCTGATGGGGAAGAGGTATTAATCCACTCAACAGACCCATCAAGTCCTCATTCAGATAGTGATTGTCTTTCAGATTATGAAGAAGTTATGATTTACTTTACCAATCCTCTCGATACAGATACTGATGGAGACGGGTTAGATGATTGTGATGAAATATTTGTCTACTTTACAAATCCATTAAATCCAGATACGGATGGAGACGGGGTTTCTGATGGTGATGAAGTCGCCCTCGGTACAGATCCCAATGAAGCACCCGTTTTGGATAGTGATGGTGACGAATTACTTGATAGTGAAGAACTAGAACTTGGTACAGATCCATTCAATCCTGATACTGATGGAGATGGTTTGACTGATGGTGAGGAAGTTCTAATCTATGGGTTTGATCCTTTAGATACTGATACTGACGATGATGGCTATTCCGATTGGGAAGAAGTTAATGGTTTACCCAGTGCTCCGAAGAACCTTGAAGGAGTTTCTTATAAACGGACAATTTTCCTTACATGGGAGATTCCAGACAAAATTGGTGGATCAGGAGATCTTACATTTATTGTTTTGCGAAAAACTAAACATTGGAAGGCTTGGGAGCAGATTGCAGTTACTGATGTTCCTGGATTTAGTGATACTGATGTTAAACATGGTAAAAAGTATTATTATCAGATTGTAGCTCAAACCAGTGAAGGTGAAAGTGAAGGCTCTAACATTATTAAAATAAAAGCCCGTAAATGGAAAACACCGCGTCGTTGTCCATGGAAACAAAAGTGGAAGAAATTCAAGAAATTCTTGGAATGGCTTCAGAATTTCATTGAGCGACTTAAGAATCATAATAGCCACCATCACACTGGCGATCATTAATTCAAAGTGAAAATTAAATTGTCATCTAAGTAAATTCTACAAAATATATTATATCAAATATAATTATATTAAAAATTCAATACAGAGTCTGCCTCTATTGATTGTTCAATTAAATATGCGCCACCAACAACTCCATCCACTTCCTCAATGAGGTCGTCTTCCGTCATATCGTTTAATTCAAGTGAAGGGGAGCACACATACATTGTAACATCTATATCTTTGGCTTGTCGTATAAAATCAATAATTGGCTTCCCTCCTTCTTTGACTACGAGGTTCTCTGCTACTCCTTTCTTCATTAAGGCTCCTCCTTTGATATTGAAGATCATTATTGTTTCTTTCTCTGATGCTGCCGCTACTGTGGCCAGAAAGAAAGGCGTAGCACACTTGTGCGCCATTTCTGGTCCTGTCGACATTATGATTAGTACTTTATCTTCTCCTTCTTCATTTGGCATTATGTTCCACCTGTTACTTTGAATATTGGTCTTGATTTACTATTATTTGGAGGTAAAAAAAAGTATTGCAGATAATAGTACAAACTTCTCAGTTTTTTCTCCCACAGATTCATAAGACAGAATGGAATTTTTATTTTCGAGAAACAAATAGTTTATTTATATCCGTATACATAATTCAAATTGTATATGTCCTTTAAAGTCCCAACTTTCCATGATGCGGGAGAACAAGGAAATATCGATGAAACAGAACTTAAAGAGATCGAAAACAAAAAGCATTCAGATGTGAAATTGAAAAGTTTTTCATCTTGGATGTTATTCTGGTTTGTTTTCTCTGCGATCGTGTACTTGATCATACTGAGGATATATCCTAACGCTAACATATTAGAAATTGTAGGATATGTTGATCTTAGTTTTGGAGGTTTGCTAGTTTATACTAATGCAATTGGTGGATCCCAGTTTATGGCAGGAGGGGGACTTGTGGATTCCAAAATCATCATGAAGGACTATGTTGATAGTCGAGCTAGAGTATTTAGTAAATGGATGGGACCCACAATTGGCGTATTACTTGGGATCATAATGGTATTCATTGGTAGTTTGTGAATTAATCTTTGGTAAATATAAAAATTTCAGCTCTTCTTTTTTCTAATTTGGGATATTGTTAGAATAACAAAAATACTGGTGGGGAATATAAATCCATTTAGAGGACTTGTGGGAGAATCTGTGCTATCCGTCTCTGATCTCTCATTTTGACTAATTGTGGAAGATGATGTTGTAATTATACTTGTTGCCATTGATGTAGTTGTTGAGGATTCAGAATTGGTGGTAGAATTTAATGAAGGATTGATGACTACAGTAATTGAACTTGCTGCACCGTTTTCAGAGTTATCAGTCACTTCTAAGGTAAAATTATAGTCACCAAATTTATAAGTTGATGAGAAGTCCCATTCAAATAGTGAGCCCAGTTGGTATGCACTTTCAAGGACAATCGATCCTTTTTCAAATAACCTTAGTGATCCATCACTAAAATCAGATATTTTCCAGATTAATTTATTTCCTATATCTCCTTCTATAAATCTTGATTTACCAATATACTCAACTTTAGGTGGTATGGTATCCTTTACATCGATGCTGAATGCATCCTTGTTCAACCGATTCATAATATCATAAATAGTCATATCAATTTCATATATAGCCGGTTCTGATAACAACAGAATACTAAGTACATAAGAAATAGATTGATTTTGTTTTAGGGGTTCAGATTCTACAAGAATGCCATCAACTGTTAATTCATAATATTGGGGATAACTTGTATTGAATGTCCAAAATAGTTCCAACTGATCACCCAATTCAGCAGTAAAATTTATTTGTTGCGATACAGTTGGTGGCTCAACTGTTTCGAAACGAGACCCCCAGTATGTTCCCAGATGACTATTCGCTTCTGCAATACTACAAGTAGAAAAATCTGAACTCAGTATGGGATATATTGGAGACATTACAAAGCCTGTAGATGAGCAAGTATTGCCCGCACCGTCATGAGTCATCCCATAATTATGCCCCATCTCATGTGCGACAGTGGCAACACTATTGTCAAACGTACCAGTTGCCTGACTCATACTTTGAAAAACTACTCCTGGACGAATACCATTCCAAGCTAGACCTAAAGTTGATCCAATTAAATCTCTCCCAGTGAAGAGATGTGCTTGATCAATATTAGCAAAAGATTGATTGGCATCAGAGAATGTAGTAAATGAATTTAGTAATTCATCCGAATCAATCTCTCCTCCAGTCTCTGTAGTGGTCAAAACCTTGTTTGATTCCGTTTTATCTTTAAATATCATGATTTCAGCAACATAAAACGCAACTAATAAACTGCTATTGAGAAAATATTCATAAGCTTCCTTGGCAATTTCTCTCATATAATTTTCAGTTTCAACCCATGTAGTAAATAAAACTCGTAATCTGCGACCAAAGCTGTTCTAAATACATAATAGTCGTTGGGAGCTGTTACCAAAGGTGTTAAGGTGATTTCTGAACTTGTTATATCATCATTGTTGTTATGTTGGTTAGTACCACTAACCGTATTAGCGGTGAATGAAAATAATAAAATTAGTAGCATCATTATGCTTAAGTTTCGAAATTGCGATATGCCTAAATAGATTATCTCACTTATATTTATTCCCAATTTTACTTGCAATAAAATGAAAACAATGGATATGTCTCAATAAAGGGAGACATATCATGTAGATCAAGCTTTCATTTGATCATCATTTTGGACTTCATCAGTACATTATGGGATGGAGGTGAATAATTTTGATAAATTGGGATATTTACTATTAAACAGATTGATACAAGAACAATTTGCACTTTCTTTTTGTTCTGTAGTTGCAAAATGGGATTAAGTCGCATTCTCAAACCGCCTTTTGAACATTCTAAAATCATCTGAAAAATCCACAATTATATAAGTCACTGACCCTAATTTGTCTATTGGGAATTTCATCAAAATTTTCCAACAATCTTCCGATCAAAAAAAAGTAATGCGTTTAATAATCCAATCTACACCTAGTATTCAGTGAATGAGTCTGATATTGTATTACTAATATTAATTCAAGTAGTTTTTTTGCGAGATAGACTTTATTAAAGCGGGAAATACATTTAATATAACGAAAGAAAGTGAGATTATGTCAGTAGAATTCGCAATAAGCGTTGATGCTCGTAAAATGAGCTGTCCATTACCGATTTTGAAAATGAAAAAAGCTATAGATGGCCTTGATGTTGGTCAAAGTTTAGAATTAATAGCCACCGATCCTGGTTCCGTAGCCGATGTGAATGCATGGTGCAGACAAACAGAGCACGAACTCCTTTCAGATAGAAAGGAAGGTGCCGAATTCTTCTTTTACGTGAAAAAGACACATTAATTCTCAAAAAAAAAATCAAATATTAATTAATTCAATTTAGTATTTCATTTAGAAACTACATAAATTTAGTATTGCTAATTAACCGCCATAATTAATTTGCAAGAAAAATGTAATGAAACTCAACAAAAATGAAGTTTCCAAACTGTTCTTTTAATTAATTAATAAAATGCATTAGATTCTTCTTTCTTTTTTTAATATAATCTTTTCAGATCGATTATATCATTATAAATATTCGGTGTGATAGTTTTTTAACGAGATACGTTTTTAAAGTGGCGGTATCGTTTTGATATTGGTAATAGTTGATCAGTGGATCACACAGTTAAGATGGTAAAAATGTCAGAAACGAAGACTCCTAAAAAACGAAAAAAACTTGCCATAATCGCCTCTAAGGGTGGTTTGGATGAAGCTTACCCGCCAATGATTTTGGCGACCACTGCAGCCGCAATGGATTATGATGTTGGAATATTTTTCACATTCTACGGGCTTGATATTATAAATAAGAAGAAATATAAGAAGCTAAAAGTATCTGCTATTGGAAATACAGCCGCTCCATTACCTGTACCTTCTATATTTGGTATGCTCCCCGGCTCTACGAAGTTCGCGACAACTTTGATGAAAAGATGGATGGGAAAAGCCAACGTAGCAAGCTTACCAGACTTGGTTCAGATTGCTCAAGAGTCCGATGTAAAATTTTTAGGCTGTCAAATGACCATGGATGTTATGGGTGTTAAGCAGGATGACCTCCTAGATGGTATCGAAGTATGTGGTGCAGCTGGTTATCTAGATTACGCAGCTGATGCTGATATTTCATTATTTATGTAATCCGACAATTTCACTCAAGTAAGAATTAAATATAAGTATTGCATTAATAATTACAAATTCTATTTACAGATAATCATTCTACACTAAGTCTAACTTAAAATCTGAACTAATATTAGTACTGACCTAATCAAGCGGTGGATGGGAAAAGCTAACATCGCTATGACTCCTGAAATCGAATATCCGATTTTTACTAAATTTGCGTCCGGAAAATAACCGGACTATTATTATATCACTTCGTCCTTATTATTACAGGACGGGAGAAAAATGAACGAACAACTTCAATTATCTGCAAATCAACTGGGATTGCTTACTCAGTTTGTGACGAAACATAATATCCTAGAAATAAAACTCAATCAAGCTGAATCAAGGTATTTTTTTGATTTTTTAGAACAGGGTTCAGAATTGGAAAACTCAAGAATTTTACTTCAACCTGCTTTTGCTGAAGGACGACTGAGAGATAAGAATGGTGATTTAGGAATTGTTATTATTCCAAAAGGACATTTATTTAATTCATCTGAGGTACAATGGGAAGATGGATTTGATTATGCAGTTAATGTCCACACCAACCCATTTACACTAAAATTATTAGAAATGTTTACAACAAAAATGGGATATGAAATTCTTTTGACTAAACTTGCTGATGAATTGAAGGAATTATACCCCTTAAGTCAAGGTCAAGCTAAGGCGGTTATGATAAAACTATTGGGATTTAGATTATCAAGTGGAACTAGAAGTTTTCTTCATGATTTACGAACTAAAATTCGAAGGTATCAAGGATTAATAATTAATTTTCAAGAATATGTTATCTTATCCTCAGATGATGTTAAACTCACTCCCCAAACATTTTCCGATGAATTACTCTCAAAATTTTCAGATACTGATATTCCGAATCACTTGTTAAAAATTAAACAGGAAAAAAGATTATCAGGACATGACGATAGAACTCAACAATTGCTTAAGAGACAAGCTGAAATCGTACAAAGTAAAGAGCTGCCTAAGATTGAAAAAAGCTATTATTTACAAAACCCTCCAAACTATGAATTTGTCTGTCTTGAATGCAAGGAGACTATCTCGATCAAACCTGAGCAATTGGAAACTGATGATATACTTCAAACACCTGATCACTGTGAAAATTCAATGACTGTAAGACTAAAATCATGATTTAGATTTAACCGATTTGATATTTATTTCCCACTCATAAAATTTAATAGACTATAATTATTGGTTGAATTATATGACAGAGACTTGGGGACTCCTTCCCTTAAAAGAAATCGAATCTTTTCAAACACAGGCAGTCTGGCACGCAGCCGCATTAACCCGTGAATCATTTGAATATGACAATGTGTTGTTTGTTGATTGGCCTGACAGACCTTTTGTAAGCGTAGGGTTTCATCAAGATCCAAATGAAGAATTGGATATGAACTATTGTAATGAAAAGGGATATGAAGTATATCGTAGAGCTTGTGGTGGAGGTCAAGTGTTTCTCGATGGTGATCAAATTTTTTACCATATGATTACAGATGTTAACAATGATCAACTAAAGGGTCCAATGAGCCACTTTTATGAAAAATTATTAGATCCAGTTGTGACTACATACAATGAATTAGGTATAGATGCAAAATATGCTCCAGTAAACGATATTGTAGCAGAAGGTAAGAAAGTATCTGGAAATGGAGCTGCCACACATGGCAATTCTCGAATTCTGACTGGTAATTTCATTCTTTCATTCCCCTCAAAAGAAATGTCCAAGGTTCTTAGAGTACCAGATGAAAAATTCAGAGATAAAATTGCCCAATCACTAGATGAAAGAGTTGGGAGTTTTATGTCCCTTAAAGGTTCAAGACCTGATACTGACGACTTAATTTCAAAATTTACCAAAAATTTCCAAAATAGTTTAGATGTTAATTTGGTCGAGGTTACTCTCCCACAAGCAACTAAAGACAAGATGGAAGAATTGAGATCATTGTATAATACTAACGACTGGAAATATGAGATTGGCAAAAGATCAACCAATTTAAGAGCTGTCAAAATCAAGGGAGACTCATTTGTATCTGGAGCCATGCATAAAGCTCCAGGTGGTTTACTCAAAGGTATCATTGTAACCGATAACAATGTAATATCTGATGCAACATTATATGGTGATGTGTCAGTCGATCCAATGGATGGATTAACAACATTGGAAAAAGCTCTTGTTGGAGTTTCAACAGACACTGCCTCACTAACTTCGGCAAT
>JAAFKL010000107.1 GCA_021399405.1 Candidatus Heimdallarchaeota archaeon | reverse complement strand
CTACTTTGTTAATGATGACAATGAAATCATACTCATGGCTAGCGATCTTGCTGATTATACCCGCAATTTCCAAATCAATGAAAAGATTTGCTTAACAATACTGAAGCAGAAGAGTGATGAAATCGACCTTCTCTATGGATTGAACTACTTTGGCAAGGTGAAAAAAATCATAGACACTAATGATCAATTGCAGGAGGATTACATCAATCAATTTCCTATCTCTAAACACCTTATTGAGAATAATTCAGCTCATCTCTATAAAATATCTCTGCAAAAGATCAAGTACTTTGATAGTATAGAGACTTATTGGGTCAGCCTAGAACATGATCAATTGTGATACCAGGCGATAGGGACATATTATTTCTTACAATTCGAATAGGGAGGGGAAAAAAATTCTAAAAAATAACTTTTCTATAGCATTTATGCGTTTCTCCGATTCCTAATATATCTAATTTATGATAATGAAAATAAATCCGCTGAATATTTTAAATAACAACAATTTATAAGTCAGTTTTTCTAACATCTACCAAGTCGTGAGACAAATGAATTTACGTAAAAACTTTGCAATAATGCTCACTATTATTTTTCTCCTCTCGGTGAATAATGTAGTTGGAGCAGATACTAATGATTCTTATCTAAACAATGCAGATTCAGCACCTGGTTTTGATTACAAACCAGATCAACTGGTGACTGATCGGTCTCCCTGGTATAGAGAGGGAGTCCACATCAATTTTTCTCCAGAGGGTTATAGCTGGAGTTATGTTTATCTTGAAGGATACCCACTTTCTTTTGGTGATCTATTTGCAGACGATCTATTAGAAAAGGATGTAAATGATCTATTTCTCTGGGGTGGATTTAGCACAAATGATGCCCAAAACATCTATGATGACAACACGAATATCGATCTGACATTCAGAACTAATGACCCATTAGTTGCAGAACAAATGGCTTGGTCAGTGATATCTCTTTTTAATTCTCAGACACCATTTGATATGCATTTTGATGGTTCCTATGGAGAGGACTGGTGGACAGGAGATCAATGGGAACAAGTGACCCATGTTTATTTCAATGGACGAGTTGAGTGGACCAATATGTTAACTATTGTAGACGGTTCAATTCCACGTCAAAATGGAGGTCTAGCAGAAACTATTGATACAAACGCTGCAGATAGATTACGTTATCATTTCTGGAATCAAGGAGACAAAACTGTAGGGATATCAATAGGTTTAGAATTTCATGAAAGAGTTAACATGAGAGATGGAGGGCACTCATTTAACATTCTCGATCTCATCCACGTTACTGAATTCAAGAAATCCTCTGTGTCAAGTGATGATTTAGGAATTAATATTTGGCTCCCAGATGTCACTACGCCAGTACTTATCCCCGGAAATACAACTGATACGCAGGTATTCTGGGCTTATCATCCCTCACCAGAAACTCATAATCAACATCAAGCATGGGATGCTTGGTTCAGATTATTCACACCCTCAATATTTTATGATATAACATTAAGTTTTGATTACATATTTACCCAATGGAGTTGGCAAAATAGAGATACAGTATGGTATGGGGTGGATGCAAAGGGATTTGATTCAGTTGAAATTCAATCCTATGGTTATGATCGAGCAAGACTAACCACCAATATCGGGGCTGAATCAGTGATGACTGACGGGTTGACACATTTAGGATTTTATTTCAATGAAGCTGATAATTACGCATCTGTCAATTTAGTATTTGCCGGTTGGGGAGATACGTCTGCACTCTACACACCAATTTTTGATGAGATTAACGCAGAGCTCGGACTAGATTTCTCAGTTAATACATCTTATTCAGTAGATGAAAACACTCAATGGTATGATTACCAAAATAACTATTATCAAGATGCATCAACCTATTGGGTGGAAAAAGATGTAACTGGTATCACAATGGAAGAGGTATTACTAGCTAGTTATGGTTTCAATAAATCAGCAGCACTCTCCAATACTACATTGTCTAACTTCAACTGGTTTGAATTCAATTTCAATAATGACACCTGGGGTGGCTATGGGCAATATAATTTGAGATTTGATCTTGTTGGAGAAACTAATGCTTATGGCGAATTCATAACACCTGCCTTCAATACGGCAGCTACATCACATTTCGTAGATATGCTTTCCTTGAATTATCTAGGTTGGACACAATTACCATGGAACAGTTATTCTGAAATTTTGGATATCCATATAATGGCACCATTTAATGGCGATTCGGAAACAGATATTCTACCCGGTGTTGATACAAATAACGGTTGGGGCTGGGATAGTTGGAGAAACTGGTATCAAGAAGATAATATTAATATTTTTGATTATCATGTAACCCTATACACTAGTGATCCACAATACACTGATAACGAAGGTAATATACTCTACCCTGTGACTGAATTCAACGTTACATTTAACAATGATTTCTTAAATTGGGATGCAGATATTTACGACCCACAAGCATACGCATACATGTATAGGGATTGGACTTACCCTGATCTTGGTTTTAGCGACGGCAATGCATGGAACCATAATTTCGGCGGAAAGGTGTTCTCTGGAGAATTGAGTATGGCTGCCATTGTGAACGATGCTGATCAGGGTGGAAAATACTGGACTGGATCTGAATGGCTACCCAAATTCCCTTCAAGTGGGATTAATAATGTTAACATGACAATGTTCAGAACAGATGCTCCTATTGATCATGAACGGTTCACAGTCAATGCACCCATGTCATTCAACAGTACTTGGGATACTAGTGAGGTTTGGACCAGCAGTATTGATACAACCATATTAGCAGACGGTGAATGGCAGTTATGGTCTGAAATGTCTGATAATGCCGGAAATAAACAGATTAGTGGATCAGCTATTGTGCAAGTTGACAATTATGATGGGACTAATCCAGCATCAATAGCATTCACAAATGCACCAGCAAACCTAGAGCATATATCTGGAATCACCGATTTTGAATTCGAGGTAACAGATGATGTGGGTACCTTCGTGGTGATATTCTGGGTAGGACTGGGTGGTTATATTGTGGATCCGATATCAACAGTTGATAATGGAGATGGCACAGTGACCCAGACTTTTATTTACTCACTTGATACCTTATTTGAGGTTGAAAACAGGGATCTGACAGTCATGGTTGAAGTTCTCGATCTAGATGG
>JAAFKL010000106.1 GCA_021399405.1 Candidatus Heimdallarchaeota archaeon | reverse complement strand
TTCTTCTTTGCCTTCAAGCTTCGAACTACATCCATAGCCTTGTTCTTGGCGTTAATTACCAACTGAGAATTGAGTGAGGATTGCTTGCGAAATGATTTGTAAATTCCATGATGGACCTTTATACGATTAGTTGTATTATTTGCATTGGCATAATCAAATGCAGTTTGTGCAGCTTTGGAATATTCTTCAAAAGTTGTTTCTAGTAGCTCCTTAGATTTAATATCAGGAAATACTGGAACACGTAAAGTTCTGAGTAGAATACTCACAATTATTAATTACAGGATTCTAGTATATAAGCGCAGAAACATAGAGTAGACCGAAAGTTAATATGTTAATTACTGAAAATTATTGGAAATAGATTTGAAATTGGTATATTTTTTTCTATTATGATATTATTTTGTTGATTTTATCAAGTTAATAAATATTAACCGGATGCACTTCCAGCTACACAGCCGACATCATTAGCAGCTGTACAACCACCATCTACTCCAATGAAATAATCAATTGACATCAATTCAAAGATGGTCATTCTAACGTCTTGTTTCAGCTTAAGTGTACCATCTTGGGAATAAAGTGGACCTGTATATGGATCAAATCCAACATTTACCTCACTCATTTGAGCTAATCTTACTAGTACTAGATCGTAAACTGATATTTCACCAAGGATTGGATCGGTAACCATCACTGCTTCCAATTGTGTTTTATAATCGGGATCAATAGGTACTCCAAATTGTCCACCCAATTCTACAGCACCTTCTTTTAGTAGTCCAAGGGGGTCAACGTCTGCAAGATTTTTAGTTGTATATTCTCCTGTAATAATCTTTTGAAGAATATTTTCATACATAATTTCCCAATGTACAAGTTGACCTGATACTAATGCGGGCGAATCCATTTCTGAATAATGGCCGAAAGCTAATACATCATTATCCTCTGCCGCAAGCAATACTGCATCTGTATCTTCTGTAAACGCCAAAACGTCAACATTTTTGCTATTCACGAGCAAACTAGTTTTCGATGTTGCATCAGTGGGGTTGAACCAACTAAATAACCATTCAACATGAGTAGTTACATTCGAATTAACAGATCTCGCTCCCATCTGAAATGCGTTTATATGTCGCAACAATTCTGGGATAGGGAATGCACCGACATAACCCAATTGGTCTGTTTCAGTTAATGCACCTGCCATCATACCATTCAAATAGTATAATTGATAGAAATCTGCAAAAACAGTACCGACATTTGCACTTCGTTTAAATCCTGAAATATGGAAAAACATTACATCGGGATATTTCTCGCCGGCTGTAATTGTTTCATCCATGAAACCAAATGATGTAGTAAATATAACATCTGCACCCCAATCAACTAGGGCATCGATCGAACTCATTGCTTCTCCTTCTACAACACTCTCTATTGCTTTGGTTTCCAACCAATCATACTTTTCTTCTAGAAGGACACGAGCGATATCATGAGCTCCAGTCCATCCTATCGGAGTAATCGGTCCAACATATATAAAACCAGCTTTTAAATTACCGCTGATTCCAGCTCCACTGTCATCATCACTTGAAAAAGCGACAGAACCTCCATAACCAAGGCCTGCCCCTACAATCACAGCAATAACAACAGTACTAATTAGGACACTTTGTCCATAAGTTGCTTCTGACATATATTTAATTCCTTTTTTCTCAACTTGCCCGAAAATATCTGCACAAGGTTGATGTGTTTGAGTTTTCCATTATTATTTAAGAAATATCAGTTAAGGTAAATCGTTTTGTTGAAATTGTCAATAACACTGATATTTTTGTTTACGCTTTGTACAACTTTATGGTAAAATAATTTTGTTAATCAATCTTCCGAAAATGGAACTGTTAAGGCTGAAGGCGATCCAAGAACTCGTTTTATTTTGGATCGATTGACAACAATGGTCATTAAAAGTAAGAATAATAAAGTTCCTACATATGGTGTCATTTTGACAATAGCAGATGGAACCTGTACTTCATATCCAAAAATCTCATTCCCACTCTCAAGAGTTCCTCCATATACATCGATTGCACCAAAAATATACGCTCCAACTATAGTCAATAATGGATGCCATAATGCGACAATAACCAATGCAATAACTAACCATCCCTTACCATTAGTCATACCATCACTCCATATTGATAACCAGGCAAGGGTTAGATACGCACCGCCGATTCCTGCCATTGCCCCACCAAATAATACACTTGTGAAACGTACTTTTTTTACGTTGATACCTTGATTATGAGCTGCAGATGGGTTTTCTCCTGTAGCACGAACAATTATTCCAAACTTAGTTTTGAACAAGAAAAACCATAATCCTGCAACCATTATGTAGGAAAAGTATACTAATACGTCATGGTCAAAAAATACTTCTCCAAAAAATGGTATGTTTTCTAGAAATGGGATTGGAACACTCTCTAAATTACCAACTTGTCCCCCTTTACCTCCAACAGATTTACCAAGCAAGCCGCTTAATCCAGTGCCGAATATAGTGAGTCCTATACCTGAAACAATTTGGTTCCGACTAAAGGTTACCGTAAGCAAAGCATGAACTGCAGATAAACTGATGCCTATTAGAATTCCTGCAAAAATCCCTATCCAAACGCTAATGTGTCCTCCCAAAATTAATTTATCGTCAAGACCTACATCAGACCATCTAATAGTGAAAATAAGTAAATCTAGCTGATTACGAGTATTATATGCAACTAAGTACGAACCTGCTGCACTCGAGATTATCATTCCTTCAACGCCAAGATTTAATACACCAGATCTCTCTGATATCAATTCACCTAAAGTTGGAATTAGTAAAAATGTGGATGTGACGATAATAAATGAAGCTGTACCGAATTCTGACATTGTTAGTCTTCCCTCCTTGTAATTTTATACCTTACGAAGAATTCTGATAATAATACGAATAAAAGAATTGCTCCATTTAATAGATCAACTGCTGTATTTGGTAAACCAAAATTAAGTTGTAGTGATGGACTGGAGGCAAGCAAACCTGCAAATAAAAATGCAGCGAATAAAATTCCGATAGGATTCAATCCGCCCAACCATGCTACTGCTATTGCCGTGAAACCAAACCCACCCCCAAAGGAATCTCTAAGAAGATAATTTCCAGGATTGCCAGCTAGTTGACTGATCCCTGCAATTCCTGCTAAACCTCCTGAAATTGCAGTAGTTATCAAAGCAATTTTTAGAAAACTAATTCCTGCCACTTGTCCAGCAGTTTCATTGTTTCCAATGACATGAATTTCATAAGCAATTTTGGTTTTTGGAATTCCTCTATCTTTTTTATAAAAGAAATAACTCATCACATATAAAATTATTAAACTAAGAAAAATTGTTATAGGGATACTATTATCGGTAAAGGTTGCAATAATTGCATTATCGGGAAGTATTTTTGATTGTGTAAAACGAAGAATTCCCCAACGACTATCATCTGTTATCATATACAGTAAAAATAATTCTGCTGGGAAAACCAAAAGGAAGCTGACAACCACATCTATTCCTTTGAAACCACCTTTGACTCTGAATAAGGCAATGGGAAGTGCCCAAAGAGCACCTGCAAAAAAGGCACCCACTATCATCATTGGGATTAAAATGAATGACGGGAAATCTGGAAATCTAATCGCTACCCAATAACCTGCCATTGCACCTATAATATATTGTCCTTCGGCACCGATATTATCTATTTTTGCTCTTGCGGGTATAGCAATCCCAATTGCAATTATTGCTAGTGGTATGAAATTTAAAATAGTTTGTGTGATTCCAAATTCTTTAAAAAAAGCAACTGAGATCATTTCTAAATAAATTTGAATTGGATTAAAGCCTGAAAATGCAAATATCAGACCAACGAACACCAATCCAGCTAATATAACATAAGTTCGTAATATTGCTCCTTCTAAACCTACAACCACTTTTTCTCTTTTTGATATTTTAAAGTTAAATAGTCCCAATTAAATTTCCTCCTCGATCTTTTGTTCATATGGGTTTACACCGCCCATCATAAGGCCGATATCATCCTTAGTTGCTTGATTTCTGCTTATATGACCAATAATTCTCCCATTGTACATTACTGCAATATAATCTGCTATTGCCAAAATTTCTGAAAGATCGCTTGAAACTAATAATATCCCCGCACCTTCCTGTCTTTTGTTCAAAAGTTGTTGACGCACAAATTGTGTAGTTTGTACGTCTAAACCGATTGTTGGGTTTTCAGCAATAACAAACAGGCTTCCGTTTTGATAATCTTTAGATAATTCTCTTGCAACAACAACTTTTTGTTTATTGCCACCTGATAAACTACTGACTGAAACCAAAGAATTTGGGGCTTTGATTGCATATTTTTCCATTAATCCCTCTATTAATTCAACGGCTGATTCTGTATTGATGAAGAGGCCACTCTTCTCGTCATACGAATTGAGTAGTAAATTCTGCCCTATACTCAATTCGGAGATCATACCTTTTTGTCTATCTTCTGGTATGTAGGCCACTCCTAAATTTCTTATTTTTTTAACTGGCGTATCAGTGATATCTGTATTTCTAATTGTTATTTTGCCTGAAATTTTACTTCTTATATTTAGTAGAGCTTCTACTAATTGCTGTTGGCCATTCCCTCCTATCCCTGCTAAACCTAGGATTTCACCCTCATTAATCACCAGATCAACACTCCTGACTACTTGATCGCCCATATCATTTGCGACCGATAAATTAGAAACATTGACTACCTCAATTTTCTCCTGTTGATCCTCATCTTCGCGTTCATATTCATATATGACCTCTTTTCCAACCATCAGATTAGCTAATGTTCTTACACCGGCATCAGGATCCTGCCTGAATTTTTCAACTTGTGCTTCATCAAGTGTCTCAACCACCTGCCCTTGTCTCATGACGGTGATACGATCACAATGATTTATGGCTTCATCAAGATGATGAGTTATTATTATAACACTTTTATTTTGTTTTTTGAGGTTAGCTGTTAAAGTAAATAATTTCTCAGTTTCAAGTGGTGTTAACATAGATGTTGGTTCATCAAGAATCAATATATTGGGATCTGTAATGATGGCTTTAAGAATTTCAACTCGTTGTTTTTCTCCTCCAGAGAGTTTCCAAACTTTCATGTTGGGATCTATGTCATCCAACCCATATTTTTCAATAGCTGATTTAATTTTTTGATTAATTTTTTTAATCGAAAATAATCTGCCCTTAGCAACACTGAGAATGTTCTCAGAAATCGTATGTCTATCAACAAGGGATTTCGATAGATTCTGATGTGATATCCCAATTCCAAAATTCATAGAATCTAAGGGATTTTTGATAATCACTTCTTTTCCTTCGATAAGCACTATGCCACTGTCTGGTCTACGACTCAAGTTTCTAACAACTGTTGATTTTCCAGCACCGTTCTCACCTAACAAAGCGTGAACTTCACCCTTTTTTAATGTAAAATTAACATTATCATTCGCCTTGATAACAACACCATCATCTGTATAGTAATATTTACAGATGTTTTGTAAATCTAAATAATTCTCCATCAAATTCTCTACTTTGTTGTAAAGACGTTTTCTTTTCAACCTTGTTCTTTTCAAACATTTTTACGGCTAGCTCTTTGTCATGAACATTTAAAATAATTTTTTCAATAGAAATATCTCGTTTTCTTCTAGATTATCCCTTTCTGGAATATGTTCGAACTTTTTCTTAAAATAGAACTGTTTGCCTAGATCATTATTTTTGTGACAATAACACACATAGTATCCCTTTTGTTCTTTTTTTACCCAATTCTCAACTAGTTCAAGCAATTCACTTCCAACTCCTTTACCCAAATGGTCAGGATCAACATATATTCGATAAAGGTAAATTTCATTTTTAGGATCTTTTTTTTCTAGCCTTGTTGATGAGTAGCCTACTTGAGCAAATCCTACCACAGAATTATTATTCGTGGCCACCCAAAATCCAGTCAATCCCGCTTCAATTAGTGGAATTGTCTTTTGTAAACTATTAGGATCATAAGCTTTGTTTACAAATTTACTAATAAACTCAGTGCTGAAAATTTCTTTATAGGTCTCTTCCCATGAGTTTTTAGCAACTTCAAATACTTGATCTGCATCATGTGATTGGAATCCCCTATAATTAATCATAGACTCATTGTTGTATTAATTTAATATTTTAAAAAGATTATTCTAAGATGTTTATTTCGCGATTATTCGATGAATTTATTCACCCAGGCCCACTCAAAGTCGATATCACCTTTCGCTAATTCGAGTAAGTCTTCATCCACTCCTTTATATCGACCTTGGAGTGCAAAATATTCTTCAACTGGTTTTCTCTTTTCAGGGTTTGCAAACCTTCTGCCTATACGGCTTAAGGTTATTTTACTATCAACTGCTTCCCATAAGGGCCACATACCTGTTTCTGTTGCTAATTTGGCAACTTGAACCGTATCTCGTGTGTCTACAACCCAACCCGGTGGGCAAGGGCTAAAAATTTCGATATACCTAAAATGACCTTTGAATTCATTTGCTGCCCGAGTGATTTTATCAAATAGATCCTGTGGATAGGCTGTGTTGGCCGTCGCTACATATTTTACATCTTGAGCAATCATCATCCTCGCGACATTCTTGGGTCTAGATGTCTTCCCGGTTTTTGTTGTACTAGTTTTAGCTCCTCTTGGCGAGACTCCAGATTTTTGATTACCTGTATTCTGATATCCTGCATTGTTATACATGATATAAAGAATATCTTCATCACGTTCTGCGGCACCAGATAACGCAGCAAATGCGATATCAGAAGTACCCCCATCTCCTGCCCAAACAACTACCGATGTATCTTTTCCATCAATTTTGGTTTTTCTAGCTATTGCTGATGCTACAGGAGGTGCAGCTGCGAAGGCTACATTGAAAATAGGTACATGCATACCGTATCCCTTACCTGCACCTTGAATTACAGAGGTACAACAAGCAGGAATTACTGCAATCGCGTTATTTTTCAATGCAGTTAATGAATGCTTAAATGCTAGATTTAGTTGGCATCCTGGACAAGCTAGGTTTCCTTTTTCGATTGCTTTCATTTCGAGTTCTAGATTAACCAATTCTTTTGTTTTTACCATCTTAATTCTCCTCCAAAATTTTGGTGACGGCTTTAGCTAGGTCTCTATAACTTACTTCAGCCCCACCAACTCCAATAATTAAACTATGAACTTTTACGTTTGATCTTGCTTGATACAAAGTATTTCGTATTTCGGTTACAAGTGGAGATGTACTTCCAAATGAGTAACCACGATCAATTACGATCAATTTATCATAACGGGATGCCGCTTCAATTATTTCTTGCGTCGGGAATGGTCTAAAAACTCGGATTCTTGTAGATCCAAAGTGCCCTCCTTTTTCGTTTAGATAGTCGACAGTCTCCTCAGTTTCTTCCCCTAGCGTCCCCATGGCAATAATTCCAATTTCTGCATCTTCGGGTCCATATACCTCTACATGACCACCCCAATCTCTACCTGTTAAATCTGTGAATTCTGAGGCAATCTTCTTGAATAGCGGTTTTGCTCGTTCCATTGAATCCACCAAATCCTCTCGTAATGCTCTGTAATCATCTGGTAAAGTCAATGCACCATATGACACAGGGTCTTGCGGATCTAACTTAAACATTGGATTAAATGGAGGAAGAAAATCATCTATCATTCTACTTTGTAAGGGTTCAACTTGTCCTGCAACGTGGCTTAATGTAAATCCATCAATATTGACTGCTGCCGGTAAATATACATCATGATTTTCACTTAGTTTGAACATCTGTGGAATCAAATCATGAGCTTCTTGATTATTTTTTGCTGCAACTTGTATCCATCCAGTATCTCTCATCGAGTACAAATCTTGATGATCGACCCAGATTGACCATCCCCCATAAAGAGCCCTGTTAACTACAGTCATAGTCATCGGTAGTCTTCCCATTCCCGCAAAATAAACCATTTCCATCATATAAAGCAAACCTTGAGAGGCAGTTGCTGTAAATGTTCTTGAACCAGCAGCACTTGCTCCTACGCAACCAGCCATAGCTGCGTGTTCTGATTCAACTGCTATGAATTCACCTGGAATGCGACCATCTTCATAAGCGTCTGATAAAAATTCTATTATTGGTGTAGATGGTGTTATTGGGTAAGCAGCAACAATTTCAGGTTTAGAAACGATAACTGCTTCTGCAATTGCTTGGTTTCCAGTCCAAATTTCAACTTCTTTTGGATCCATCATGGTGAGTTACCTCCATCAATTTTAATGACATCTTTCTCTCCACCAGGCAGGGTTTCTATTGTTTCAATAGCATCGTGGGGACATACAGCCTCGCAAATCATACAGCCCTTACAGTAGTACTGATCAATCTCTGGAAATCCATCCTTGTCTAATTCAATTACATCATCGGGGCAATGAATGACACATGCCATACATTTTGTGCAATTTTCCTTGTGTAATTCAGGCCTTTCAGTTCTCCATTCACTGGTTCTTCCAGCAACTCCTGCCATAGGACGAACAATTGGATGTACTCGTCGAGGTTTAGTTTCTGATTGGTTGCTCAATTATTTTCACCTTTGTATTCTCAAATGTTGCATCAACTGCTTGATGGTTGGCCTTTAAATATTTGGATTTACCAAATACTTTGTCAATCGCTTTGTGTAGGGATTCCATTGTTAAAATACCACTAGTAGCTATAAATGCACCTAGAGTTGGTATTCCAATCATGGTAGAGCCAGATTTAACTAATCCTTGTTCCTGTGCAATTTTTTGGATATTACATATTCCAATTTTTTCAGGAGTGTAAATATCAAAGTCAGATGGAATTTCATCTGAATTAATGGTAAGAGTCCCTTTACCATGAAATGTGTCTTCAGGGAACATTCTAGGAACTAGAGTAGCATCCAATGATACAACATCTGTGGGATTAACAATTTGTGCATGCCTTCTAACGGGTTTTTCGAATATCCTAACACTTGTACTTATAGGAGCCCCTCTTCTTTCGGCTCCATATTTCGGAATTGATGTGGTATAGAATCCATCAAATGTTGCATTATAGGCTAATACCTTTCCAAGGCTAACTCCACCTTGACCTCCACGTGATAGAATAGAAATTTCGTAATTTTTCATATTTTGACACCTTCGACCATTTTTGATCGATATTGGACTTAAAATTAAAATCCAAATTTATGAAGAAATATTTTGCAACTAAACGTTGCTACAATACAAATTTCTCATGTTTTATAAGAAAACTCTTGATATTTTCACATTGCATTGCTGTAAAATATATACTATTTACACAATAATATACATTTTATATAAAAAATTGCTCCTTAATTTATCATACACAAATTACTATATTTTCATAGTCTAAATTTGTATTCTGCATTAACATCGGTTTGAATTATATCGTTGTGTGTCCTCAGTACACACGAGAAAAACAAATATTGTTCTTGAGTTATTATCCTCAAAATAAAATATTATTAATGATCATATTCAATTTATATTATGCAAGATTTAGCCTTTAGAAGGAGATCATCTAGGATTTACGATCCAAATCGAAACATAGCAGTTGAAACTTTAGAGAAACTACTCGAGACTATTCGTTGGGCTCCATCCTCGACAAACACCCAACCTTGGCAATATATTGTATTTGATAACCGAACTCCGATCGAGAAGGCAAAAATGCTTTCTCTATTAGGAGAAGGGAATCAGTTGTGGGCAAAGAATGCACCTGTTTTACTACTGTCAATGGCATGGATTATGAAAGACGGGAAATCGTACAATGTGGGTTATCATGATCTAGGATTAGCAAATGAGAATTTAATGCTCGCAGCTGTGGATCTCGGTCTAAATATTGCACCTATGGGTGGATTTGATAAGAAAAAGTCAATTGAAGTTTTCGGTATCCCATCAGAATATCAACCCGTCGCAGTTTTTTCTATTGGTTATCCTGGTAAAATAGAAGACAGTCCTGAAACTGTTCGAGCAAGAGAAAATCGACCTAGAAGTCGTAAGGAAATTGAAGAATTCACTTTTCTTGGAGGGTTAGGTAAACCCTATCGAAAGAACGTAGAAAGCTAAATTAAAGATTTTAACTAATTTAGTTATATTTCCGTCATCACACTTTTACCTTTACCTTCTTGGGATTTCCATTCCCATTCCTCAATGATTTCAATTTTATTGTATTCGTTCATAGCCAATCGTGATGTTCCTTCACCTGAATTTATTTTATTTTCGGAATTAATCTGCACATAAGAATGATTTAATCGATCGCCATTGATCACCCCAACCAACCTTCCAACCGTTACTTTTCCTCCAGAATATTCTGCCCAGACTAAATCTCCCTGCTGACTGAAATTAAATATCGTTTCCTCAGTAACCTCGGTCTCTGGACCTTCAATTAAGGTGATAATGAGAGTTTTGTTATGTAGATTAAATTCCATATAATTTTTACAATTCGATACAAATAAATTCTTCTTGTCTTGGAATTATAAATTCGCACCCATCATCAGTTATAACTATCATTTCCTCAAGCGAGACCATTCCATAATTTTTTGTAGCTACGTATAATTCGAGGGTAAATACGTTATTTTTCTCTAAAATGCCATTGGGAAGATCTCCATACCTTTCCCACAGTGGACCTAAGAGAGTGCCACCATCATGGGCCTTCGTGCCTACGCTGTGACCTAGCGCGTGCTTATATTCTTCGTACCCATTATTGATAACATGGTCCCTGGCGATAGAATCCAAAAAATGGCCAGTGAGCCCAGGTTTAGCTATTTCAGCTGCTGCAGTTATCGCACCATGGACAGTTTTGAATGCATGTAGTAATTCCTCTGGGATCTCCTCTCTTTTACCGAAATACCACATTCTTTGGATATCGGAACAATATCCATGAAGCTGAACTCCAAAATCATTATGGAGAGTTCCACCTTTGCCTATTTTTAAATCTGTGGGGCCTATATGTCCGAATTTTTTTTCTGGTCCAGCATCAACAGCAGGACAACCTGTCCTTTCCCATGATTCTATAACTCCCAATGAATCCATCTCAGCATGAAACATATTTTGAATTTCAATCTCACTCATTCCCAACTTGAATTGTTTCATCATTTTAACATTGATTTCTTGAGCCATTATAGTTGACTCAGTAATTAATTTCAATTCAGTTTTAGATTTTCGACTTCTTAATTTCTGAATAATAGGTGCTGCTTCGGTGAATTTGTCTGTCATATTGTGTAATATTTTAGACAATTTAACAAATTGGCCGTGATTAAGGCCGTCACTCATCACATCATCCTCTGAATAGTTAAGTGCTATATTCTTTGGATCCAATTCAGACATCGTTTTGTGCAATATATCAGTAATTCCTTGAGTATAAGTAATAACCTCATCCCATATACCCTTAGCTCGTTCGGCATCAGCATCAAAATCACCCATTATTGCAGTTTTCATCACTTTATCCACATTAAGATGGAAAATAAATGCAGAATCCCATACCACACCTCCTCCGATCACCAAATTCTGAACTGGATCGGGAGCAGCGGCTGTTTCTCTCATAAATACCAACCAACAATCAATTCCAACATCTTTCATCAGCTTTGGAAGCATTTGGTGTTTTTCACGTACAATTTCTAAGAGTACATCATGAGGTGTACTTGATCTATTCACAATCTGATGAATTTGCTGATGTATAAGAATTTTATTTATCAAGAGTATATACCCTTAATAATTCACTGAGTAGGGATTCTCAATTTATTATTTTGGATTACAATTGAGTGTTTCTATTTTTAAAACAAAATGGATCTTTCAATATTAAGACCAAGCGGTGACAATATATTTCTCATTATCTTTTTCTCGCTCTTCTCTGATAAGTTTTGACAAATTTCGGCATTTTCATTTTCTCTTCAAATCCAATAGCAAAATATCTACGTAACTCTCCAACGGTGGAGAAAAGTGCACCCACATTGTATCCTAGTTTAAGGGCATCCATCATAGCTTTAAGAACAATACCATCATTAACTCCATAAGGATGTTTCGCTAGACGGGTTGTAAGTGCCTCCTCATGAATCATGGCGATTCCTCCACCTAATATTAGTGTTGCAACGCCTTGAGGTTCACCATTTAACCAACCCACATATTTTTTCCAATATCTACCTTTCTGACTGAAATCAACATTATCGAATTTGGCAATATATTCTTGATGGGCATCACCTCGATAATTGAATTTGAGTTTAACAACATCCATATATTTCAAGAAACGATCTTTGGAATTAATTTCCTCTATGTACAGGCTATTTGGATAACTTATATTTTTATCCATTTTTTCAATATCAATGACCAGTCCGATCTCATCCCCAACATATCGGAACCCAAAAGGTTTCAGTTTTTGTATATAATCATCTTTGTCAAGTTCTGGATCGAGCCAAATTTGATAAGGGATTGAGTTTTCGACATAATATGGCTCAAATTCCTCTATGACTTTGATATAGTCACTCTCCTCCCTGATTAAAATCCCATTGAACATAGGTAATTTTAGGTCTACATTAAACAGAATCGAAGTATCTATCTTTTTCATTTCAATTTGTGTAGAATCATGTTCAGGAGCAGCAAGATGCTTGAAATACGAAACTAAATTCTGTACAAATCCTTCATTGATTGCAATTGAGCTACTTGAGGAAAGTATGTCACTCACTAAAGTTAGATATTTTTGCACATTTAATTATTTTAGTGTCTGAAACTCTGTTTTTGCACATTCAATTATTTTAGTTTTTGAAATTCTTCTTGTGCCATATCAAGTTGTGCTGGTTTATCAATATCCATCGCTATTTCTGCGTGAGGGACGTCAATAAATTTACACTTAACTTTGAAGACTTTACCTGCCCCATCTTCTAAATTCTTAATGGACAATCTCCTTAATACAAATCTAACTGCAGTCATAGGGGCAAATTTGAAAATTGTAGTAACAAATTTCTTTCGATTTTTCCTAAGAATTCTGACTTGTGGTAGTCGGTCCCCAACCAAAGATAAATCCAATAAGGTAATGTCACCCATGCAATATCGCCCTTCTACTAATTTTCCATAAGTTCTACTTGAGAGAGGAAATCTTTTTTCCATAACTGTTTTGTTTACCATTGATGGATATAGATCAAATTCAGGTTCTCCAATTGCTTCAACGAAATCTCTAATCATATTTGCTTTTATGAAAGGAATATCACCTCCAACAAATAATCCATGAAACGATCCGCCTGGAAATATATCGGGATTTGTCTTGGCATCTTCCATCATTTGCTTTGACACAATATCCAGTCTCTCAGGAACTTTTTCACCAGGGATTTCAAGAAAACTAATTTTTTCACTGTTAATATGTTCTGGTAAGTTGATTTTATTCTCTGGAATACCAATTACGTAAATATAAGTTATTACATCTGATTCCTGCATAGCTTCAATAATTAATTCTAGCAGAGTCTTTCCATTGAGTGTAATTAATGCTTTGTAGTCTACATCAGCGTAATCAAGTAAGGCATCAGTTCGTTCAGTATCTGACCCAGCCATGATAATTAACGGATACTTTCTAAGCATTCTATATTTATATAATAGTATCCGGATATATATCTTATACAAGGAACCCAAATATTTGTATTAAAGTTCAGAAATGATGATAGAGCAATTCAGAAATCGATTCTTTCCAATTCAAACTCGATTTCAATCTCTTCTTCAAAGAATTGTAGTGTAAGAATTGCATTGGGGACTTTGATGGCCTGGTCTATGAGGACTGTAATAAGAGTCGTTGCGGATATATCCGAGAAGATCACACTCACATTGTTGATTATTACTGAACTATACAACGGAATTGAGACAACATCTTGGTTACTATAATCGAGAACACCTATTTCAACATCTGATATCGTCGTGAATGTCATTAAAATCGAGGTTATATTTAGAATAATTGGAATGTTACTTGTCAATTCCATATCAAATTCAACCGTAAAGGTTCCTGATGTCTGATTCGATTCAAAATTAGTTACTTCAATTATTGCAAAATCTACAAGACTCTCGCCAAATGACAATTCAAGGTCGGGAGATATTTCAATTGTCAAATCATTTATTTGAAGGGATAATATGGTTTTTAACACTATTGCTGAGTCAATATTCTTCAACAATTCAGATATTACAATCTCTGGTAAAGCAGCAAGTTCCCAATCAACAGTATAATTGTGCATTCCAGATTTAACTAATAAACCATTATCGAGATTTATTTCTCCAAGATTTATTTCCTCAATATTTGTGAAAACTGTTCCATCAATATAGAATTCTGTAGAAAATGGATTTGTAATTTGAATATCCAGTTTCGTAGAGATCGAATTAAGGTCCTCCAATACAATTTCTATAATTTCTAGATCCAAGGATGTATCGTTTACCACAAATAACAATTGATTAGAAAATTTAAGTGAATCTGAGAATACCCTTCCTACATCATAATACACAGTTCCTGTAAAATCAAGTATGAAATTGTTTCCAGATAATATATTATTTACTAATCCTCGAATCAAAGAATTAGCAGCACTTGTATCAGATTCCTCAAGGGGGAGTCTAGTTTGAATTATCTTGGATTTTTCAATCTCACTAGAATCTAGCGGGACAATTATCTCTGCTAATTCTACACTATTATTGAATAGGACAATTTCAATAAAATCAACTTTAACTAGTGATGAATCTCCCGAACCATCAAAATTAGTAATGTTTAATCGAAATTCAATCCAGATTTCTTCCTTGGTACCATTGAGAATGTCAAAACTATCAATTGTGAACTCAGCTTCTTCCAATGCTTTTTTACTACTATTCTTATTAAATTGATAAACAGTAATAGATAACAGGATTGAGATGAGAAGCAATAATATGACTAAAATGGCAATTAGTTTCTTCCTTTCTAAATTTCTAATAGAATTTCTCAAAGAATCCAATCTACTACTCAATACTTCAATAATCCAACTCACCCTAAAAATGATTTATGTTTGAGTTTAGCTTTTGTTTGATTTTTAATTCCATTGATGTTTTATTTATTTCAAAATTGATTCAAATACCTCTTTAAGAGTATCATTTAGTAGAACATATTGCAAAAGAGATCTATCAAATTATTTCTCATTCGACATTGTGAAGATGTTGCCTCTCAAATGGGGAAATTCGAAGATTTAAAATTAACAATTAATGGAGAATCCCAAGCACGTGAAATTGCAAAATTTTTGAAAAGCGAAGCCTTAACATCAATTTTTACCTCCCCAATGGAAAGGGCTAAGCAAACAGCTCAGATTATATCACAAGACCTTGAACTATCAATAATTGAGAGTGATCTACTCAAAGATAGGGATGTGGGTACTGTTGCCGGAATGTCTTATGAAAAAGTTCAGAAACAATATTCCCAGTTATTATCTCAATCCACATTTTCCTCAGGGTTCAAATTTCCCGGTGGTGAAACGAATGGTGAAGTATTTCAGAGAGCTCAACAGTTTATTGACAAATACATCAATACTTCGGGTGGTACAAATCAAAGTATTCTGATCGTTTCACATTCATTGACTTTAAACTATTTAATCTACATACTTCAAAATCTTGGTTTTCAAGATGAATTGTTGTATCTATTTGAATACGGTATGGGTTGTATTATCAATAAAGAATATGGGAAATTAATTTTTAGAATGATCGAGTTCACTAACTTCTACGGAAAATCTGGTGATATGGCCTCGGATGACAATATTAATAGTAATCCTTGAGATATTCTTTCAATTTTGCAATATACATCGTCTCTCGCTGAGCTAGGGGTATTAGGAGCTGTAACAGGGTTAATTCCTTTCCTTTCATATCCTTTGCTATTTTTTTGTCCCATACTTCTGCATCTAGAAGAGAAATTTCATTGAGCAAATCTGATCGAGAATTCATGAATGCAGTAATATTTCCTCTCACTGCTTCATCTTCTAAATTGATCTTCTCCATTTGTTTCATTTCATCGAAATCATGTAACTCAATAAGTTCTGAAGTATCTGGATGCATTGCTCTTTTTATTCGACCAGCATAGACTTCAGAAACTATACGTAGATGAACTAATATCTCCAATGGTGACCAATCATTTTCTGAATGTCTATGGGTTTGAACTTCTCGGGGGACTCCCCAAAATAATTGAGAGAATTCAATTGACGTGTTTGATAGCGTAGCATGAACGGTATCTATTGATAGTTCTGGTTCTTCACTTTCAACATGTTCTAACAATTCACTAAGTTTAGAAAGATTGTTTTTCTCTCTATCTGCAAGAGGGATTAGGAGGTCGAGTAAAGTTAACGTTCCTTCTGCTTCATGATTGCAAACCTCTTTCTTCCATTCCGATTTTTCAATTAATGATATTCGATTTAATAATTCAGATCTGGATTGCATAAATTCACTAATATTGGCTTTAGCAGTTTCATCATCCAGTTTAATATTGGAAAATAATTTGTTTTCGTCATAATCTTTGAAATTAACTAAATCTTCAGTTTCTCTTGTCATCACTCGTTTAACCCTCTGTGCATAGACATCTGATACTTGACGAAGGTGTATCAAAATTTCTAATGCTGACCACTCATTAGGATTTGGTTTCACAAGCTGTTCTTCTCTAGGAATATCCCAAAAAAGAGATGCTAATTGAACTGAAGTATCTGATAATATTTTATGTACTTCATCAATTTTGTTATCTAACTCATCAATTTGCTTTTCCATTGGGTTACAACTCTTATAGTTGCAAATATATTCATATTTTTTAAACTACACTTAGTATCAATGGCGTCTGATAAATCTTAAATATTTTCTGTAACTATTTTTTCACTTTCCTTAAATGCCTTTGGAATATTACTGACATTTGTTCCCCCTCCAGAAACCACATCCCCTTTACCACCACCACCACCACCAAGATGCTTACCTATGTTTTTGATAATGGGATTAATTGGTATATCTGAACCCTTCGATCTACTCACAACTACCATTGCACGGCTCTCATATTTGCCAATAATAACAGAAATGAGATCTCCATCTTTTTCTGATAATTCAGAGAATTTTTCTCCTAAATTGATTAGATCTGCTTGTTCTGCATCCAATGAGGTAACGATTAATCGAATTGCTTTTCCAGTTTTTGATTTAATACTCACAGCTTCATTTATTAAAACAGGTACTCGAGCTTCTGCTAGTTCCTTACTTAATCGAGTGATTGCCTTCCCTTGATCCTTCCATTCATTGAAAAATCTCTTCGCAGTAGTTGGTAAAACTTCAGGATTAACTGAGAACTCATCAGCAGCCTCATTGAGAAGTGAATAATCATGTTGGGACTTTTCCACAGCTTGTTTGCCAGCAGTTAGTGTTATTCGAACTATTCCATCTTGAATCCGTTCCGCTCCGGTAATTCGAATGTATCCAATATCACCTGTCATATTCGCGTGTGTTCCACCACATGCTTCGACATCGATCCCAGGAATCTCAACGATTCTAAGTAATTTCCCAGGCACTACGCCTCCCTGATAGATAGTGAAACCAAATTCGTTTTCAGCATCAGTTCTTTCCATCAGATGTTTTTTGATCCGTAAATTATCCATAACTACTGAATTGGCTAAATACTCTATTTCGTCAAGTGTTTCTCTACTTAATCCCTCCCAATGTGTTATATCTAATCTTCCTCGGTCAGGGGTTTTATCAGCTCCAGCTTGCCACACATGGGTTCCCAAAACTTCTCGTGCAGCTCCACCAACAATGTGTACTGCAGTATGATGGCGCATCAGAGCTAATCTTCTCTCTATGTCCAATTCAAGTTTTACTTTTGTACCTTTAATAATATTTTTCGGTAATTTCTTTACTTTGTGAACAATTGCTTTTCCGAATTTCTTTACATCAATGATTTCAAGGGTTGAACCTTTAGCATGTATATACCCATGATCTTCTGCTTGACCCCCTCCAGTAGGGTAGAAAATGGTTTTATCAAACACAAGATGACCTGTATCTAATACCTCAAGAACATAAGCTTCACATACTCTTTTGATGTTTTTATCATAGTACAGCTGTTCGGTTTCAAGTGATTTGATTTTATCCAAATCAATTTCTTCTACAGGTAGTACTTCTTTACTTTCCTGCTTTGATTGATCTGCTTGCAAGTAAAAATCCATTGGAATTGATACGTTAACACCTTGATCCTTTGCGAGGGAAACAATAGTCTCAGGAGGAATACCTCGAGAAGTGTAGAGCTCTACAAGTAAACTATCACTAATTTTCTTTTTCGATTTTAGCAGTTGTTTAACATATTTTCTTCCTGTGTTGACAGTTTTGTCATATCTAACTCGTTCCACATCAAGAATAGTTTCTGTTAACGAGATTGCTTCTTTTACTCTAGGAAAGCTTTGTGAAACATACAATGCCGTCCTTTCCATAACATCATGCAGACTTAAATTGAAATTATAAATCTCATTTAAGGTAAACAATCTGCGAATCATGGTCCGGATGTTATAACCCCCTCCGACATTGCTCGGGATTGCACCATCACTAAGTGCAAAATTTACCGTCCGACAATGATCACCAATTGCGTAAATCGCCTCTATCTCTTGCAACTCCAGATTTAGCTCATCGAGAGAGTATCCCAATTGTTCTGCAATTCCAGATCTTGCTTTTTTGACATCAGATACCTCATTTATATCTATCAACCCTGCAATTTTGGAATATTCTGTTAGTAAATCTTGGTTAACCTTTATTCCAGTTTCTTTGAGTAAATAGTCTAATACAGGTCCAAATGTGGCTTCATAAATTGTGGATGTACCTTGAGAAAACCACGAATTTCTTTCTGTACCCCAACCTACATCGATTACTTTAATATCCATCTCTTTGTAGCCTGTTGGCGTATTCTGATATTGCATAAATACCGAGTTCACAATTTCAGTCCCAAATGCCATACTTTCAAGATTAGGTCCGAAATTACCACCTCCCATCCAAATGTTCTCGACGTAGGTAATATCTTCAGGTTTAATTTTTTGTTTTGTGGTTAAGAAAGAAAAATTCAGATCAATACAACGGTCCATCCAATATCCTCCTTTAAGATCTTCACTCACAAATGCATGTTGCCCAAACATTACGAAGCTTGTCAAATGGCGTCCTGTTCTTCCAACGTTATCAACGTCTGAAAACTCTCCTCCAAAACGTAAACAGGGTTGTGGGACTGTAAGAGGATTGGCTGGTGGAGGTATCTGTCCTCCAGTCACCCACGGCTGAAAATCAGTTATACTTGCAATTGTAAAATCTAGATCGTCCCTCCAACGTGCAACGACAGGGTAGGGTTTGACTGGTTCGTGTCCATGTTTTTCAAAAAAGTTTGTTAATTGACTTATAGTTTGGTGGAAATTCCAATTTACACCTTTTCTCCCTATGAATGTGTATCCACCTTCACACGATGTATCTCCACAGGTTAACCTCTCTACACTCAATGACCAGAAAAATAACCCACATTTAGAACATTGTTTTCTTGTATGCCCTTTCTCTTTGAACAACTCTACTTCATACTGTTCTGGAGTGAAGATCTTTGCAAGTTCAGATTTTTCCATTACAATTGAAGGATTTATTATATA
The DNA here is from genome assembly GCA_021399405.1 of Candidatus Heimdallarchaeota archaeon. The sequence continues at coordinate 8,830 of JAAFKL010000106.1, read as the reverse complement.
CAAAAAAGAAATGTGGTTGGCTTCAAGTAATTCGGTAATTTGAGATCCAATGATCAATCTATATGTACTAGAAACACAGAAAATTCTTAGTGCTGAATAACTATATCGGTCGCCTAAACAATCGATTGATGAAAGATAATCACATTGAGATTATTCACTTCTGTAATTTTTCCATGTAGAATCATATTCTGCCAAAACCATATCAACTTTGGTTGTAGCTAGTCCTACATTGGCTGTAGAGAAAATTAAATCTAAATCTGTCTCAGTAATGTGATTCAAAATTGCTTTGTCTTGGTATATTGAATCTTTAAAATCATCACTATCTATGTGTTTTCTAATTAGTTCATGTGCTTCTTGTCGTCCCAAAGTCTTTGTCATGTGAATAAGGATTTGTTCAGATTTTGATTTATCTGCTTCTCGCAAATTTTTTTCAATTGCTGGTAAATTGAATATAAGTCCTTTGAGGATAGAAATCATCGATTTCGTAATATAAAACAAAAGATTTGCAGATTGAGGAATTATTACCCTTTCTACTGATGAATGACTTATATCTCGCTCATGCTCTAAGGCTATGTTCTCAAGAGATATAGCCACATTTGATCGAATAACTCTAGCAAGCCCAGAAATCCGTTCAGATTTGTGTGGATTTTTCTTGTGAGGCATAGCACTACTCCCTACTTGTTTTTTACTAAATGGTTCCTGCCATTCATTAATCTCTGATCTTTGTAGGTTGCGTATCTCTTTAGAAATTCGTTCTATGACGGAAGCAACCAAAGCAAAACTATTCAAAAATTGACTGTGAATCACTCTCGGAACAACTTGAGTGGAAATTGCACAAGGTATTAAGCCTAATTTTTCAAATAATTTTTCCTCAATGTCCATTCTCATGCTGCTAGCGTAATTACCCACAGCTCCAGAAAACTTTGAAAGATTAACTTTTGATTGAAATAATTCTGATTTCGCTAAGTGTAATTCATAAAGAAAATTTGCGAATTTGAAGCCAACTGTCGTTGGTATTGCAAATTGACCATGGGTTCTGGCTATACATGCAGTTTTTTTGTGATTTGAGGCGTGAATCGCAAGTATACTCGATAAACTGTCAAGTAGATCAAGTAATGTAAATTTGGCTTCTTTCATTTGCATCGCTAAGACTGAATCTTGTATATCATTTGACGTAGCACCAAGGTGAACAAATTTCCCAGCTTCCCCAGAGGCTTCAGTTAATGCTTTAACCACTGCCATCAAATCATGATGAATTTCCTTTTCAATTTCCTGTACCCTTTCTAATTTAACTGTGGTTGCAGCATTTTCTATCTGTGAAGCATCTTCTTTAGGAATTAATCCTAATTCTGCTTGTACTTTTGACAGTGTAACCTCGACTGTTAATTGATATTTTAATTTGTTTTCAGCTGAGAAAATCTCTGCAATAGGTGTCTTGTATCTTTCAGCCGCATCAGACCACACATTTTGAAACTAGTTAGTTGATGTATAATGATTGCTTTTTACTTTCGTCTATCGGTTACAGTTCAAGCTGTAAAATGTTAGATATCTTATTTTCTTATTCTAGTCCAATTATTGATTGTGCTTATTTTCTACAATTGATCGTGGATTTTATATTCAACAAATAGAGAGATGTTTTGAATAAGTTTGGAAATAGTTCATCTCCCAGTTTGGTTTCCTTTTCAAAAAATAGAGAGTTTGCAAATCGAAGAGCAAGAGTGGAAACACCTCATTATTGAAAGGATTAACATTCTTGGAATAAACGGAGAAAAAGATTTTCAGAAAGATAGCTTTGAGACCCCAGAAGAATACCGTGAACGTGGACAGAGAGATATCAAGGGACACATAATTCTAAAACTAGGAGTATATATGGATCCAAGACTTTCTGCATGGTTTATGGAGAACGAAGGGGATCTATTTGAGCATCGATTCGCTAAATCAAAATGGGAAGAAAAGAACCAACTCCTCAATTTTTTATTCGTTGAAGATGGACTTGATCCAACTTGGTTGGAAATTGAAGATTTGGAGGATCATTTGGGGATAGATATACGAGAGAAATTCGGTTTGACAGAGGATACAACTACCAAAATGATGAGTCGTGCTGGACGGAGTTATAAGCAGAATAAGGGATTCGGCATGGGGAAGCTTATTGCAATTGATTTCAGACATGCCTCCTTCATTATCAAACATCGACGTGTATTATTATACAAAGGTTGGGCAATAGGTACTCTCGACAAATTAATGAGTACTATAAAACACAAATACCAAGATAAAATTAATGATGAATTGATTAATCTATCTGAGAGAAGACAAACGGAGGTTTCAGGCCCCCAAAAAGCATTGAGTGACAATATAAATGAATTATTACAGAAATTAGTCAAACCTAAGCGTAATTTCAATATGAGTGGAATTGTCATTAAGGGTAATTTTGATGATCATATTGAATATTACCCACCGTGTATTAAGGAATTAATGCACCAAGTGGAATTAAAAGGGTATATAGCTCATTGGGAACGATTTCAATTGGGATTATTTCTGAAGCATACTGGAATGGATGTCGAAGAGCAACTTCAATACTGGTATAGTAAAGCTGTGGATAATATTGGTTTAAATTTTGCAGAATTCAAAAGAAGGGCAGGATACATTATTCGACATATTTATGGTTTAGAAGGTGGACGAATTGATTATGATATGCCATCTTGTAATACAATTCAGACTAAAATGTATTGCTATTTCAGGCATAAGGACGCAGGTCTGATTTCTGAGGATTTGACCAATATCGTAAAAGATAGAGAAAATGTCAATGAGAAATTGGTGGGTTTAATCACTGAATTTGCATCAAGAGGTTTTGCTCAACAGGCTTGTGCCAAATATATGGAACTCTTAGCTGTAGATGGGGTAAATCAGAAATTTGATAAAATGTATCATCCCATGGTATTTTTGAAGGTCCTCGCTAAATCTGCCAATATCTACAAGGATATCGATGACGTAGAATCAAATGGTGATAATGGCAAAACAGAGCAAGAAAAAGAAAACTAGATAATATTATTGAATTTGAGAGAGTATCGATCGATTTTATTAATAAATCATATAATCTCACTTAGGTGGACAACCATATTAATTTATATTTTGAATTGCCAACTCCTATTATATCCTGTTGAGGTTTAATATGGAACAAGAGAATAATGCTCCGAAGGAGGAAAAAGAAGCCGAACCTACTAAACCTACATTCGATAAAGAGAAACTCGGAAATGAAATAAAATCATATTATACAGAATATTTTGATGTTAATCTAATTTTTCGAGTCATCGAGCGAGAAAATTTTGACACTCGTGAATTTGGATTTGAGCGTTTAGATGCGGGATTTACTAGAAATAAATCATTTTCAGAGCCTTCATTTTTGTTCGAATATCTTTCAACTTTTCCAGTAGGAGGTGCATACATAGGATCTCTCTACAAAGAACGTCTTCTACCCGGAGATAGGGACCATAAACCTGTCACAATTCATAATTCACCCTGGGTGGGAAGGGAACTAATTTTTGATTTTGATATGGATGAATATGATAAAGTTCGACAATGTGATTGCACTGGCAGGATGGTTTGTGTTGATTGCTGGATGTTAATGCAGAAAGCAAGCGAAATTATTGATGATACACTTCGAGAAGATTTTGGTTTCACCAAGTTGGAATGGGTATACACAGGTGGTAGAGGTTATCACTGCTGGGTATTAGATAAACAAACATTCAAATTAGATCAAGAACAAAGAGCGGCAATAATTGGGCACATGCAGTTAATTCATGATCCCAAGGGTTTACAGAAAATCGATAAAATTGGTAACCAAGCTGAATTACTTAAAACGAGAATTTATGAGAAACTCGCTCGAGATTTAATTCTTGATGAACAGTTCTCTAAAACATTGAGAGATATTGGTTTTACAAAAAAACGCATTGAAATATCTCGTGAAGTTTTGCAGGGAACCGCTTTGTATCGTGATATTGTTGCAAGTGTACCCAAAGGTAAGGATGATGATTTTCTAAACACGGTGATCAAACATTTGTATCCACGTATTGATCATAAAGTAACAATTGATGTCAGACGATTAATTCGAATGCCAGGTAGTGTTCACTCTAGAACACAAAATATTTCAGAATATGTTGATGATCCAGCAAATTTCAATCCACTACGAGATGCAAAAAATATCTACCAATTCATAAGTTCATAATTTATCAAGAAATGAAACGAATATATATGAGTCCTCAAAAGTAAATTTGTGACTGATCAATCCAATATCTCATTAGACTTGGATGGGATCTCAAAACAGCATGAAATTAATAAAGATTCGAATACTAAATTGAGAAAGTGGATTGTTGAAAAATACGGTATTCTCCAATATAGTAAAGCCCTAACTTTACAGGAAAAATTACGTGAGGAAGTAATCGAAGGAAATCATCAGTATCTTATGCTGCTTCAACATAATGATGTAATCACTCTTGGTAGACGAACAGATGTTGCTCATCTATTGCTATCAGAAGAAGAATTGAAGAAAAAGAGTATAGAATTATTTAGGGTGGATCGTGGAGGATCTGCAACTTACCATGGTCCTGGTCAACTAATTGGTTATGTCATTACCAAATCATCAAGGTTTGGTGGAATTCATAATTTAGTGTCCAAAATACTTCAGATAATCAACAAGGTCATTCAAAGTCTCTCAATTGATAGTCGAATTGATTATGAAAATCCCGGAATATGGACAAACACAACCCCACCTAGAAAACTATCTGCTGTTGGTATGTCCAATAAGCACGGATATACTATGCACGGATTTGCTGTAAATGTTGATCTTCCATTAACCGGTTTTACTACAATTGTCCCATGTGGGCTAGCACTGCCAGTTTCAACACTTGCAATCGAGACAGGTAATCGATATACAGTATCTGAAATTGCAGATTTGATAGAAAAAGAATTTCTTAAAATATTATCATAAAATTTGATTAGAATTCAAAAAGAAATACATCAACATGATCAACCATTGTTTGGATGTCCTGTTCTAGCCAATTCGTCCTCATCAACCAAAATTTTGCTGTTGCGATATCAAATAAAGCATCACTAGGTCTTGACTTTGTCATTATACTTGCAAGATCATCTTCAGTCCATCTATCAGGCGCTCTGAATATATGACTTAGTTCATGTTGAATTAGGTTATCTCCATAAATTGAAGGTAATCTTATTTCAATTGATTCTTGACCAGTGTTTAAACTACCACGGGCTCCAATTGCCATGTTTAAGTTGTTTTCACCATCTGGTGCTCGAAATACAATTCCCAAGTGATCCATTGTTTTGTTGCTCAAAATTAATAATATATCTCCGCCTGCATTTTCTAGTTGCGTTCCAACTCCATCATGCCATTTACTTTGATTGAGTTTCAGGTTAGTACCTACAGTTGTGATCGCTTCTTGCCGCATTACAAATAAGTTCGAGCTTGCTGGAGATGAATCAAAATTAACATTGGCTACAATCACGAATGTCATATTGAATACTTCAGAATAATGAGAATTTAACTGGTTTACATAGTAGTCAGCTTTTCGAAATTCAGTCCCATCTTCAGATAGCCTTTCCCAATTATTGTTCGCTACAACAGTCATAATTGCGATTTTACGAGTCGGAATTGAAAATACAATACTCACATTTTCATGGTCAGTTATATTGAAAAGAAGAGTGACATTTTGTTTTCCTTGATATTCTCCAATAGGTAAGTAACCGGATGTAGAATTGGTTATATTCATGAAATTATTGATGCCAATTTGAATTGAACTATTTATTTGTCCAGATACATTATAATATAATCTTGTATATGTGGTGGTTTCAATTTCCGCTTGAATTATTGCCGTTGCATTCTCTTCATTTGAGGTTAAAGTCACGTTGTTATTATTATTTACAAATAATGTTGCGTTGTTGACTATTGATGTATCCCAGGTCATTTCTTTTGCTTGATCATAGGCTGAATATAGTCTACCATACAGATTATGATTGAGATTCCCACCTATAGATTGTTGGACTTGAATCTGAGTATAGTTCAATTGATAACTTGTTAATGTATAATTTTTGTTCACTAGAGCAACAAATCCATTTAATTGAAATCCAGGTTTTAACTCAAGTGGGATAGAATGAGTACCTGGATTAATCAATATGTCTAATTGGATTGATTGATTTGCAGTTCTTGATAAATTTAAATCTCTAACTCCTAAAGTAATTGTTTCCAAACGAGCTGGAGACGATTCTACATCTACTTGTAATTCAAAAGGTATAGATTCACCTTTGTAAAAATCCTCTTGAGTAAAATTCACTATAGCTGTTAATGAACCAGCATAACTAATATTTTCGTCAAGGATATCTGAAATACCAGGACCTAAATTTTTTGGTACTGGGTCATCATTGCTAATAATAATAATTGCTATCGAACTAACCACAATTATGCTAATTATACCCAATGCAGCCAAACTTCTTCTTGACATTTGGAGGCTCATTATCATACTCAGATTCAATTAGAAACCAATAAGGTTTTGCAATCGAAATTATTAATTCGTATTATAGATTTATTTTTCAAACTTAGTCTTCTAATTTTAGTGGATAACTTGTTTGTGTTATAATTACCTAATTGGGCGATTAATTATGCACTTTTAACTTTGTTACCTCGGTGGTAGGAACAACTTTATTAATCATTTCATCTTTAATTATTCTGAGGTTATTATTTGTCTTCATACAGGAAAGCAGACAGGATTTCTATAGCGATCCCAATTTTTTTCATTGCACTAATGATTGGATCATTGATCGGAATAATTGGTAATTCATTACTTTTGAACTCCTCTGTAAGTGGATTTGATAATGATTTTTCTTCAGCATCCCAAAGTCAAGAATTTAGAATATTCAAGATTATAGTGTCTTCAATTTTAACACTAGTCTTTCTCTTGATGACCATATTTACTTTAATAGAAATTTTCGAACCAGATAAATATAAGGCTAAATTAATTACTCCAAAACTTGATAACTGGTTACAGAATACCTATGACAATTTGGAAAGTTGGGAATTATTATTAATACTATCAAATTTTATTCTTTTACCAGTAGGCATTGCATCATCTCTAATTCAAGGTGGCGCAGAATACTTCATTGTTAGCACTATATCTGTAGCAATTGTTTATTTTTCTTATAGTCAAAGAATAGGTACCCGAAAAGCAATAAAAGCAGTATTACCTACGCACAAAGAAATATCTGTCAGAGATTTAAGTAAATTAATTTCGAAGGATCCTAAATATGTTAGGAAGGCAATTGTACAATTAGTAAGTTTCGAAAATTATCCTGCTACATATGACTATATATCAGGTATGGTTGAATACAAAGGCTCCAGCATTGCCGGAACCAGTCTAAATGATAGAGTAATTGGATCGGAAGTAAAAGTCAGTGCCCCCAAATCACAGACACCTAATACTGCTCCATCAGCCTCTGCAAAGCCATGTTCATATTGTGGGGAAGTTCCAGTGGTCCCCCAAGCCGCATTTTGCAGTGATTGTGGTGCTTCACTGGTAGCTGCGAAGTAGCAAGGTTTGTGACATTATGAGTAAAAAAGCATTTCCAGAATTGATTGACAGCCTATCTTCATTTGATGTAACTGGTTTTACTAAATTACAAGCTGCAGCATATATTGCAATCTTGAAAATGGGTGAGGAAACAGGGTCAGCAATTGCTGCTGAAAGTGGTATCAATCGATCTAAAATCTATGATATTTTAGGGCAATTAGAAGAAATGAATGCGGTTAAACGTATTTCTCGAGAAGGTAAACCTAAATATAGTGCTGTTGATCCGAGTGTTGTATTAAATACAATTTTAGCAGAATTTACATCGGAGATTAATAATAGTCGAGCAGCACTTGAATCACTAGCGAATTTACGTGAAGATATTAATGAAGCGAATATAACCCTTACTACACTCTTTTTGAAGGATCTTGATACCAATGATTTCGAATATTTAATCTCATCTCGAGAGCGATCTAGAACTCAATTTTTAGAATTATTACCAAAAGATAATCGTCCAGGTTATCAAGTTAAGGTATTAGATCTTAATGATCAATCAAAAGAAAGAGGGAACATCATCTTAATCAATGATAGTACTTTATTTCTTTTTGGGACCCCAGTAGGTCAGTCAGTTGAAGCAATGAAGATTGTGGAGAGTGAATTGACAAAATTCTTTATTGGAATTATTGAAAATCACTGGAATAGAGACTTGCCTTCCGAAATTCTTGAAGGAGTCCAAAATAATAATCTAAATGTTGTGTATGTCGGAAAAGCTATCACGATGAATTATCAGATTGCAGGTATTGAGCAGCAAAAATTTGAGCGACCCGTAACTTTCTTTGTAACTGATGATTCAATTAATTTTACATATTATGAAACAGTAGATCCATCTAGAATTATGGTTAGATTTATTAATAATATAGTAATAGAACCAGAAAATACAATTTTCATACAGACACAGTTTCATGATGGTCGAGTAGGCGAATTAAGAATGAAAATTGTTGAAGAACCAATTTACTTGAAAAATCTCCTCCTTTTGTTTTCCTCCAAAGAAAAAGAAATTGCAGACCTTAGGAGACAATTAAAATAATTGCAAATTAAGCAATTTAAATCTTCTGACTATTTTGAATTGATTTTTAGAGTCCCTACCGATTTAATTTTAATATAGTTGATTAACAATCATATGAGGAGTTAAACAACTTGGAAATAACTATTGATGAAAGAAAAGAAAACCCTCTATTAAAACGAGAGGAAATAACTTT